>JAISOS010000005.1 GCA_031275485.1 Clostridiales bacterium | reverse complement strand
AAAAACTTACTGCGGTCCGAATATGAAATAAAGACGAGGAGAGCGGCGAAAACGACTATCGCGTACCCATACCATAAGGCGTTCGAAAAATACAGCAGAGCCGACGCACCGCCGAAAAGCGCGACGACGAGAAACGCTTCCAAAACGGCACCAAATACGCTTACCGATTTTTTCTTCTTAGGAATAACCCCTACGGCGCAAGCCGCAACGGCGGCACCGCTCTCCTCATCGCCCTCAACCGATTTCTCAACCGCTTGCCGAACGGCATAAGTCTGCGTATGCGCGGCGGTAAATTGAGCCTTATCGGACGTTCCCGGCAAAAAAGGCGCACCCGACACCGCTATGGGATATCCCGGACGCGGAAAATAACAGCCGCCCGGATAACCGCCGGCATAAGGATAAACAACGTAAGGATACGGAGGGTACGGATAACCGTAAGAATAGTAAGGATAGCCGTAAGGCTGAACCGGATAGCCTCCTGGATACGGATACGCGCCGCTCCCGTATACTCCCCGATCGGGCGCGGGATACGGATAGCCGGGATACGGATAACCGCAACCGTAAGGCACGTTAAATCCCCCGCTCAAAGCGCGCGTGTAACCGTTGACCGTCAAAGTCGTATTTCTGACTCCGCCTGGTATTCCCTGCAATCCGACGCAGGCTTTATTCATAGTATTTTGATTTGAATTATCCATTTTCCCTCCGAAATGCGCCAAACTTAAACAATAACTCATTATCAACGTAATCATTATATCACAATATTCGAATTTGTCAATAGTTTTTTTGAAAAAAGTGAATTTATTTTACGTTGTTTTTTATTTTAAAATTTATGCGGGAGAAGTCTTTTTTTACAAATAAGATTTCTCCCGCATAAACAAAAAAGAATACTCCTCGCGCCCGGCGCGGCGCGTCTTTTTAAAAGGCGGCTTTACGCGTTGTTCGTAAAGCGAAGCTAATTTGAAATATATTACCGAAGTTTTTCTGAAAGGAGCGCGAATAAAAGTCTTTTTGTTCACAAAAGGTTTTCCCCGCGTAATCTGAAAAAAACAAAAAATCTCCCTCCGCATTAATCTGAAAAAAACCTTCTCTTTTTAGCGTATAATTCCGAAAAGCATTGCATATATCCCTTGACGTCTTTGATATTGGCTTGGCGGTCGATTTTGCCGCCGGACGTTACGCGTTTAGAAATCGCGCCAGCGCCGACCGCCATAACGCAGTGAGTTTCTTCCATAACGTCTATATTATACGCGCAGGCAAAGCCGGGCTTTGCATAACCGCAATTTTCAAGGTTCCCAGACATATACTTTTGGCGGTACATATAATAGGGCGAATAACCCGCATCCTTTAAAAGCGAGTAAGCGCCGTCCGTCATAAGCTCCGCTTGCGTCTGAACCGTCGAAACCGTTCGCGCCGTTCCGCCGACGCGCCCGGCAAAGCCGCCGCAGTTATCGCCGCCCGCGTCCGCGGCGGCACCGTGCTTAAAATTGCTCGAAACAAGGCCACTGCCCCTTTTTAGCGCAAGGTTATGCACGGTGATATTTTGCGGTCCAAGCGCCGCCGCGCGGTTTACGGTATACAAAAAATCATCCACGCTCTCGCCGGGCAACATAGCGATTATATCCGCGTTGATTGAAAAACCGAAACGTTCCGCAAGCGCGAACGCGTCGTAAATATGTTTTTCGCCGTGGCTTCTGCCGATTATGCCGAGCGTCCGCTCGTTGAAGGACTGCGGATTGACGGAGATTCGCGCCGCGCCGTAATCCTTTATCAGAGCGAGATTTTCGGCGGTTACGGTGTCTGGTCTGCCCGCCTCGACCGTGAATTCGCGGAAAGAAAACTTCGCCGCCTTCTTTAAGATTTTTTCAAGCGTTTTGCAGTCTACGGCAGTGGGCGTGCCGCCGCCGATATATAACGCGTTGCACGCGCCGCCCGAGATTTCAAACGCCAAATCCAGTTCGCGCAAAAGATATTCTGTATACGGTTCGATAAGTCCTGCGGCGCGTTTTATGTCTGCGGTCAAAAACGTACAGTACGAGCAGCGCGAAGGACAAAACGGAATATTTACGTAAACGTCGTAAAGCGTCGGATTTTTCTCGTAAATTCCCGCCTGATTTTTTATAATTTCCGTAATCAGGCGCGCTTTTATCTCCGACACGCGGAAATATTCGGCGAGAACGCGCTCGGCGTATTTATATCCGCCGCCGTCCTGATTCTTTTTCAAAATTTCGTAAGAGGGTTTTTCGGAAATTTCCCGCTCCGCATATTCGTAGCCGCCGCCGTTTTCTAAAATTTCGTAGGCGAGTTTTGTGGGACGGATACCCGTAAGCGAGCCGTAAGGCAGATTTTCTCCCGTAAGCTTCGAGAGCGCGTCGTAAAAAATCCTTTTTAGCATTCTTTTCGTCTTGCGTTTAACCTCGATCGCCCCGACGCATGCCGCTTCGCGCAAAATAAGAGTCGTTTTTTCGTATTCCGTTTCCGCCGCCTCGCCGCTTTTTTGAACGTTGCCGCATTCGGTTTTTTCCGCCAATCCGCCGTTTATGTTAACGCCGTTATACTCCGTTTTCCCCGACGGTTTTTCGTCCTTATAAGCGCGGTAATATTCGACCCTCGCGGTCAATTCGCCGTTTTCGTAAACGCAGTCGATTTCCGCGCGGCAGTCGTCTAATTTCTCCGACGCGCCCGCATTTTCAAAGGCTCTTATCAATTCCCGCAATTCGTTCGCGAATTCCTCCCGGCACACTAAAAGCATTTTTCCGTATCTCCGACGTTGTTCCGTATAAAAACTTTCATAAACTCTTATCGACTCTTGCAATTCTTTCCAATTCTTTCGCAAACTTCCCGCGCCGTGCCGGCGGTATTTTTTCCGTAACGCCGCCGTTTTCTTTCACGCGTGCAGATTTCCGATCTATTCTCCCGGCCGATTTCCCCCGTGCGCCGTTATTACAGTAAAAGCGCGCGCGTTCACCGTTATGATTATATCCTCGATTTCGACATACCAATTTTTCCCTCGCCTATAAAAACGGCTCCGTCCGTCTTTGATTTTATCCTTGCAAAATTCAACGACTCCGTCTACGTCCACCTCCGGCAAACGCAGATTTCTTTTTATTCTTTCCGCGCCCATAAGCGTCGTGTGGATCTTCTCCGCATTTAAAACCAATTCGTTCATTTTGTTTAACTCGCTCGTTTTATTCTCGGAATATTATGAAAACAAAGTCTTATTGCGCTTTTCAAGTCCTATCGCGGTGGCTTCGCCGTGCCCGGGACGGACGACCGTCTCGTCAGGCAAAGAAAACAGCTTGGCGGTTATAGACTCCTTCAATTTCAAAAAATCGCCGTCCGAAAAGTCGCTCCTGCCTATGCCGTCCGAAAACAGCGTGTCGCCGGAAAAAAGAACGCCCTCTTTTTCAAAATAAAAACAGACGCCTCCCCTGGAATGTCCCGGCGTATAAATAACCCCTGCTTTCATACCCGCAACGTTTAAAAAACCGCCGTCCGAAACCGACATAAATTCCCGCTCTTTCCCCGTATTTTTCATATCGGAAACGTTTAAAGACCCGCCGGCGGCTTTCACATCGAAGCCGTTTAAATAATCACAATCAAATACGCAATCCGCCGTGAGAGTAACGAACTCCCTGCCGAAAAAGCGGCTCATATCAAAGCTATGCCCCTCTATTTTGTCCGCATCCGCCTTGCTTACGTATATTTTGACGCCCTTCGCCTGAAAATACGCGGCGGAGAGCGCGTGGTCGAAATGTCCGTGCGTGAGCAGCGCCGCCTCGATTTTGACGCCTTTGCGCGCCGCCGCCGCTTCGATTTTCCGCCCGTCGGATCCGGGGTCGATTAGAAAACCGCGCAACGTATCCGCGTCGTACACGATATACGTGTTCTCGGACAATACCGCGTTAACAACAGTTATAGATTCCATTGCAAATTCCTTTTTATAGATTCCATTGCAAATTCCTTTTTTCGGGAGAAGGGATTTTCATATTTTTTAAAAGACTATGCGGGGGAAACCTTTTGTGAACAAAAGGCTTTCCCCCGCGCCCCTTTCCAAAAAACTTCAATATTTCGGAACATATACGAATTAACACGGTTAAAAACCCGTTAATATAATACCCGCCATACACCGCTTAGTACGCCGCTTTTTTAAAGAATTAAAAAAAATAGCATAAAAATAGATGAATTGATCGCATTTAGCCGTTTAAATGCGATTTTTCGCCGCATATTTTGCAACAAAAACAAAACCTCAAAATCTTTGAGCGTCTATAACGTCTTTTGCGCTTCGCAGCTTATTAAGCAGGCTGGTCAGCTCTTCCATGCTTTTGATTTTGACGGTGAATTTTATATCGCCCTTGGCAACGCCCGCCGCATCCGTGCCCGTCAGACTTCCGCTGAACGAATCGAGCGAAAAACCGAGTGCGTTTATGAGCGATGAAATCTCGGAAAAAACGCCCTTTCTGTCCAAGACGGTAACGCGTATATTGGCGGTAAGATCGTGGGAGATGACGGCGGGCCATTCGACCGCGCGTATGCGCTCTTTGTCAAGCCCTTTGAGATTGGAGCAGTCCGAGCGGTGCACCGCCACGCCCTTGCCCTTACTTATATAAGCGACGATGGCGTCTCCCGGCAGAGGGTTGCAGCAACTCGCGAATCTCGCGTTTTTTTCGTTGTAGCCGCCTATCATAACGCCGCCGACCGCGTCCTTTTTATCGACGGACAGGGCGGCGTCCGCGCCCAAGGTCTTGTACTCGTTTTTCTTTTCTTTTTTGTAATGCTCTATGAGCTTGAACAGTATCTGTTTGGTACTCATTCCGCCGTAGCCGACGGAGGCGAGCATATCGTCGTCGGATGTGAACATATAGCGCTTCATCACTTCGTCTCGTCCGCCGACAAGCAGCTCCGAAAAGGAATAGCCCTTGTGGCGCGCCTCGCTTTCGAGCATTTCCCTGCCTTTTTTTATGTTCTCATCCTTCATTTCGCGTTTGAAGAATTGATGTATTTTGGACTTCGCGCCCGTCGTGCGCACGATTTTCAGCCAGTCGCGGCTAGGCCCTTTCGAATTCGCGCTGGTCAGGACCTCGACGACGTCGCCGCTTTGAAGTTTTGTCTCTATTGGAACCATTTTTTCGTTGATCTTAATACCCACGCATTTGTTGCCAAGCTCGCTGTGGATATTGTAGGCGAAGTCGATGCCCGTAGAACCTACGGGGAGGTCTACGACCTTACCCTTGGGAGTGAATACCAAAAGCTCGTGCTGACCTATGTCCGTCTTCACGATGTCCAAAAATTCCTTGTTATCGGTGAGACTGACCTCCGCCTCCATAAAGCCTTTTATGAAATTCAGCCGCTCGCCGTATTCCGCGTCGTCTAAGGCTTTCGGATTCTTATATTTCCAATGCGCCGCTATGCCGTACTCCGCTATTTCGTGCATTTCCCTAGTTCGGATTTGAATTTCGAAAAGCGCGCCGAACTTCGTGAATACGGTCGTGTGCAGGGACTGATAGTTATTCGCCTTCTTCATCGCGATATAGTCCTTGAACCTGCCGGGGACGGGCGTCCACATTGTGTGAATGACGCCCAGAACGGCGTAGCAGTCCTTGATGTTGTTTACGATGACACGGACGGCGATGAGGTCGTAAACTTCCTCGAATTTTTTGTTTTGTCGGCGCATTTTGTTGAAAATACTGTAAAAATGCTTGGGTCTGCCGTACACGTCGCCGTCTATTTCCATCTCGTTTAGGCGAACTTTGATTTCCGCGCAGACCTTGTTTATAAATTCCTGCCGCTCGGTCAGCTTCGCCTGCACGCGCGCTTTGAGGTCGGCGTACTCGATCGGATAGAGATAGTACATGGCGAGATCCTCGAGCTCCACCTTAATCTGCGACATACCGAGACGCCCCGCGAACGGCGCGTAAATTTCCAGAGTTTCCATCGCCGTGTGACGGCGGCTCTCCTCGGGCTTGCTCATAAGGGTGCGCATATTATGCAAGCGGTCGGCAAGCTTGATTATGACGACGCGTATGTCCTCGGCTATCGCCAAAAACATTTTTCGGAGGTTCTCCGCCTCCTCGTCTATTTTGTTGGCGAATTTCAGTTTGTCGAACTTGGTTACGCCCTTTACTAGCGTAACGATTTCGCCGCCGAATTTCGCCGCCATTTCCGCGTCGGTTACGGCTGTGTCCTCCAAAACGTCGTGAAGAAACGCCGCCATTACCGTGGTCACATCCATTTTCATATCTATGAGAATGTCAACGACGGCGCAGGGATGTGCAAAATAATCCTCGCCCGAGGCGCGTTTTTGACCTCTGTGCGCTTTTTCGGCAAACTCAAAAGCAGTCATGATTTTTTCAAAATCACGCTTGCCGTAAATGCTTTTCAGTCTTTCAATCAAAGCGTCGAAGTCCATAATTTTTTCTTTTCGGAAAACGCGCGGCGCGTACCGCCCGCGATTTTTATTGTTTGTTATCGTTTTTTGCCGTTTTTTATTGCTTTTCTATCGTTTTCACTGTTTTTTTGTAGTTTCTTATCATTTTTCAATCGTTTTTTCGTCTTTTTGCGGTTTTTTCATAGTTTTTTTATTGCTTTTCTATCGTTTTCTCCCGTCATTTTTTCATCGTTCTATATATCGTTTTACCGCTTTTGCACCGCTTTTTACCGTTTCCCACTGTTTCAGCCGTTTTTACCGTCTTTTTAATTACTCCTATTATTTTCGGTTATTTTTTGTTCTTTTATTTTCCGCTTTCTCCGTCCGCCGTGCGGGTACATTTACGGTATACAGAAGAATTTTCCAAATCCGTCTTTTTTTCGTTCAGTTTAACGCCGTTTTTACCCGTTTCTATAAGCCCTAGCTCGTAAAATACGGCGAAAGCCGCGACAAATTCCGTATATGAAAATTTTTTGTCGCCCGCCGACTGCGAATAAATTCCGCGAAGCCCCTCCGCGCCGCCGTTTATGCCGCCGCGTATGCGGATATAAAGCTCCCTTATGCGCTCGCCGTTCAAACCGATCGACCTAAGCGCGCCGTCTAACGGATTCTCTCCGCTACAGACGAATATTCCGCGCGCGGACGAATAAGCCGTCGGATCGAAAAGCGGCTTGTCGAGATAGACGACCCTGCCGTAATAATTGAACCTTAAATCCTTAGGCGATAAAAACAGGCGGTTATACGGATTACGCGATTCCGGCGCACGGTAGCAAAACAGCAGTAATTTATCGCATTCGGAACGGAATTTTTTATAAAATTCCGCGGCGGTGCGGTCGTCGAAAGCGACGAACGCCGTGCCGTAAATCTCATCAGTGTCCTTTATTATATCGGAAACGCCGTCCTTTTCAAAACGTTTTACGCGCTCGGAAACGTTTTTTCCCGCATTTTTATCATTTTGAATAAGAGAACCTCTTTCGTCCTTACCGTTCGGAGAATTTGCGCCGCATGCGATATTGCCGTTTTGGGTAAGCGAACCGTTTCCGTCCCCGCCGTTAGGAGAATTCGCGCCGTTTATTTCTTCGCCGTTTTGAACAATTAAATTGCGCCCGTTCGCCGCAGCGGCGGACAGATACGCTTCTAAAAGACGAACCTTGTCGAAACATTCCTCGGGCGGCGAGGCGTAACAGCATTGTATGACCGCTTTGACGTACTCCGCGTTATTGTACGCGCAGCAGTCCGCCGTCGCGAACAGATTTTTTTCGGCGAGGCTGTTTAGAAGCTCCGCGCCGTCCGCCATATTAAAGCCGACCGTCTCGAAAGTTCCGCTTCGCTCCTTTATATGCGACGTGCCCTTTATGCGCGTAAAGCGCATCTCGCGGTTTTTAAACCAAAACACCGGACGGGGATTACCCTCGCCGAAAGGTTCGAGCGCGCGCAATTCTCTGACCGTCTCCAAATCGGGCTTTTCCTTAGGCGCTGCGTCGTATACTGCGGAGGGCAGAAAGGGTTTGTTTCCGTATTTGCGCATATATTCGTTGATTTTTTGCTTGAACGCCGCGAAATTTTCGCGCGGCAAGCTTACGCCCGCCGCCTGCGCGTGTCCGCCGAAAGCCGTAAAAAGCCCCTTGCAACCAGACAGCGCTTCAAATATGTTTATGCCCTCTACGCTTCGCGCCGAACCCTTTAAAACGCCGTCCTTTTCGGTGAAAAGGAGCGCGGGACGGTTGAATTCGCCCGCCGTCTTCGAACACGCCAGACCGAGTATGCCGCCGTCCCACCTCGCGTCGGCGAGAACGATACAGCGGGACGCGTTCAAATCCTCCTCTAAAAGTCTTTCGTAGACGTCGTCCGTGACGTCGGAAAGCAGGGTCTGTCTCTCGGCGTTGTCCGCGTTAAGCTCCTTTATAAGACATTCGATGTTGAAATAGTCCTCGGACACCAAAAGCTCCAACGCTCTGTCCGCAAGCCCCATGCGCCCTGCGGCATTCAAACGCGGAGCAATTGTGAAGGCTATGTCGGACGCCGTAATTTTATCCAATTTCAGGCTGGAAAAGAGGTTTTTTAAGCCCTTCCGTATATTGCTTTTCACGTTCATCTTTTCAAGTCCCAGCGCGGTTATAGCGCGGTTCTCGCCAGTTAGGGGCACCATGTCGCCCACCGTCGCTATCGCCGCTATATCCATATAACGCTCGGCTTCCTTAAAGCCCGCGAGAGCCTCGACAAGCTTCAGCGCGACGCCCGCCCCGCAAAGCTCGTTTCCGTAGCCTCCGACCTTGGGATTCAGCACGGGCGCGTCGGGAAGGGCGTCCTGCGGCGTGTGATGGTCTGTGATTATCGCGTCGATTCCAAGCTCCTTTATGTATTCGACTTCCCCGACGGACGTAACGCCGCAGTCTACGGTAATTATGAGATCGGGAAACACGCTCTCGGCAATCTTGTCTATCGCCGCCGCGCTCAGTCCGTAGCCGTCCTTCCTCGACGGAATATAATAGGACGTCTCGGTCTTATCCCTAAAAAAATCGTACAGAATCGCCGCCGCCGAAACGCCGTCGCAATCGTAATCGCCGTAGACGACTATTTTCTCGCGGTTTTTGAGCGCACGCTCTATCCTTTCGACGGCGGCGCGCATATCGGGCATCAGAAACGGATCCAAAAAATCCGCCGCGCAAGGATTCAAAAAACGTTTCGCATCCTCCTCCGTTTCTATCCCGCGCGACGCGAGAAGGTCGGCGGCAAGCCTTGACAGCCCCGTGCTTTCCGCAAGCGAAGCGACGAGGCTTTCGTCGTTAGTTTTCCTTTTTTTATAGCTTATATCCATACTTAAAGCCGTTTCCTACAAAAAAAGCCTTCCGCGACGAAAGGCATTTTTTTAATTTTACCGTTTTTTACTTTTTCTTTTTATAATTCCTGACGTAATTGTATCGCCGCTTGACTCCCGCGGATCCTGCGCTCTCGTTTTTCGCGGCGGAGTCGGCGGTCGGTTTTTCGGTTTCGCCGAAATCCGCACCGTTCGGAACGTTCTCAACCGCGATGGCGGCCGACATGCCTCCCGTTCCCGCCGCCGCAAGACTCATTTTCTCGACGGAGGACAGCGTGGAAATATCCGCGTTCGCGCGCTTTTTCACGGCGGCGCGTTTCATTTCGTCTCTTATGAACAGCGCCCAAATTGACGGCGCGACGAACAGCGAGGAATAGAAACCCACTAAAAGTCCGATTATAATCGGCAGGGCGAATTCGCTCATCGTGCTTCCGCCCAAAATCGCGAGCATAACGATTGTAATAAGCGTGGTAACGGTAGTATACAATGTTCTCGTCGCGGTCTCGCCTATCGAAACGTTCGCGACCTTAAACGGGTCGTATTTACTCTTGTTTTCAAGCAGCGAAATGTTTTCCCTTACGCGGTCGAATATGACTATGACGTCGTTAATCGCGTAGCCGATAATCGTGACCAGAGCGGCTATAAACGAGGCGTTGACCGGTATGCGGAATATGACCGTCAGAGAGACAAGCAGTATCACGTCGTGAATGAGAGCCAGCACCGCCGCGAGTCCGTAGCGGAGCTTGAAACGGAACGCTATATAAAGCAACGTCGCAAGCAAAGCGACGGCAACCGCTCCCAATGCCTGCAAGAGGAGGTCGGAACGCGCCGACGCGCTTATGAAATAGGTTGAGAAGTCCGTAGCGCTTACGCTCGCCTCGCCGTACTCCTCGCCGTAATGCGCGTAGAGGGCGGCGGTTATTCTGTCGTTGCCGTCCGCGTCGTCGTTTTGGTATCTGACCTGAATAACGTTGCCGTCCGCTCTTTGGATAAGACTGACTCTGTAGCCCTCGTCCGTAACCACGCCGCGTATATATTCCGATTCCGCGCCGTATACCGCGTCGTCGTTTACGTCAAGCCCGCCGACACCGCTCAAATCGACTGAAAGTATGGTTCCGCCCGTAAAATCTATGCCCAAATTCATTCCCCTCAGCGCGTCGTTTTCGACGATGGAAAATACGGCGAACATTACGACTGCTATAAGCACGGCGGCGGCGGGAGCGATAAACAATTTTTTGTATTTTTCGGTAATCTTGAAATTCTTAACCTTTTCGACGAAATTGTGCAATTTGCCGAAACCGTCGTTCTCGGTTCTGAGGTTGTAAAGCTTGGCGTTCTTGTTGTTCAAAACGAGGAACAGCTTGACTACGCGCCGCGTCAGAACCAGAGCCGTAAATAATGACAGCACGATGCTTATCATAAGCGTCACCGCGAAACTTTGCAGAGACGCGGGACCCAGCAGAAGCAGGGCTAACGCGCCTATAATCGTCGTTATGTTCGAGTCGATAATCGCGCGCGCGGCGCGTTTAAAGCCGATATTAACCGAAGCGGGGATAGGCTTGCCCTTTTCGTATTCGTCCTTTATCCTCTCGAATATGATAATATTGGCGTCCACCGCCATACCTATGCCGAGAACAATACCTCCGATACCGGAGAGCGAGAGCTGAACCCACGGAAATACGCCCAAAACCATTATCGTGAGCACCACGTAGGCCGAAAGCGCGACGGACGCCGCCGCGCCCAACAATCTGTAAAAGAACAGCATAAACGCGACGATGAGCAAAATACCTATCGCGCCCGCTATGACGCTCATAGTGATCGCGTTTACGCCCAGTGTCGGGCTTATCACGCGGTTCTCGACGGTTTCCAGCGTGACGCTGAACGAGCCGCTCTGTATCTGCAACGCGAGCGCCTGACAAGCCGTGTAGTCACCCACGCCCGTAATAGTCGCCGTGCCGTTGCTTATAATCGATTCGACGTTCGGACTGGCTATCTCCTTGCCGTTGACATAAATGCCTATTTTGTTGCCCTGTCTGTCCGTCGTCGCCTGCTTGAACAACTCCGCGCCCTCGGCGTTTAACTTCAAAACGACTACGGGAGCAGTCGTTTCGGGATCAAATCCCGCGTATGCGTCCGTCACGTGCTTGCCCGTAATGTAAGGCTCCGCGTCGGGATCCTCGTCTACGGGGATTTTAAATTCCAAATAAGCGGGATTGCCTATCAAATCGAAAATCGTCTGCGGATCCTCGACGTCGGGCACCTCTACTCTTATCTGATAATTGCCCTGCGCACCCTGTCTGACGACATTCGCCTCGGTGTAGCCCTTACTCGACAGCATTCTTTGCAGGTTGTCGATCGTCGCGTTGACGGCGGTCTCCGTCGCGTCGCTCTCGGTTACGTCGAATACGGCGTACACGCCGCCCTTTAGATCCAAGCCGAGCTTGATTATATGCGCGAAACCCTTATAGTCGTAATCGCCGGCGGGAAACTGCAAAACGCACGATACGCCGAACAGCGCTATAAATATGCTCAATATTATCAATTGAATTTTTGCTTTCTTCTTTGACACCTTTTTTCAGCCTCCGAATAAACCGAGCGTAATAAATAACCGCCTTACCGCCGGGCGAGATAAAGCCGGCGTATATAAACCTAAAATAATACGTATAAATAATTATATACGCAAATAAAATAATAGTCAAACATAATACGGCAAAAAATTCTAAATTTTAAAGAAAATCAAAGAAAACGGACGCGGCGGAATTTTTTCTTTTTGAAAATTGCGCGGGGAAAATCTTGTTGTGAAAATGGTTCCCCCGCTTAAATCTTACAAAAGATCCCCTCGCTCCCGCCGTTTCGTTTCAATTAAAAAAGTCTTTTTCCTTGATTATTTTTTTCAGTCCTCTTTGCAACGTTATCCCTTTTCTCTTGTACAGCTTGTAAAATATATTCTTTTTGGTTACGTCCGTCTCGACGCGGTCCCAGACCGAAAAGACGTAGGCGTCCTTGTCGTCCGCTCGGTATACGACGTTCGAAAAAACGATTTCTATGTCAGAAAACGCGTCCGCGCCCGCGATTTCTATAACCAGCGCGCTGTCTTTCTTATACGTTTCCGCGAAAAGCCCGCATCCGGCTTTAACGGCGTGCGCTGAAATTCCGTTTAACGATTTTAACGTGTCCGCAGTAGTTTCGTTTCCGGTTTTCGTAATATTTGCGGCAGTCCCGCTCTCAATTTTCATGACGTGCGCGAAAATCTCGTGTCTTGCTTTCAAGACGCGCGCGGAGACGTCCGCCGACAGAGCGTTCCTTACCGCGACGGCGTATTTTCTGCCGGACGGAATCAGCGAAACGTCGCCTTCGGGCGCCTTGATTTTCAGAGTAAAGTCTTTTCTTCCCCCGCGAAGAGAAAATTCCGTCGTAACGCACGCGCCGTCCTTATAGCGCATACTTTCGCCGTCGTCCTCGTAGAGCGTGAAATCATTGTCCCTCCCGGGAAATAGCGTAACGCGCAAATCCGAAGGGTTGGACGTGTCGGTCTCGGCTTTTTCGTCCGTGATCAAAATCGCGCCCTCCTTCGCCAGTACGGGAATACTTTCCAAATCCCTGTACATACGCACCGCCGCGCCCTCTTTGCCGGCGGTATAGACGCGCCCCGTGAATATGTCCGTCCACGCGCCCTCGGGCAAAAACGCCTCGGCGTAAGATAATCCCGTTTTCGACGCTTTGTCCGCAGGTTTGGTAATCGGCGCGGCGAGGAGCTCCGTTCCGAACATATAGATATTTCTATACTTTTTCTTGTAAAACTCGGGATTTCCGTAAGCGTAATACATAGGCTTGCAAAGCGGCTCGCCCTTCGCGTGGCTGAGATAGTTCATCGTGTATATGTACGGTATCAATTTATGCCTGAGCCGCAAAAATTTCACGGCGTATCCGGCTATGTCGGCGCGGTATTTCATAGGCGACTTGTCGATAAATCGGTTCTTCGTGCCGTGCAGACGCATTATCGGCCCGAATACGCCCGATTGCAACCAGCGCAGATACAACTCGCCGTCCTTTTTGCCGAAATGATGCCCGCCTATGTCGTGACTCCACCACGTGAAACCGATATTCGCCGCGACCGTCGTAAAATACGGCATAAAATTCAGCATACGCCAGCTTATGTACGTATCGCCCGAAAAGCCGACCTGATACCTGTGACTGCCTATACCCGCATACCGTGAGAGAATGAGCGGACGCAAGTCGTTCTTGGCGTTGTCGAGAGTGTGATAGTGATTTAAAAGCCAGAGCGGGTCGAGATTGTCTACCGCGGTCTTTTTTCCCTGCTGCCAATCTATCCACCAAAAATCAACTCCCTCGCGCTCCAAAGGATAGTGCAAAAACTCGAAGTACGCGTTGATAAAACGCGGATTTGTCATATCGAACCGCACCGGCTCCTTTTGTTCCTTATCGACGCCCATATAATCGGCTATCGCGCCGTAGTAATCCTCGTAGGCGCGGCAGCCGTCGGCCGGGTGCAGGTTCAGCGTAACCTTGTAACCCGCATCCTTCAATTCCTTCAAAAACGCGATCGGGTCCTTGAACAGCTCTCTGTTCCATGTGTAGCCCGTCCAACCCGTCTGACCCGCCCAACCGCTACCGTATTCCTTGGAAATGTCGGTAACGTGCCAATCCATATCAACCGTCGCGACGGAAAACGGTATGCCGTTGTCGCGGAAGGTTTTCATAAGCGAAAGATATTCCTCGGCCGTATATTCGTGATAACGGCTCCACCAATTGCCGAGAGCGAAACGCGGTAGCAAAGGGTTTTGTCCCGTCAGACGGTAAAAATTCACGAGCGCGGCGGAATAGTCGCTCCCGTAGGCGAATATATACAAATCCATACGCCTTGACGCGCCGCGCTTTTCCAACATTCCGTCCTCGCGGAGAACGAGCGACTTTTTGTCGTCGAAAGCGGCAATCCCTTTTTTCGACATAACGCCGCGCCCAAGCTTGACCGCGCCTACCGCGCCGTCGAGAGTCCGCCGCGTACCCTTTAAATTGCCGCAGTTTAAAAACATACCCGACGCGCTATTTTTTTCCGCTTTCAAGAGAATCTTAAACGTATTCAGCCTCTTGTCGAAAATCAAAACCGCCCTGTCCGTTTCTATGCGGATTTTCGCGCCGAGCCTTTCCGCTTTAAAAGCCGTCTTACCGAAGTCTCTGCGCCAAACGCTCTGCGACGGCAAATTTAAAAATTCGCACCCGTCGTCAATCTCCACCCTGAAAAGCCCGTCCGAAATAACCGTCAAACGAAAGCCGCCTTCCGAAATTATGCCGTCCGCGTTCGGCGCGGCGTCGATTTTCGGTTTGTAAATTTCTTTAAGTTCCATATTTTTTTGCCTCCATTTTTAGTTTTCTTGAAAAAAGGGTCTCGCTGAGAAACCTTTATGCGAAAGTTTTCGCGGTGGAAATCTTTTTGAAAAAAGGCTTTCTCCCGCGCCCCTTTCCAAAAACTTTCGGCAATTTAATAACCCCGCACAAAGTTTCCTCTCCACCTCAAAAACTTATCCGTATCTCCCTTTAAAAATATGAGCATAGGAGAGTCTTTACTTTATCAGTCCCGCCTTAATTTAGCCTATCATAAACATAAAAAATATACCGGTCTTTTGGAAAAGGGCGCGTAGAAAAGCCTTTTCTCCAAAGAATAAGGTTCCCCCGCACAAATCTCCTACCAAAAATCTTTCCAGTTCTCCGTGTTTACCGTTAGCTTTTATGCGTATAAAAAAGTCCGTTTAGTTTAAAATATAAGTAAAATAAAAATCATAAGGAGATCTTACCTATATGAAAAATCGTAGCGCAACCTATACCTGTATCAACTGCGGCACAAAACACGCCGCCGAAAACGGACAAGCGCCAAAGACCTGCGTCAAATGCGACGGCTCCAAGTTCACGAAAAGCTGTGGCAATTAAAAAAACGCGAAGCGTTGCGGATATAACTCAGGGTAATTCGGACACGCAGTTCGGCGGTTTTCGAAAATCGACCGCAACGTTTTACGGCGACAACACGAGCATAGCATATCCCTTTCACTTAAAGTTTTTGGGAAAGGAGCGCGGGGAAAATCTTTTGTTCACAAAAGGTTTTCCCCGCTTATTTTTTTTAAACAAGCTCCAAGCGAAATAAAAAAGAACCGTTCCGAAAACAAACGGTTCTTTATTTTTATAAAAATCCCTTTGGTTCCGGAAAATTATCGGCTATTCCAAAACCTTCGCTACCACGCCCGAGCCGACGGTTCTGCCGCCTTCTCTTATGGCGAAGCGCGAGCCTTCCTCAATAGCGATAGGCGATATGAGTTTGATATCCATATTGATATTGTCGCCAGGCATAACCATTTCAACGCCTTCCGGAAGTTTTATGCTACCCGTAACGTCGGTCGTTCTGAAATAGAACTGCGGACGGTAGCCGTCGAAAAACGGCGTGTGTCTTCCGCCCTCGTCCTTGGTCAGAATATAGACCTGAGCCGTAAAGTGAGTGTGCGGTTTGATGCTTCCCGGCTTGGCGAGAACCTGCCCTCTTTCGATGTCCTTTCTCTCGATGCCTCTCAAAAGCGCGCCGATATTGTCGCCGGCGATAGCCGTATCGAGCAATTTTCTGAACATTTCAATGCCCGTTACGACGGTTTCTCTCGGTTTATCCAAAAAGCCGACGATTTCGACCTTGTCGGAGAGCTTTATCATTCCTCTCTCAACTCTGCCCGTAGCGACGGTGCCGCGTCCCGTGATGGTCATAGTGTCCTCGATCGGCATAAGGAAAGGCTTATCGGTCTCGCGCGCAGGATCCGGAATGTAGGAATCCACCGCGTCCAGCAATTCCTGCAAGGACTTCGTCCATTCGCCGTTAAAATCGCCCGCGACGCATGCCTCCGACGCTTTGAGGGCTGAACCTCTGATTATCGGGGTATTGTCGCCGGGAAATTTGTATTGGGTGAGAAGGTCCCTGACCTCCAACTCGACGAGTTCTAGCAATTCCGGATCGTCAACCTGATCCACCTTGTTCAGATAGACTATGATATACGGAACGCCGACCTGCCGCGCAAGCAATATGTGCTCTCTCGTCTGAGGCATCGGTCCGTCCGCCGCCGAAACGACGAGGATCGCGCCGTCCATCTGCGCCGCGCCCGTTATCATGTTTTTTACGTAGTCGGCGTGCCCCGGACAGTCGACGTGCGCGTAGTGTCTCTTCGGCGTCTGATACTCGACGTGCGCGGTATTGATCGTAATGCCTCTCTCTCTTTCCTCGGGAGCCTTGTCGATTTCGTCGTATTTCATGACCTTCGCCATACCCTTGGATGCGCAGTACATAGTAATAGCGGCGGTAAGCGTAGTTTTACCGTGGTCGACGTGCCCGATCGTACCGATATTAACGTGCACCTTATCTCTTTCAAATTTTGCTTTTGCCATCTTTTTATATCCCTCCTAAATCTGTGAACATAAATTATTATAATATATTTTAAAAAAATTTTCTACTGTTTTAAGGTATTTTTTTTGCCGATTTTAAATTTTTCTCGGATTTTTATCGGATTTTCACCGAGTTACCCGCTTTTTTGACCATCCGCAGTTTCCGTCCCCGTTTTCAACGATAAGGCGGAACTCCGCGCCGCCCGAAACCGCCGGCGGGATTTTGCCGAATTATCCGGTCTTTTTTCGCGGCGGAAAAACTTCCGCCGCGTCTTTAACGCCTCCGCGAAGTTTCGTTTGCGCCTTACGCATCCGTTATGTTTTCAGGCTCGGAGGAATTCCGTTTTATTCCTCCTTGCCTTTGCTCTTGCCTCTTATGCCCTCGGCTATATTTTTCGGCACGGGACTGTAATGCGAGAACAGCATCGTGAAATTCGCTCTGCCCTGCGTCAGCGACCTTAACGCCGTCGCATAGCCGAACATTTCGGACAGCGGAACCTCCGACTCTATGACCTGCACGCCGTTCCTCATCTCGAAGCCCTTTATCGAGCCGCGTCTGCCCGTGATACTGCCCATAACGTCGCCGTAGTATTCGTCCGGCGTCGTTACCTCCACGTTCATAACGGGTTCCAAGAGTATTGGACCCGCCGCCGCCGCCGCTTCCTTAAAAGCCATCGAGCCGGCGATTTTAAACGCCATTTCGGAGGAGTCCACATCGTGGAAACTGCCGTCTATCAGTCTGACCTTGAAGTCCACGGTCTCGTAGCCCGCCAAAACGCCCGATTTCGCCGCCTCTTGTATTCCGTTGTTTATCGGCGCGATATATTCCTTAGGAATTACGCCGCCCACGATTTCGTCCGCGAACTCGTAGCCTCCGCCGGGTTCTTTAGGCGAAATTATAATGACGCAGTGTCCGTACTGTCCGCGCCCGCCCGATTGACGGATATATTTGCCTTCCTTTTGAACCTCTTTGGTAACGGTTTCCTTATACGCGACCTGCGGCTGACCGACTTTACATTCCACTTTGAATTCTCTGAGCAGACGGTCGACGATAATCTCCAAATGCAATTCGCCCATTCCGGCTATTATAACCTGTCCCGTTTCCTGGTCCGTGTTAGTCTTGAATGTCGGATCCTCCTCCGCCAATTTCGCCAAGGCCAAACCCATCTTTTCCTGACTCGCCTTCGTCTTAGGCTCTATCGCGATTCTTATGACCGGGTCCGGAAATTCCATTTTTTCCAATATAACCTGCCGCTTTTCGTCGCAAAGCGTGTCTCCCGTCGTAGTGTCTTTCAAGCCGACGATCGCCGCTATATCGCCCGCGTACACCTTGTCTATGTCCTGTCTGTTGTTCGAGTGCATTCTTATCAAACGCCCTACTCTTTCCTTTTTACCCTTAGTCGTATTGTAGACGTACGAGCCGCTGTCGAGCGTACCGCTGTACACTCTGATAAACGCCAGCTTGCCCACGAAAGGATCCGTCATAATCTTGAACGCCAACGCCGCGAAAGGCTCCCCGTCGTCGGAATTGACCACGGTCTCCTCGTCGGTTCCCGCGATCCTTCCCACGATTTGACGCACATCGAGAGGCGACGGCAGATATTCCACAACCGCGTCCAAAAGCTTCTGCACGCCCTTGTTTTTATACGCGCTGCCACAGAATACGGGTACGATTTTCATCGCGCAAACCGCTTTGCGCACGGCATTTTTTATGTCCGTCTCCGGAACCTCCGCGCCGTCCAAATATCTCTCCATAATGGAGTCGTCAAAGTCCGCGACCGCCTCCAAAAGCTCCGCCCTCAAAACGTCCGCCTCGTCCTTTAATTCCGCGGGAATGTCGGTTACAACCTGTTTCTGACCTAAGTCGTCCTCATATATCGTCGCTTTCATCGCGACGAGGTCTATAACTCCGCGGAAATCGCTTTCGCTGCCTATCGGCAACTGCATAGCCACCGCCTTGACCTTGAAACGGCTCCTTATCATATCCACCACGTTAAAGAAATTCGCGCCGTTGATGTCCATCTTGTTGACGAACGCTATGCGCGGCACGTGATACTTGTCCGCCTGCCGCCATACCGCCTCGGACTGCGGCTCCACGCCGCCGCGCGCGCAAAACAAGGCGACCGCGCCGTCCAAAATTCTAAGACTCCTCTCGACCTCGACCGTAAAATCCACGTGTCCCGGAGTGTCTATGAGGTTTATTCTGTGTTCCTTCCACACCGTGCTCGTCGCCGCCGAGGTAATCGTAATGCCGCGCTCCTGCTCCTGCGCCATCCAGTCCATCGTCGCCGCGCCCTCGTGTACCTCGCCTATTTTGTGAACCCGCCCCGTGTAGAAAAGGATCCGTTCGCTGACGGTCGTCTTGCCTGCGTCGATGTGCGCCATAATACCTATATTTCTGGTTTTCTCCAGAGAAAATTCTCTTGCCATATTCTTGTTTCTCCTAATTATGCGGGGAAGCCTTTTCGTCGGAAAGATTCCACGTCGCGTTCCTTTTTCTCCTAAATTATGCGGGGGAAACCTTTTCGTCGAAAAGGTTTCCCCCGCACCCCTTTCCAATAAAGCCCTTAGTACTTTTACGGTTCTATTCGTACTAATCGCCGCGACCGTTTTTGCGCGAAAGCCATTATCCGCCAAGCCCCCGTTTTTTCCCAAAGCGGACGCCGCGTTAAAAGCCGTTCTTCGTTAATTATCCTTTGTTAAAAAACGGATGCCGCGTCGGCGGCGATAGTTTGTAAACGCCTCCTTTCACGCGTTAAAAAGCGTCGTTATCGCGGACATAACGCAAATTTTACCGAAAACGCGTCTTTTAATTTTGACGCGCCGACAAGCCGCATTATTTTAAAGCCCGCAGCGTTATTTATTTACGTACAGCCATAGAAAAACCGCTAAGGTTTTGTGAAAGAGCGGAGAGGATAACCCTTTGTTTGCAAAACGTTTCCTCATAGATAAAATCCTCTTCCTAAAAAAACGACAAAACGCGCCCCAACGTTTATATTCTAAAATGCGCGAACGCCTTGTTCGCCTCCGCCATACGGTGCGTTTCCTCTTTTTTCTTGAACGCGCTGCCCGCACCGTTGTAAGCGTCGAGCAACTCCGCCGCGATTTTCGCGTCCATATTTTTCTCGCCGCGCTTTCTCGCCGCCGCGACTATCCAACGAATTCCCAGAGTCTGCCGCCTGTCGGCGCGCACCTCCAGCGGAACCTGATAGGTAGAACCGCCCACTCTCCGCGCCTTGACCTCCAAGGACGGCATAACGTTCTCGAGCGCCTTATTGAACACGTCGAGAGGATTGAGATTAGACTTGCGCTCGATAATCTTGAACGCCTCGTAAACTATATCCTGCGCCGTGCCTCTCTTTCCGTCGTACATAATCTGATTTATGAATTTCGTCACTACCTTGCTCTTGTATATAGGATCCGGCAGCACGTCGCGCTTCGGCACCCCCGCTCTTCTTGGCATATTGCTTCTCCTCAAATAAACAATTTTTAGGTTGCAAGCGAACCGCGCTACGTTAAAACGAATCCGCTACGCCGCTTTTATAATTTTTCTTATATTATATTAAATAATCAAACAAACTTGTCTGCTTTACGGTTCTGCGCAAAACACCGTTCGTTTTATGGCGACCGACCGGCATACCGTAAAATTTAACTCAGTCTAATGCGGACGCCGTTTAAAGTAAAAGAATAAAAATCGGTAAAAAATTTTTGGAAAGGGATGCGGGAAAGAAATTACCCTTTTCGCAAAATAAGGTTTCCCCCTACGTAAAATTCCCTTCAAAAAAACCGCTTCCCGTTTTTACTTCTTACCCTTCGCCGCCGCGACCGCCGCCGCTTTGCCCGCGCCGTACTTGGATCGAGCCTGTTTGCGCTTGGCGACGCCCGCCGTATCGAGCGTGCCGCGTATGATATGGTATCTTACGCCCGGCAAATCTCTCACCCTGCCGCCTCTTATCAAAACGACGCTGTGTTCCTGCAGATTGTGCCCTATTCCGGGAATATAGATCGTACCCTCGGAGCCGTTGACAAGGCGCACCCTCGCGATTTTTCTCAAAGCGGAATTAGGCTTTTTCGGAGAGGTCGTCGTGACCGAAAGACACACGCCGCGTTTTTGCGGACACGCGTCCATAATCGGAGCCTTAGACTTATACGTCTGTTTTTCTCTCCCGCGTTTAACTAATTGATTGATTGTTGGCATTGTAGCCCTCCCAAATAAAAATAAAACCGTATGTATGCTATCGTATTGAAGAAAAATATTTCAACCCCAAATATTTAATCCGCTTAATTGCCGCCGCGCAGTTATTGAAAAAACTAGCGGCTCTTTAAGATTCCCGCAGCGCTCGCCCCGACCTCTATGCCGCAAAGCCTCCCGAATTCGTTCATCGGCGGTCCGTCGACGAGTTCCACGTTATGCTTGGCGCAAAGAGCGGCAAGCCTCGCCCGAATATGCCCGTCCGCGTCGAAGGACACTATCACACACCGCAAAGCGTCCTTTATAATATGCTTCTCCACCTGCCTCGCTCCGACAAGCGCGGAAGACGTACTAACCAAATCTTTTATTTCGTCGTTACTCATAAATAACCGCAATCTCCACGTACTTAACGATAAAAGCAAGCCGGCGCCGTATACAACGGCGTCAATCTCAATGCGCGCCGACCGCCGTTATTTACACCGTCGGCGCAACCGCGCCGCAGCGGCTTAATTTTTATTTCCGCTTGTTATCGGCAAGAAAAACGCATTTACCAAACAAAAAATTTTTAAAAAATCCGTTTTTTCCGATTACGGGTATCGCCCTGCTTTTTACGGGTGTTTTTCATCGGTTCGGCGCATTAACGACGCGCGCGGCGGCAAAAGCCGCATTGAAGACCGTTCTCCCAATTAGCAAAAAACTGTGCTATCCGATAACACAAGCACTAGCTATTCTATCACTATTTTTTCTTTATGTCAAATAAAAACAACAAAAAAAATAAAAAACTTATATTTTTTTTAGATTTTTAATGAAAAACGCCTTGTCTCGCGGCTAAATTCAACTGCCGCCGGACGGCAATTACGATAATCTCCGCCTTCATTTATCAAGAAGTCCGTTTTAAAAAAATTTGAGGTCTCCGAATTTTTGCTGCGAATAAACCTGACGGCATTTTATCATGAAAATTCGGAATCTTCAAATTTCTTATTTTTTCGTCAATTTATCGTTCAATAAATCTCTTATTTCCTTTAAAATCTCCAGATTTTCATTCGTTGCGGCGGTTTTTCGCTCCCCGTTTTCCACGTCCGCCGCGCTTTTTGCGTTTTCCGCGCCGTTATTTTCGGCGGCGGCTTTTTTGCCGTCATTCGACAAAAGTCGTTTCAGCCGTTGCTCGCTCTCGTTAAACTGTTTTTGAATGTTCGCTTTGGCTTTGTTGTAGAATCTCAAAATCACAAAAATAGAAAACGCTATGATAAGAAAATCTAAAATATTCTTCAAAAACCGCCCGTAATGCAACGCGATCTCGGCGGTCGTTTCGCCCGCCGAGACTATAACCCATTTCAATTCCGCAAAATCTATGCCGCCTATAAGTAGAGACGTCAGCGGCGTGATTATGTCGTCCACAAGGCTCGTGACGATTTTGCCGAACGCCGCGCCGATTATGACGGCGACCGCGAGGTCCACAACGTTGCCCTTGCTTATGAATTTTTTAAATTCAGTGAAAAACTTTTTCATTTTCCCGTTTCTATCCTCCCGTCGTTACGGCGAAGCGCGCGCCGTCATATTTAGCGTTATAAAAAATTAAAGTTTTTTGAAAAAGGGGGCGCGCGGAAAGCCTTTTTGAACAAAAGGCTTTCCGCGCATAATCCTTCAAAACAAAATTTAATACCTATTGTCAAAAATTCTCGCGGATTTCTTCTCGCTGCGCGGCAGACTGCCCATCGGCACGGCTTTGGACTCGGGCGTAACGCCCGTCCCGCTTTTGAACGCCGTTTCGACGCGTTTTTCAAGCTCTCCGATCCCGTCGCCGTCGGTCAGTGCGGTTTCAAAAAACAGCCGCAAAACGTCCTTGCCGTTCAGTCTGTCTATCGTTATCCGATATTCGCTGCCAACACCGTCTACGACCGCGAGAACGGCGTCCGCCATACCCGGATATATTATCGCGCCCTTGACCTTCACCATATCGTCCGAACGCCCTATTATGGCGTCTATACGCGGAAAGCCGCATCCGCAGGGACATTCGCCCGGCAACTCGCGCGTCAAGTCATGCGTGCGATAGCGTATGAGCGGCGCGCCCTCCTTTTTCAACGTAGTAATAACCAATTCGCCGATTTCGCCTTCCTCGACGTTTTCGCCCGTTCCGGGGTCTATCAGCTCGTAATAAAAATAGTCCGTCCACATATGTATGCCGCATTCGTAGCCGCAGCTTATGCCTATCCCGGGTCCGTAAATCTCGGTCAGACCGTATATGTCGTACAATTCCGCGTCCAGCTCGCCCGCTATACGCTCGCGCATTTTTTTACCCCATCTTTCGGAGCCTATCACGCCCTTTTTAATATTAATTTTCCCTTTCAAGCCCCGCCGCCCTATTTCCTCGGCAAGCAAGAGCGCGTAAGATGACGTGGCGCACAGCACGGTGGATTTCAAATCTTCCATCATTTTCAGTTGCTTATCCGTATTCCCCGGACCCATCGGAATCGCCGTCGCGCCAAGTCTCTCCGCGCCGAGCTGAAAGCCTATGCCGGCCGTCCAAAGCCCGTAGCCCGGCGTGATATGCACGCGGTCAAGAGGCGTAACGCCCGCCGTTCTGTAACAGCGCGCGAACATATCCGCCCAATCGTCCACGTCTTTTTTTGTGTACGGAATTATGACGGGCGCGCCCGTCGTTCCCGACGACGAGTGTATTCTGACAATTTTCTCGTCGTCCGCCGCCTGTAAGCCCAGCGGATACGCGCCGCGCAAATCGTCCTTCTCGGTAAAAGGCAACTTCAAAAAATCCTCTGCGGTTTTTATGTCGTCCGCCTCGACGCCTCTAAAATGCCCGCCGTAAAAGCGGCTGTTTTTCGCGCGCGACACAGTCTTTCTTATATCGCATAAGATCCCGTCCGTCATCCGCATTTCATATTCCTCCTCCGCCGTTTCGTTCTCTCGCGCCGTTTAGCGGCTTTAACGTATTTTTACCGCGTTATTTCACGGTTCCGCTTAACTCGCCGATGCGCGCCGAGCTCCGAAATACCGCGGCTCTTGCCAGTGTGAAAATAAACCCGATATTCCCGTAAATATTCCGGCTTCGAAAAAAAGCTTATCTTCCGCGCGGAAATGATCTGACCGTCCGCCTTTTCGCTTCTTAACGGACCGCTATTTTTTAAGTCTCAACCGTCGTTTCAAATCTGACGCGCCCCCGCTAAACCCTAAAACTCTTCTATCTTTTTATCCCGTTTATCCCGCTTTTTTATTGTACCATAGCGGACGCCGAATGTCAACGCGCAAAAGCCGAATTTAAAATATTATAACCGTTCAATCCCGCGCCGTAAAACGGCTTTGGCGCCCGTATTTAATTTACGGATAAATTAAAGCGACCCTGGTGAAAGTAAACCGATTTTCATATTGAACCTCGCGGTTCCGTTTTCAAAAGGCGCCGCGTTTCATCACCGTTCCGATTCCGACGGCGCGCCTTTAAGATCGTTCTATTAAACCGCCGAAGACGGTATCGAGGATTCTATACAAGCCGCGCTTAGACAGCGTCGGTGCGAGCTACCCGAATATCGCCTTTGCCGACGCGAGCATTCGCGCTTTTTCATTTTGCGACTTCCGTATAAACGCCGAGAACGATGAGTGGCAAACTGTCAAACGGCGCATTAAAGGATCCTTTTAGACAAAAGGGGTTTTGTATTAGAACAATACGCAAAACGGTTTTTTCGCCGCTCACGGCGGACAAGACGGCGTTCGGCTCGCGCAACTATATTTTATAACGACTATAAACGGAATTTTTCGGAAAACCCCATGCGAAAAAGAGCTTAAAAAAAGATTATACGGGATGATCTTTTGTGAACGAAAAATCACCCCGTATAATCTCCGAAAAACCGTCCGACGCCGTCTCGAAACGCTGTTCGAGACGGGCGTCAAACTGCGTTTTGCCGCATACCGTTCCTATTTATTCTCCTCGAAATAAGAGACCGGATTGATATTTTTGTCGTCTGCCGTCAGCTCAAAATGCAAATGCGACCCTTGCGAGGCTTCGAGATAGCCCGTATTCGACACGACGCCGATTTTTTGACCCTTCGCAACCTTCTGCCGCTCTAAGACGCCTACGTTCGCGCCGAGGCAAGCGTAGACCGAGCGTATGCCGCCGTCGTGCAGAATCACAATTTTTGTTCCCCACATTTCGTTCGTAACGACGGACTCGACCACTCCGTCGTAAGCGGCGAACACGTCCGTACCTTCGGGCGCGAGGTAGTCGACGCCGTAATGCGCCGACCATTGGTTAAGGGTTGCAGAATACTGCAATTCGTTCTCGTCGTAGACAAGTCCCGTTCCCGTCGCGCCTTCTAAAGGCATAAGAAAGTATACGGGCGCAGTATCCGTTTCCTTTCCCGAGTCTTCGGGAATCACCGTGCTCGGCTTATCGGGCTCGTCGATTGGCGGGGTTACCGGATTTTTACCGGATTTAAGCGCCGCCGTCGTTATCACAGTCCCGATAGCCGCGATACATACCGCTATAATAACGTAGTAATAGTTTTTTTTGAAAAAGCCCTTAACCCTTTCCGAAAAATTTGAATTAGCCATAGATTTCCTCCGTTTTAATAATAACTTAATTATCGACAGTAATGCCTTAATTATTGACCGCTCGAATATATTTATTCAAAAATTTTTATATTTTTTTTGTTTTTTAAGTTTTTCGTTTTTTAAGATTATGCAGGGGGGAAATCTTTTGTTCACAAAAGGTTTTCCCGCGCTCCCATTCCAAAAAGCTCTACGGATGCTCAAAACAATCGGCGTAAGAGGAGATTTGAACAATTTTTAAAACTTTGCTTGCCGTACCGACAAGGAAACTTCGAATACGGACGGAAAAAATCAAAATAAGCCGCCGCGATACGGCGCGCGGCGCCATCCCCGCGTTTTTATAACGCCGCGTACCCGTATTTCCGATTCATAGCGACCGTATATTAAAATCCGTCGGGGATATACGGCGAACCTATAAGGATAAAATCGCCATTGTCCGCTATTTGAACGTTTATCAGCCGTCCGTCGAGTACGTAAAATCCGTTTAATCCGACAACATATCCAAACAGAATTTCCGTATCGAAAAACCGCTCCGTCTTTATGACGCGAACGCGCAGCTTTTCGGCAATTTCGAAGATTGACCGCCCAGACGTAAGTCTCACGATTTCGGCATAACCGTTTTCACTCACAAGGTATTCGTAATACGAATAACCCTCGTCGTTCCGAAACTTTGCGCAAAGACTTTCCAAGCCGACTCCCCGCCGGAACAAAAGCTGAACCGCCAAAACGGCAAAAATAAAAAGCCTCTTTTTCACACCGTAATTATCGGTTTAAAAAAGAGACTTTATACCCGTTTCATTAAAATCGAACAAAAAAAGATACCGTATTTTTACTAACCTCCGTATCTTACGCGATTTCCGGAAGCGTAACCGTCGCTATTCCGAAATGATTTACCGTTATAAAAAAATAGACTGCCTTTGCGCCGCGTCCGGAATTTCATTCGTGTTCGGCATAGTAAGAAACGATTTTAAGACATACTTCGCCGACCTTACCGTCTTCAAAGGCTACGGTAAAGTTTTCTTTGAAAAAAGGAGTACGGGGAGACGCCTTTTATGAATAAAAGGTTTTTCCCCCCCGTATAAATTTCAAAAAAATTTTTCCGTTATAACCTAAAAAAAAGACAGGCGGCGGCAAGCGCCGCCGTGTAATACGCAAAGCTCTTCATACTTCTTTTTTTTAAGAATTTCACAAAGCCTTTTACGGCGAAAAAACCGCTTACGGCCGCCGTCAGCATCCCGACCATTACGGGCGGTATTTCCTGCGCGCCCGCACTCCAAGCGCGGTTTTTTGCAACCTCCAAAATAAATCCGGCGAGAATAACGGGCATAGAGAGCAAGAATGAAAAATTCGCGGCTTTTTCCCTATCGGTATTCATAAAAAGAAGCGCCGATATAGTCGCGCCGCTCCGCGAAAGACCGGGTATGACCGCTATGCCCTGGCTCAGTCCGCAAACGAGGGCGCGGACGGGAGAAATCCCGTTCGTCTGTTTGTTCTTATCCGGCAGGGTTTCCGCGCACAATATAATGACGGAGGTCAGCATAAAACCGGCGGCCAAAAAACGTCCCTCCAAAATATCGTTCAAAAAAAAATCGGCGAAAAGCCCGAGAACACCCGTAACCGCAGTGGCGGCAAGGAGCGATAAACCTTCCCGTCCAAAGGGCTTTTTTATGATTGCGACGACGTTTTTGCGATAAAACGCGCACGCGGCGGCAAGCGTTCCGGCGTGGAGGGCAAGATTAAAAAACACGGACGGGGAGCCTATCCCGAATTTTTCGAGGAGAAGAAGATGTCCGCTGCTCGACACGGGGATAAATTCGGTCAGCCCTTGGACCATCCCCAAAATAAACGCTTCGAATATTTTCATAATTCCCCTGAATTTTCTTTACTAATAAATGATATTAATTTATAATTAAAATATACCGTATAAAATTTTTGTTTTCCGCATTTGCGGCGGTCGGCAAACGCCGTTTTTCCGATTATTCCGCGCGGCTTTTCAATCGGACAAATACGCGGCTTGAAAGTTTGCGTTTATATGGTGCTCTAATTTGTATTAATAAGGCGCGGAAATTCATACATATTCGCAAGATGCGGAAATTCATATTTATAATCTTTTAAAAGGCGGTACCTAAGAGGTGAAATTAGGCATAGTAGGTTTGCCCAACGTGGGCAAGAGCACTCTTTTTAACGCAATAACGAAAGCGGGCGCGGAATGTGCGAATTACCCGTTTTGTACGATAGAGCCGAACGTCGGCGTCGTACCCGTACCCGACGAACGGCTGTACAAACTCGCCGCGCTATACAACAGCAAGCAAATCACGCGCACGGCAATAGAATTCGTCGATATAGCGGGGCTGGTCAAGGGCGCGTCGCGCGGCGAAGGTTTGGGCAACAAATTTTTATCGCACATACGCGAGGTTGACGCGATAGTACATGTCGTGCGCTGTTTCGATGACGGAAACGTCTCGCATGTGGACGGCGGCACGGACGCGGTCCGCGATGTCGAGACGATAAATTTGGAGCTGATATTCGCCGATGCGGAAACCGTTTCCAAGCGGTTGGATCGCGCGCGGACGCAAAGCAAATCCGGCGACAAAAAATACGCCGCCGAAATTGAGTTTTTGGAACGCGCGCGGCGTTTTCTCGACGAAGGCAAACCCGCCCGCGCAATGCCTATGAGCGCGAATGAACGGGAGTACGCGTCGTCGTTATTTCTTTTGACCTTAAAACCCGTAATATACGCCGCGAACATATCCGAAAACGATATAGGCGCCCCTCCGAACGCGGAGGTTCTGCGCGTGACCGAATACGCGGAAAAGGAGCGTTGCGGAGTCATCGTAGTATGCGCGAAATTGGAAGACGAGCTGAACGGCCTGGACGAGTCCGACCGAGCCGTTTTTATGCGGGAAATGAAACTTACGGAGAGCGGTCTCGACAAACTTATTACGGCGGCATACGGGCTTTTAGGACTGATAAGCTACCTAACCGCCGGCGAAAAGGAAACCCGCGCATGGACAATCGAGCGCGGGACCAAAGCGCCCGCGGCGGCGGGCAAAATCCATACGGACTTTGAAAAAGGCTTCATAAGGGCCGAAGTCGTAGATTGGCGCATTCTTGTCGAATGCGGCTCTTTCGCGGCGGCAAAGGAAAAGGGTAAGGTTCGTAGCGAAGGAAAAGACTATATCGTCAACGACGGCGACGTGATATTGTTTAGATTTAACGTTTAAAGATTTTTTCCGTGTCTCTGAAAATTTATACGGGGGGAAAACCTTTTCTCCTAAGAAAATGTTCTCCCCCCGTATAAATTCCAAAGAAACGAAAATCCATCCGCTAATCTTTTGCCAAAGCCCAAATAAACGCGCCTAACCAGCCCGCGAGGGTCCAGCCCAAAAATATGTTTAAGAGAATAATTCCCGTTCTTTGGGAATGACGTTTTGACAAAGCTATAATCGTGGGAATGATATAAATTATTATACCGACGGCGGCGGCTAAAATTCCCCAAATGCCGTTTGTAAAAAAATCGACGATACCTTCCATAAATTCCTCCTTTTCCGCGCCTTTGTCCTTTCTTTTTTTGAAAAACAAAAATCCGCAAAAATCCACGTTAATAGTATAAACCCGTCCGTCGCGCTTATACGCCTTTATTTTTTTCTTTTTAAAATTGCGCGGAGAAAAAGCCCGCTCTTACAATGGAATCGGCAAAACGCGCCTTAAAATTTTTTGGAAAGGGACACGGGAGGAAAACCTTTTGCGAACAAAAGGTTTTCCCCGCATAAATAGTTAATTTTAAACCCAACGGAAAAACTCTTTTTTTTAACAACCGAAAGCCCCCTTTGAAAGGGGGCTTTCGGTTGTTTTGTAAAGATAATACCGTTTCGTTCTTTAATCGTTCTTTAATCGTTCTTTTTGACGGACGGCATATTGAGCTTAGGCGAAGTCGGCGCCTTTTTAGGCACGGGCGGAGGCGCGATAACCGGAGGGTATTTCTTTAAATACGCCTCGCTCGGTCCTTTGGAAGCCGGTTTGTGTTTCGGCCGGGCATAAACCGGCGCGCTCTTGCGCAACGGGCTTGCGGCAACCCTGACTGGTCTTCTCCTTCTCACAAAATAAACCGCCGTATATCCGCCGCCGCCGAGCAGGAGAACCGCGCCGATTACGACGAAGATTACCCAACCATCCGAAGATTCGCCGCCCTCGTAGAGTACCTTATATTCGTAAGGTATAGCCACGGAATAGTTTTCGGCTTTGAACTTGAATATCACATAAACGTCCTTGTTTCCGTTTAATTCGTCGGCGTTATACTCGACGCCCTCGAATACGATCCCGTATTTCGGGTCGAGAGTATTCGTCAAAAGCGTCGGCGCGAACGCGTTCTCGCCGTCATAGGACTCTCTTTCAAGGTTATTAAAGGTTACGTTCTCTCTGATTAGCGCCTCTAAGTCCTCTTTTGTTCCCTTGCTGACGGTAAACCTTACCTCCGCCTCTTGCGCCTGAACGAACTCGTTTTCCATTAATTTATAAACGACGGTGTACGTTCCCGCGTTTATCATTTCGGTGACTTCGGCTTGCGTTTTGTCCTTTATGGAAACTACCTCGACGGAAGCGAAGACTCCGGCTATTCCCGTAGAAACGGCGGGATAACGAATTTGCGCGTCGCCGTTAAACTTGACGCTTATCGCCGTCGTCGGTATGTGCACCGTCTTTTTGACTATTTCAACGACCGCGTCCCTTACGGTTACAAAACCTATAAAGTTGCTTGATTCAAAAACGATCGCCGCGTCGTATTCTCCTATATCGCGCAACACGGTGCCGTTAGGCAGGTTTACCGTAGACTTGACGTTATACTTTCCGAAGTCAAAATTATTGGAAACCGCTGCGGCGAGAATAGCGTCCGACTGCCATTGCGCTCCTGAAGTATTTGTTTTTTCGTATTCCGATCCGGTATATTCCAAAATAATTTTCGGCGTTCCGCCGCTCAAATCAAAGATTCCCAAATCCTTTATTATGTCCTCGGAAAACACGTCCTCCGCCGCAACCGCTTCTATTTCATATATCAACTCGAGCGTAAAATCGTCGTAATTCGGCGACGTAAACAGGACATCCACGTTATAACTCCCGACGTTATAGAATATGTTTCCGGCTATCGGCGATATCGCTTCGTCCTCTAAGATTTGATAGCTCGACACGCTCGCCTTAAAGCCGTGTGCGTTATCGGTTAGCTCTATTTCCGGTTTGGTTCCGGCAATAGAGAATTTCGCGCCGATATATCCGTTCGATTCGGCGAACGTTTTTCCGTTGTATGTAAACCCGCTTGCCGTAACGGCGGCTCCCGCGTCGACCCCGCTACCCCGTACTATTTCGTAATTGACGGTCAAAACGCTTTCCAGCTTATAGTTCAGGCTGTCAATGCTTTCTATTTTCGCTCTGTATTTGCCGACATAAACGGGATCCTTGCTATCACCCGTCGTCGCGTCCGTATATGCGATGTTGTAATCGGATTCCTGAATATCCGCAATCGGAGTTTCGTTCGCCGCGTCTTTGTTCAAAACAAAACTTATCACGGCCGTTTTCGGCGTTCCGTCGTAAATGCCGTTAGACACGGCGCCGATATTACTTTGGGTAAGCCCGTATTGCGTAACGGTTATTTTAATATCGTAGGAAGGAGAATTTTCGCCGTCGAAAGTTACGACCGATCCGTCTAAGGTTATACTTCCGGTATACGCGGCAACCTCGCCGTCTTTCCACTTGACCTCGGGTACGGACGACGCGTCGTAACTATTTCCGTCAAGCTTAAAAACAAGACCGTCCGCAATTGAACTATATTGCGCGTCCGTAAGCCCCTTTCTCACTATTTTCAATCTGCCCCCCAAATCTTCCGCGATTTTGTCCTTGATTGTCGAAAAAGCGGTCAAATAAGAAAAGCTTATTTCATACGGATGATTCGAGATCGATACGTCGATAGGACCGCTCTCAGCCGCGGAAACAAGCGCCGGTCCTTCGCCCGCGCCGCCCGAAATCGCGGATGAGGTTCCGTCCGCGCCGACGGCAAGCGAAGCGGTCAAAAGACCGAGAGCGCCGAATACGCATACTAAAAGGCAAAGTAACATTTTAAACTGTTTTCCGTTTGACTTTTTCATAAATACAACTCCTGTTTCTTTGTAATAAACACGCCGTCCCCGTTTTACGGACCGCTTATGACGCAAATTTATATTGCCCGTCAAGCCAAAATACGGACTTCTCCGTTTATAATGACATTATGTAAATCAATTATAAAGCACGAAAGGCGATTTGTCAATACGGTTTTTAAATTTTCTTTAAAAATATTTAATTTTTTTTAAAATTTTCCGCTCTGAAAACCCCAAAAACCGTTTTCGTCCGTCTTTTCCTTTTCGCGGCGGCTTTTTCGGCGCGCCGGCCAAAGCCTTTCGGCTCCGGTCCCCGTGTTTTTTCCGTCCCGAAAACAAACGATAAATTCCGCATACCCCGGCGCCGCTTCCCCTTATATGCGTTTCCGTAATATTCCGTTATCCCGTTAGCATTTAGTTTTTATCGTTTCAAATAAACGGTAACTTCCGTACGCATGCTTTCGTATGACTTAAATTTTGAAGATCGTTTTCCGTCCCGTTTTGAAAAAAACGCATCGTTTCGTTTTTGCCCGCGTCCGGAAAAATTATTTATTTCGCTTTACCGCCCGTTGCGGAAACCCTTTCGGTTCCGTTCCCGCCCGAGTAACGCGGCGCGACAGGCAAGCTTGCCGACAATAGCGAACCCGTATCCTTTCCTCCAGCCGACACGGATTTGACGTCGAGCTTAGCTCCGCCTGCCGCCGGCAAAATCCGCGCGTTTTGAAGCGGTATGGATTGAACTCCGTAAGCGGAGGCGTTCACTTGAAAGGTCTGCGTTCCGTATGCCGCCGTTTTTCCCGAAACGGCTTGCGCAACCGGCTTTGACGAATAGGCTTTTTCCGCTTTCGGCTGAGCGCGGTCCGTATTCCTCGCGCTCTTTAAGGACGCGGCGCGTATGGCGCGTATCGTTTTGACCGACGCGGCCTCCGCGTTGCTCGCGGCTTTCGCCTGCGCGGTTTCCATGACTTTCGCTTTTTTAAAGGATTTTTCCGTCTTTATTTCCGCCGCTTTCGCGGTTTTTATCGCCTTGACCTGCGCGGTCTTCGCCGCTTTTATCGCTTTGCCTTGCGCAAGCTGCTCCGCCCTTATCGCTTTTGCTTGGGCGGCTTGGGCGGCTTTCGCGTTCTTTACGGCGCGGACTTGCCCGGTCTTGACGTCCTTTATCGCTTTCGCCTTGACCGCCTGTTTGGCCTTTTCCGTCTTGATTAACGCCGCACGTGCGGCTTTTATATTCTTTAACGTTTTTGCGCGGGCCTTTTTGGCATCCTTTACCGTCTTGGCGATCACGGCTTTCGCGTCCTTTATCGCAAGCCTCTCCGCCGCCTGCCCGGCTCTTGCCGCCTTTATTTTCACGGCGTTTCCCGCCCGCGCGTTCTTCAACTCGCGCTCACCGATTTCGCGCTCGGCTTTTACCGCCGAAGCCGCCGCCGCACGAGTCTCTTTCGCGGTCTTCAACGCTTTTTCGTACTCGGCAAATTCGGCTTGCGCCGGTTCGTTTTTCATAGTTTTGCTTTCTTTCAACTTATTGGTTTTTGACTCTGCTTTTTGATTTTTTTCGACTTTTACCGGAGTAGCCTGCGCGCGCTCCTGCGGCTTCGCTTTCGAAGCGGTCGGCTTTACGGATTTCAAAGACGCCGCAACGGCTTTCGTTTCATTTGCGGTATTAGCGGGCTTTGCGCTCTTTGCGGCATTCGCACTCTTTGCTTGCGCCGTTTTTTTGCCCTTATTCGCGGCTTGCGCGTTCTTCGTTCGCCCTTGCGTTTGCGAAGGGAAGCCCGGAACGGAATAGCCCGGCATGGGTACCGTAGGTCCGTAAGGAACCATTCCCGTAGGCGAGGAAGGCGCGGTCTTCTTCTTTTTGAATCCAGACGCCGCAAAAACCGTCGCGAGCGCCGCCGCGACGGCAAGGGCGACTATCGCCCAAATCATTATTTCGTTTTTTATCGCCGCCGCCCGCACACTCGTTCTGTCGAGTAAATAATCCGTAGAGGCGTAACCCGTCGGCATCGCTTCCACGGTATATTCCGCCGAATCGTCAAGCCCGTAAAACACGGGTTCCGTCTGCCATTCGCCGACATCGCCGCCGTAAAGCAAACGATAACGCGTATCCGGCAAAGGATTTTTTACGGTAATTTTACCCGCCTCGCGTTTAATTTCAAACTTTATCGGCATAGGACCTATTACGTATTCCGTATAGTACGTACCCGTAAAATCATAGCTTTCGGTTGCTTTTTCAATACGAAAGGTAAATCCTACGGTATGCCTGCCCGCATGGACAAGCCCTTCCGTATCGCAAGCGATAAAGGTTACGGCGTATCCGTCCGCATTTTCCGCCGCTAAAACCGACGGCTTAATCAATCCGTCCGGCGCGTATACATATCTTTCCGTATTGTTAAAGATTACGGAATTCCTTATAATTTCCTCAAATTTCGTTCCGTCAGAATCTGCCGCTATAACGGCGGCGCCGCCCGAAAACGTATCCGTATCAGTTGCCGACGAAAAACCGCACGCGCCGCCGGGAGCGACAAAAAACACCGCGGATAAAACGCATGCCGCGACCGTTACCGAAAATATTAATCCTTTAAGATTCGCTTTTATCATATCCTCTTTTTAATTCGCGAAACGCACGAAAGCGGCGTGAAACGCCGAAAAATGAAAAACATCCGTTTATCGTATATATTATACAACATAATCTTATCCTTTGTCAATACACTTTGAAAAAAAGTCATATATAATTTGTTATTATACAATAGATGCGTTTTTTGTTTCGTTATAATTATGTGCTTAAAAAGACGGGTTTTTATAAGGAAAATTTGTTGTCCGCATAAAATTTAACGATATAATAATAAGCAAGTGAAAATACTAAGCTTGACGCTTCCGAGTTCGGCGGAATGTTTTGGTTTAGATAAGAGAAAGGGCTATGATGATAAAGGCGCAAACACCTGTAAAGCGTAAGCCGGATATACGGTTCGGGCGTTTGCGCAAACCCGTTATCCGAAGCTTGGTCCGTCGGATTTTAATAACAACGCTATTAAGCATACGCATCGTTTGACTTTGCGTTATAAAAAGGATATAATATATAAGAGTTTATGCGCATAGTTGAATTTTCATAATGCAACCGCGCGTTGCGCAATAACGAGAACACCCTCGCGTATAAATGAAAACGCCTCATTCGCGAGGGATTTTCGTGGATTTCGAGGTGTTTTCTTGTTAACGATTAAATATTAATTGCGGAAAAAATAATGAAAAACGCGCGCTGTACATACATTTATATATGCCGCGGGTTCTGAGCGCGGACTTCGGTATATCGCGACGAACGACCGCAAAAAGCGTTCGGATAAATTTTAAGAATATTTTAAATTTTCACGATAAAAAACGCCGCGCGGCGGGTTTATTCGTTACGAAAATTCATAGCTTTCAATTTTAAATAAAAGAGGTTTTTTATGTTTGAAAACGCGCCGCTTTCCATTCGGTATTCCGTCGGCGGTACGGAAAGGACAACCGCCGAGTCCAACGGCGACGTCGAAATAACAAGGAGTTTTTCTAACGGAGTTTTTAATTTGTCGCTGAAAACGGCGCGGCCGACCGAAATCAAAAATATAAGCCTGAGCGGGAACTACTCTTTTTCGGACGAAACGCGCTTTTTCGGCAACGGCTATCAGTCGTGGACGGATACGCGCGAATACCGCAAAAGCGATAAAATGCGCGGACTGGGGCTTGTGGGACTCGACGGCGGCAAGCTCCAATTTTGGCAGAGACTGACGGGTATGAACGGCTCAAGTCTGCTGAGAAAAAACGACTCCAAGCCGCTCGGTCCGATTTTTGTCAACGGCGGCGATTACCGCTTCGCGAGATACGGAAAACGCTCCGGATATTTCCACAGCCTTTCCTACTCGTACATAAGAGAGGGTAACGATTACACTCTCGTCGGCTCGCTCGCCGAAAGAACCGGCTATACCGTAATATACGCCGATATGATTAACGATAAAATTTACGCGGAAAAGGACCTCGAGGGCGCGGTCGTAGACGGTTCTTACGACGTCTTTTCCCTTCTTACCGTAAAAGGCGGATACGACGAGGTTTTCGACGAATATTTCAATAGATTAGGCGCGAAGCTCCGCGCGAAAAAGCCGCTCAAGGGCTATACCTCGTGGTATAACTATTATCAAAGCATAAGCGAGGAAATCATACTGCGCGACTTAAACGCGCTAACCGCCGCCGCGCCCGAAATAAACGCCTTTCAAATCGACGACGGCTATCAAACCGCCGTGGGCGACTGGCTCTCGGTAGATCATAAAAAATTTCCGAACGGTATGAAAACAATCGCCGACGCAATACGCGGAAAGGGCTTGAAGGCTGGGCTTTGGCTCGCGCCGCTCGCCGCGCAACACAACTCGAAGGTCGCGGCGGAGCATCCGGAATGGCTGATAAAAGATGCCGGCGGCTCTCCGATTGTGATGGGCACGAACTGGGGCGGCTTTTTTGGGCTGAATTTCTATCTGCCCGCCGTGCGCGGACACATAAAACGCGTATTCGATACCGTACTGAACGACTGGGGCTACGATCTCGTAAAGCTTGACTTTCTCTATGCCGCGAGCGCGGTTCCGCTGAACGGCAAATCGCGCGCCGAATGTATGTACGACGCGATGGACTTTATCCGCGAATGCGTGGGCGGAAAAGAGATTTTGGGTTGCGGCGCTCCTATAATTCCTTGCGTAAACAAGGTCGAGTATATGCGAATCGGCGCGGATATGGGGCTAAGCTGGAGTCAAAGCTTGTACGGCGCGGTAACGCACAGGGAGGACGTGAACACGCGCAACGCCATACATAACGGTCTCAACAGACGCCACCTCAACGGACGCGCGTTCCTGAACGACCCCGACGTCTTTTTGCTCCGCAGCTATAATATACGCCTTTCGTTCGAGCAACGCAAGCTTATAGCGCGGCTGATTAAAATGACGGGCGGCGTGCTGTTCACTTCCGACGACGTCAACCGCTATAACGACGAGCAAAAGGAATTTTTAAAATATATGTTTTCCGACGCCGAAATAATCGTTAACGGCGTCGGCTTTTCAAAAAATATCTATACCGTCGACTATACCGAAAACGGCGAAAAGAAAATCCTGAAATTTAACCTGAAAAACGGAAAGATTATAGAATAAGAATTTTAAAAAAAATTATGCCGGGAAAAGCCTTTTGCGCTCAAAAGGTTTTCTCGCGCCGATTTCCGAAAAAGCTTTATCAATTTAACGCAAGACCGTTTAATCGACGTCGGCGGATTTCCGTGCGCCGCCGCTTAGACAATAAAAAAAAGAGAGCCGTCCGCTCTCTTTTTTTTATCGAATTATTTTCCGTTTTCAAGTCCCCGAAAACCAATATTTTTTAATTTTGGCGTTCTGAAAATTCATGATAATTTTTCTAACAAAAAATGAACTGTCACAAAACCGCAATATATAGCACTTTAACCACACAAGAACCACAAAATATAGCTATGTGCCGCCGTCTTGAAAAATTGACACTAAGCTGACACTAAATTTAAAAACAACGCGAAAACAACGCGGAGCGGACAAAAAACCCGCCCACGGTTAAGGCGCGAGCGGGTTTTTACGTT
>JAISOS010000001.1 GCA_031275485.1 Clostridiales bacterium | reverse complement strand
TCTGTGTTCTTCGATATATTAGTACGAGTATCGAACATCGTAATAATTATACCGTTTATTTTTAACTCTTTATTGGCAAATTCCTTAACTTCACTTATCGCTTCCGTTAATTGCCCGACTCCCATTACCGTCAAAGCGTCCGCTTTGTAGGGGATAATCACCCCATCCGCCGCCGTCAACCCGTTAATCGTCAACACACCCAAGGTTGGGGGAGTGTCAATTAAGACATAATCATAATTATTCTCAACCTCGGCGAGTGCCTTTTTAAGGAGATACGGAGCTTTCGTACCGCGAATTCCCCGTCCGCTCTGCTTAATAAGGTAGTAGACGCAACAACGTCTACTTGCCAACTTTTACGTTTAAAACAGGATTTCCGTTAATAAGCCCGAGTCACTTCCTTCAGAAATTTCATCCGATATCTTTGTTTCTCGTTTAACGAAAACTCTTCGTGATAATCCGCAATCAGGCATCCCTTCGGTGACGGCTTTATATGCGCCGTTTGACAGATTGGCAGTTTATTTTTGTTTTCCTTTTGCGGTAAGCGTTTCCACTCTTTCACCGTCAACAATAATGACTTGATTATTACTAATCCCTCTAATGTCGAGTATATCGGAAAATTCTTTTATTATCTTCTCGGCGACTTTCTTAAATGGGAAATTAGTTAAGTGTGGAACAACGCAAAAATCCACTACCGAAAGAGCGGAATAATCACCGTTCAAATCCGGGGCGGCATTAGTGGAATCCATAATCTTAACATAACCTATATCTTTGGAAAGGACTATTGAACCCGCCGACGAGCCGATATATAGTTTGCCGTTGCTTATATGCTCAATAATCGTTTTGTCTGCACACTTACGTTTCAATTCTTGCAAGAGAAAAAACGTGTTTCCCCCCGATACAAAAATATAATCCGTATTGGCTATGCTTTTTTCTATTTCCTCTTTTGACGCAGTTGAAATCTCCAAATCCTCAATGATCATCCCCAATTTTTGGAGCGCTTTTTTATCAATATTAACATAAAAAGTTACTTTTTCCGGTAGGCTTGCAGTCGGAATAAATACAACTTTTTTTCCGGAGCAATCTTCCCCGGCAAAGCCGGGAAATAAATCGGCTACACCCGAAAAATATGACGTTAAAAAAAGTTTGCTCATTGACACCCTCCTCGCATTTGTCTTGTTTATTTTTTATTATATCTATATCACAGCATTGTTGACAACGTGTTATGACAACAAAACGGCCGTGTGCGTTTTCACAGTTTTTATCCTCCGATTTAAATGCATTTTTTCCGGACGGCGAATTGCCTTTGTTTTGTTATACCGCCGACAATTTCCTTTGTTTATCAACCTGATTTGAACGAAAATAATAACAGCATAAGCAGATTAAATATTACGAGCCGCGCAGTAATTCCACCAAAACCGGCCATTTTATAAAATTACGAGGCGCGGGGGAAACCTTTTGTGAATGAAAAGTTTCTCCCCGCTTAATCCTTCATAATCTTAAACAATACAAAAATAAAACCTTTCCTTACTTTACTAATTCAAAGGTTTCGCGCGCGATTACCAATTCCTCGTTTGTCGGAATAACCAAGATTTTCGTCCTTGAAGCGTCCGCGTTTATTTCGAAAACCGTGCCGCGTTTTGCCGTCCGATTTTTTTCTTCGTCAAAAATAATGCCCAAGCCATCCAGTCCGGTCAGAATCCGCGTTCTCATTTTGACGGAATTTTCGCCGATTCCGCCCGTCAAAACTATCCCGTCCGCGCCGTTCAGAGCGGCGGTATAGGCTCCGATATATTTTTTGACTCTGTATGCGAACATAGCGAGCGCCAGCTCGGCTCTCTCGTTTCCGCCGCCCGCCGCGTCCGATATGTCGCGGAAATCGCTACTGACGCCGCTTATGCCGAGAACGCCGCTTTTTTTATTGAGAATTTCCAAAATTTCCGAAATATTTTTTCCGGTCTTTCTGATTATAAATTCTATGACGGCAGGGTCTATGTCACCCGAGCGCGTACCCATCGCTAAACCCTCTAGCGGCGTGAATCCCATAGATGTGTCGATAACCTTTCCGTCTTTTACGGCGGCAAGCGACGAACCGTTGCCTAGATGGCATGTTATCAGACGCGACGATCTCGCGCCCGCGCCGTCGAGATACTTTATCGCCTCCGCCGAGACGTACCTGTGCGAGGTACCGTGAAAGCCGTATTTTCTGATTTTATAATCCGCGTAGTATTCGTAAGGCAAGGCGTACATATAGGCGGTTTTGCCCATCGTGCTGTGAAACGCCGTGTCGAAAACACCAGCGTTCGGCGTATCCTTGCACAATTCGCGACAGGCATTTACGCAAGCCAGATTCGCGGGCATATGCAAGGGTCCGAGTTCTGTATTCTTTTTGCACTTTTCAATGTTTTCGCCGGTCAAAATAACGGACGCGTCGAAATCCTCCGCACCGTGAAGTATTCTGTGTCCGAAAGCCGAGATATCGGATATTTTCGATATAACGCCGTACTCCTTATCGGTCAGCGCGCCGAATACTTTTTTCAAAGCGTCATTATGTCCGGCGACGTCGCCGCTTATTTCAAGTCTCGCGCCGCCCGTTACCTCATGCGTGACGAGAGAGTTCTTTATTCCGATTCTCTCCACCGTTCCTTTTGCAAGCACGCTGTGCGAGCCGTTTTCAAACTTGAAAAGCTGATATTTCAAAGAGGAACTCCCCGCGTTCAAAACTAATATCGTCATTCTTTTGTCTCCTTGTATAATAAATTTACTTAATTAATAAAGTCTTTTGGAAGGGGTTTATGGAAAACTTTTCCGTTAAGAAAAGATTTCCATACATGTTGATATTAGTTGCTACAAACATTTCCCTTTCTTTATCTTTTGTAGGCTTTTTTCTTGCTTATCACACAGCCTCTGTGAGAGATAATATTCTCGTTGGCAGAGGTTTTCCTTTGTTCTCCTTGCGGCTCTGTTCCGCTTAACAAAGAGTGGAAGCCTCCGCCTATACGGGTTTACTTTTATTAGCCGGATGTCGGGCGTAATATTACGTTTCTTCAAATGTCAAACAAGGTTAAGACCGTCGTATAGGCGCGGGTGCGCTCCGTCAAATATTTTTTCAAACGAGATGCTTCTTATGTTATTTGTAGGTATATCGACGTCGCCAAGCGCAGTCACGAGGCGGCTGTCATCAATCAGGACGGTTCTTTTGCCTTAAAGCCGTTTAAGTTTGACAACAGCTCCGATGGCTTCGTTAAGCTCATGGATTCGCTTAAAACTGTTTCAGAATCACTCTTAGACCTTACATAGCCGAATTGCTTCCCCAATTTAATAACACTCTAACTACCATTAAAGGAGTGGGCGCAACTTTGGTTGCCGTCTTTGTTTCCGAAATCGGCGACGTCAACCGTTTTGAATCCTCCGAAAAGCTTGCGGCCTTTGCAGGTGCTGACCCCTCCGTCAATCAGTCCGGCGAGTTTTCAGGCACCAAAGCCCGGAGTCTAAACGAGGTTCGCCGTATCTCCGCCGCGCTTTCTTCCTTGCCGCCATCGCTTCCGTCATGCATAATCCCGCTCTTAAAGCTCTCTACGATAAAAAACATTCTCAAGGTAAGCATCATCTCATCGCCATCTCTGTCGTCATGCGTAAGCTTGTCAATATTGTATATTCAGTCCTCAAATCCGGTCAGCCTTACGTTATGTTCATGCCTGATTAATTCTTCTTAAAATTTTTATAATTTTGCCTCCTCAATCGCTTGACTTTTCATAGCTGGTCTTTTTGTTTTTATTATTCGGTGTATTCGGTTTACGCGGGGAGAATTTCTTTAAAAAAAATTATCCCACGTCGCACTTTTCCAAAAGCTTTAACGATTTTATTTTTATATTTTATTGCGTAAATACGAATGAAACTTCGCGGCTTTATATCGGGCGTCTTTCGAAGCCGCGCCGACAAATATCTTTTGCCGCTTTCAACTGCCGCCGCATTATTTTTTAACATACGGCGGGCGAAAGAACATAACGCCGTCAAAAACGCAATATGGCGGCCACGCGGAACCTATTACACCGTTAAGTTTAAAAGAAGTCTTTTTATTTAATAAAAATTTAACTGCGGCGCTTTCTTATATTTTGCAAAAAAAACTTAACCGCGTCCGGTTTGTTTTGTATGGAATTAAAATTTCAGGAGTTTTTGGAATTGAAAAAAAGTACTGGAGAAACCTTTTGTTCACAAAAGGTTTCTCCAGTATAAATTCCCGCCTTACTTAATCCTCCGTTTGCAACACCGTTATGGCCGCAACGTTCACTATATCCTCGACGGAACAGCCACGCGAAAGGTCGTTTACGGGCTTCGCAAGTCCTTGGATAATCGGACCGATAGCGTCGGCGCCCGCGTAACGCTGTACGAGCTTATAACCGATATTTCCGGCCTGTAAATCCGGAAATATCAGCACATTCGCCTTTCCGGCGACTTCGCTACCCGGAGCTTTAAGCGCGGCGACGCTCTCAACTATCGCGGCGTCCGCCTGCAACTCGCCGTCTGCGGAGAGTTCCGGCGCGATTTCTTTTATTCTTTTCAAGGCGTCCGTAACGTTCGTGACTAGCGGATGCTTCGCGCTACCCTTAGTCGAAAACGAAAGCATAGCCACGCGCGGCTCTATCCCCGCGATAGCCCTCGCCGAACCCGCCGACGCCACGGCTATCGCGGCAAGTTGCTCCGCGTCCGGCTGAGGAATTACCGCGCAGTCGGCGAAAACCAAAACGCCCTCCCTCGCGTATTCCGTATACCTCATAACCATTATAAAACAGCTTGAAACCGTAGAGATATTCGGAGCGGTTTTTATGATTTGCAGGGCGGGGCGCAACACATCGCCCGTCGCGCTTACCGAGCCGGCGACCATGCCGTCCGCCTCGCCTGTTTTCAGCATCATAACGCCGAAATAAAGAGGATTGACCGACAATTTCGCCGCCTCCTCGATCGTTATTCCCTTACTTTTCCGCGATTCATAAATAAACTCGCGATATTTCGCGGTATTCGAATTATTGTGAATACTGACAATTTCTATATTTTTAAAATCCTCGTCGGGATATTTGCTTCTCAACTCCCGCTCCTCGCCCAAAAGCAAAACGCGCGCAATGCCCTCGCCCGCAATCTGCCGGGCAGCTCTCACAACCCGCTCGTCCGTGCTTTCCGGCAAAACGATGCGTTTATTTCTGCTTTTCGCTTTTTCGATAATGCTATCCATAAGTTGCGACATATACCGTATACCTCTCCAAAATTTTTTTATTTGTTTATATTTGTTTTTTACTTTTTAAAGCGGATTTTGTTTTTATTGAAAAATATTATACCTCAAAGAAAAAAATAAATAAAGTAAATTCGAGTAAATTTTTTGTTTTTATTGAAAAACGGACAAAAAACTGCCTACGCGAAGGTGATGTGACCTCAAGAGTTTGGGCAGACATTGAATAATTAGAGCGTGTTCACATAAATTGACAAAAATAAGTACATTTATGGTAGAATAGGGATATGGAACTTACGGATAAGCGCTATGCGATGATTAAGCGCCTGACGCCGCTTCCTCGCGGGACGTTCGGC
>JAISOS010000063.1 GCA_031275485.1 Clostridiales bacterium | reverse complement strand
ATCCGTCATTTTTCCGCGTCATTTCTTTTTTTTATTCAACTATTTTATCGATTTTGCGTACCCTAATAACAGACCTGCCGCCGACCGCTTTTGCGGCGGCTTTGCACGGCGCAAATATCGCGCGCATTTATTTCAAGCGGCACATTCGACAAACAAAAATATGAAAACCGCGTTAGAACGGCGACGCGCGGATAAATTTGAAAAGAATGGTTAAAACAAGCCGCGAAAAATCGGGAAAATAAGCGGTGAAAAAATTGAACTTACGCATTTACGGCTTCGTTATAAGCCATACTTTTAGCAAAGCGTCCGAATATGCGAAAAAATTCTAAAATTTTTTTAATTTTTACCGTTTTCTTGTTGACAAAGTAATATTTTTTGTTTAGCATTGTATAATAAATAAGACCTGCGCTCAATACGCCGCGTTTTCGGCGCGCCGTCGCCGTTTTCGTGCGAAAAATCAGCATGCGGGCTTGGGTTTTACGGAGTGTTTATGGCTAAATATAAAAAATGCCCGAGATGCGGTCTGAATTACATTTTAGAGGAAGAGGAGTTTTGCATCGTTTGCAAGGCGGAGCTTCATATCGGCGACGTCAAACTGCTCGAAGACGAGGATGACGATTTTCTGGAGCTGTGCCCCGTCTGCCGCGTCAATTATATATCCGAAGACGAGGTTATGTGCGCCTCGTGCCGCAAGAATAAATTGAAAAGCGTATTTGCGGACGAGGACGACGAAAACGACGAGAAATGGCACGCCTTTTTGGACGAGGAGTTGCCCGAGGAGGATGAAATTTTGATTCCGCTTAGCGAAATAGCCGAAGAAGAGGAAGCGTGGAACGAAGCGGAGGAATTTGAGGACGAGGAAAATCCGCCCGAGAATGACGACGAGGACGATTACGAATACGTTATAGACGACCTCGACGATATAGACGACGAGGAAGAGGATGACGAGAAAGAATAGCGCGCAACACACGTCGGCGGAATGTCGACGAAATACGGTCGTTATGAATAGTGACGGCTCAATCTCAACGCTGCATTTTTTGCCGCAAGCGGAAAAGAACGGTTTTTCGCATTTTGCCCGAATACGAAAAAGAACCTTTTTTCGCACTTTACGGCAAAAAATTCAGCTCTTAATTTCAGCTCAATTCCGATTCATAACGACTATATTTCCGTATGGAATAAGAAACGTAAGCTCCTCTATGTCGTTACTTAAAAACGCGCGCACGAATGCGGTAAGAGCGCGTATATCCGCTTATTATCCCGATTAGACTTGCGCCCCCTAAAGAACGTGATGCGAATACGGGTCAAGGACGCGCAGGCGTCGCTTCGGTTTGACCTGCAACGCCTTAAAAATCGCGATACGGATACGGTAAAGCGGGGTATGCCGCGTTACCGCATTTAACTTTCCCCCTCCAATTAATGGCGCGATACGGTCGCATACGCGCCCGTATCGCGCGTTTCGAATGCGTCCCCGTGCGCGTCTTATTCGAGAACGCGGTCTAAAAATTTAAACGCGGCCGTTTTTAAACGCCGCGTAGTTTTTTGTATATAAAAGCGGGGGAAACCTTTTCTTAGGAAAAAAGGTTTCCCCCGCGACTCTTTCTCCCAAAGGCCCCGGCACTTTACAGCGGCTATAAGGAGCGCGCGACAAACCTTCATCAAATCGTTAGTTAACGGACTTTCAAAAGTTTTCTTTCGGACACGCCGCGAAAAATCCCGCCTTTTTAATACGCGGATACGCCGCCGCCGGTTATAGCGCGGAATTGTCAAATAGAATTATTAAACGGAATAAACAAAAAACGGAGAAACCCTTTTCTTAAAAGAAAAGGGTTTCTCCGCGCAATTAAAAAAATAACCGCACCCGCTCTATTCGGTCTCTTCCTTTTCGCGTTCGTCGTATGAGGCCCGGTCGGCGGCGTTGAATTTGCCTACGATTTTTATCAGATCCGAATTGTCGGCAAGATAGTCGCGTCCGTCCGCCGTCGCCGCGCTGAGATCTATTCTATAAAGATAATTGTAATTATAAGCGTATATAAAATAGCAATACAGTCTGCCGCCGTCGTAATTAATAAACGACGGAGCAATCCAGTTTGACACGAAATCCGACGCTATTACGACGCGAACATTATCATACGGCGCGAAATCCTTGTAGTCCTCCGCGTAAGTTCCGGCGCGCGTCCCGTCCGTGCTGACTATGACGCGTTTAAGCGCGCCGTTGGAGGTGGACGGAGTGAAATAAATCTCGTAGAGATTACCCTCGCTTCCGTATTTGGTTACGCGTAGCAGATTAAGCTCGCCGTTATACACCTTTAAGGCTTGCTCGTTCAAGCTCTTTGCCGCCGCATCCTTGTCCGCGTATGTCTTACCCGCGCCTATGACACCCAATAAGATCCGCTCGTTTTTGCCCTCATAAAAGAACAGTGCGCCGTTCTCGACGACGAAAATGCCGTCCGCGGCGGCGGTTCCCGCCGGCTTGAACGTGGTTTTTTGAGAACCCGACAGCCATACTACGTTATCCTTATCTATCGCGTAGCCGTTTCCGCTCGTAAAGGTATAGGCGAATACGCCGTTATCTTTCGAACCGCTGACCGCGAAGCCCGAACGGGAAAGATAGACCGTGAGATTGCCCGCGTCGTCCAAAACCGCCGTACTAAGCGTATAGGTATATAGGTCGTCGAGATTTTCAAGATAGCCGTCGCCGTTAAAATACGCCTTGTCGCCTATAAGCGTAATTTTATCGCCGCCGCCGTTCACCGCTTTCACCTCGTTGTGGGTCTGTCCCGTTACCTTTTCACTCGAATTTTTCGTGTATACCGCATAGTCGAAAATCGGCGGATATCCCGATTTTGAATAATAAGGCGCGGTCGGAAATTTGACGCTCGTAACGCCCGTCTCGATTGTCGAAGTCTTGAAATTGTTTTTATTGAGGTCTATGGCTTTCAAATCCGTGCCGTCGAGATATATGAAATAGTTCTTGTTGACCGTGTACTGCACGCCTTCCGCTTTTATAACGGCTATTCTCTTGGTTTTTGTGCCGTCTATTTTTGTTCGCATAACGAGAGTTTGACCGCTAAGGCTCGCGCCCGTCTTATCCTTTTCCGGATTCGGCGTAACATAATATATCCACTCGCCGAAAATGTAAAGTCCGCCGCCGGTATAGGAAGTAAAATACGCCTGCGGTACAATCGTCACGATACCGCCGTCGTCGATATTGCCGTTCGCGTCGATTTTAGCGCGCATAATCGCGCCCTTTACCACCTCGCCCGATTTGTTGTTCGCGTCTTTTGTAGTCATGCCGTTGACAAAATAAATATAATCGCCCTGAGTCACAACCAACGACCCGTTGCCGTATACGTTACCGTCGGCCTGCCCTCCCTTTATCGGATCCTCGCAAGCCGTGAGCGCAAACATTAAAACGGCGGTCAAGACCAAAGCCGTAATTATTTTACCGAGTTTTTTTTTCATCGAATTACCCCGTCCCTTTTGCGGTATTACACCATTTTATATAATTATAAGTTTATATAATTATAAGCGTAAAAACGCTAATTGTCAACGACTTTCACGTGTTTTTTATTTTTGAGCTGGCAAAACTAAAGTCGGACGGCGTAAAAAGCGCAAATTTTTCACGGTTTTTGCAATTAGGGCGCGTCCGCATAAACGAAAACGAGAGAATTTTAGGCGGGCTCCGCGCCTTTCAAGGCGTCCGGCGGTGCGCGGAGCCGCCGAAATGGGAAATAACTATGCCGAAAGGGGCGAATAAGCGTAAAAAACGCGCCGTTTGCGCCCTATGTAAACGCGCCATAGTTTATAAATTACGGCTTTTCGCGCTATGCAAAACTTTAAGGAGATAAACTCCGTATGGATATGACCGTCGGCGGCGTTCCGCGCTTGCGACCGCGTCGGCGCGGCATATTATGCATATTATAAAAAAAGATAAAGCCGCAAAGATTTGCGGCTTTGTAATCGGTAATTTCGCTTTATATTTCGAAGCGGGAACCCGCGCCGTTCGTTTACGCGCGCGTTTCGACTTTCCGTCGGTCGTTCATTCCGTATTCGCGGCGCGTCGATATGCCTTCGCCACAACCGTTCTATTCGGTCTTTTCCGCGCCTTTTTCGCATCCGCTTTCGGCTTCCCCGTCCGAATTAAGCGTTTCGATTCCCGCCGATTTCTCCTTTTCGTCCGTGCCGCCCGCCTTTGATTTTCCGTCGAAAAAATATCCCTTGGCGTTTACGTCGTACGAAGAGCGCGTCAGCAAAAGTAGCGTTTCCTCGGCGGAAGCTATGTTTATCAGTACGGAGAGAGCTATCACCAGCGGTTCGTAAATCCTGCCCATAATAACCGAAACGGGTACGATGAAAAACGTAACCGCGCCCGCAATTTTTGTGGCGTACGTATGCATCCCGTTCCAAAATTTAAATTTAATCCGCGTGAGGATTAGGTTGAAAACCCTAAACAGCAATGCGGAGATTGCCCAAAGTAGCACCCCGAATTTTATGGTCTTATAGAGCCCCAAAATGAACAGCGCCGAGAAGAACGCGGAAAAAATCAGGAGCAAATCGCCCGCCGTATCGAGAGTCGCTCCCAATTTTGAGGTCGCGTTATAACGCCGCGCTATCGTGCCGTCAAGCACGTCCGTTATGCCGCACACGATATAGACGACGACATACACGGCATTCAAATTCAAAACGGCGAACAAAACCAAGGACAGCGCGCCCGCGATACGCGTTACCGATAGGATATTAGGCACCTTTTTTATCATTGTTTCCCCCCTTTTTCCGCGCCCGCCGCCAAAACGCACGCGATTTCTTTTACATATTTAACGCGACTCCCTTAATTCCGCAAGAGATCTAATAGACCGCCGCCGCTATTTTTACCGAAATTTCAGGGAACGGCGCTTAATTTGTCCCGCGCGCCGGCTTTGTCATTTATTCCCGCAAATTCACGCGGTTTTCACCCGCAAAGTCCCCTCTCGATCAAAAAATCTAATATTCGGTTTTCTCGTCCAGAAATTTATTCAGCTCTGAAATCCGGATTCTTTCTTGCTTCATCGTATCTCTGTCTCTCATCGTTACCGCGCCGTCCTCCAAGGTCTCGAAATCCACCGTCACGCAGTACGGCGTACCTATTTCATCCTGCCGTCTGTAACGCTTGCCTATACTGCCCGAGTCGTCGTAAGCCGCCGAATATTTTTTCGACAAACTTTTGAAAATTTCTTCGGCTTTTTCACTTAACTTTTTTTGTAAAGGCAGAACGGCGACCTTATACGGCGCGAGAACGGGATGTAATCGTAGCACGACGCGCGTTTCGCCGTCGGCCTCGTCTTCGTCGTAAGCGTCGCACAGGAACGCCAAAACCACTCTGTCCGCGCCCAACGATGGTTCTATGCAATACGGCACATATCTCTCGTTGGTAACCGGATCTATATATTCAAGATTTACGCCGCTTTTCGCTTGATGGGCTTTGAGATCGAAATCGGTTCTGTCCGCGACGCCCCAAAGCTCGCCGAACCCGAAAGGAAAATTGAATTCAAAATCCGTCGTCGCGTTGGAATAATGCGACAATTCCTCTTTCGCGTGGTCGCGGAGCTTGAGATTTTCGCGTTTTATGCCCAATCCGTACAGCCAATCGCGGCAAAAATTTTTCCAATAACCGAACCATTCGAGATCCTTGCCGGGCTCGCAAAAAAACTCCAATTCCATCTGCTCGAATTCGCGAGTTCTGAACGTGAAATTTCCCGGCGTAATTTCGTTGCGGAAACTCTTACCTATCTGCGCTATGCCGAAAGGAACTTTCAGCCGCTGCGAACGCTGCACGTTTTTGAAATTAACAAAAATACCCTGCGCGGTTTCGGGTCTCAAATAGACGGTATTCGCCGTGTCTTCGTTTACGCCTTGAAAGGTCTTGAACATCATATTGAACTTCCGGACGCCCGTAAAATTCGATTTTCCGCAATTCGGGCAAGGAATCTTATTGTCGAAAATATACTTTTCAAGCCGCTCGTTCGTAAAACCGGCAACGCTCTCCGTTACGCCGCGCGACGCTTGATATTCCTCTATCAGCCGGTCGGCTCTGTGTCGCGTTTTACATTCCTTGCAATCCATCAGCGGATCGTTGAAATTGCTTATATGCCCGCTCGCCTCCCAGACCGTCGGGTTCATAAGAATGGCGCAATCGACGCCGACATTCAGCGGATTTTCGACGACGAACTTTTTCCACCATGCCGCTTTCACATTGTTTTTTAGGAGTACGCCGAGCGGTCCGTAATCGAAGGTGTTGGCAAGTCCGCCGTATATCTCGCTTCCCGAAAAGATAAAGCCGCGGTTTTTGCAAAGCGCGACGAGCTTATCCATTGTCAATTTTGCCATAATTTCTCTCCTTTTTCGCGTTCTCAAGCCGAACGGCGCTTAAATCCGCCGCGATAAACGCCGGCGTTTTTGTTTAAATTCATAACGTAACGCCGCAAGCTTATGCCGAATACAATACGGTAATACCGCGTTTTTATTAGATCTCTTTAAGAATTTGACGGCGAACAGCTTTTAGGCGGTTTTCGCGCGCCGTCGAGGCGTTTTTGACGGCGCGTACTATCGCGGCGCATTAGAAAAAACAACGCGACGGCGCGCAGAAAACGACAAAAGATACCTCGGGCGCGGTTTCAAAGACGTTTCAAACACGCCGTTGCCGCACCACGCTTTTTAGACTGAATACGCCGCGTGATTTTTGTCGTTTTTTATTCGGTTTTTTCAAATCCGCCGGGCGGACAACGCCGATTTTATATTTAAAATCCGCTGAATTTACGCGATTTTTTTATTCAGATACGCTATAATAATATCTCGTATTCTCTCCTTCGCGCCGGTAATGTCCGCGATATCCCGCGCGGCGTCGCCGTCGGCGTTGTCGGAGACGGATTTCACTGCGGCGATACGCTTAAAACCGTTCAGCGCGGCGGTCTGCAAGAGGGCCGCCGCCTCCATTTCGCAGACGCAGGCGCCGAAGACTTCGGCAAGCTCTTCGGCTTTTTTCCTATCGGCGATGAAGCGGTCGCCCGAAACTACCGCCCCCTCTCTCGGCGAAAAGCCCAGCGCGGCGCATATGCCGAGAAGCTCCCTCCGCAATTCGCCGTCAAAGACGAAAGCGTCCCTTGAAATCCCGGGTATTTCGCCCCGTTTATAGTCCCCGCCGCCCAAACCGATGTCGTAATCGTGCTGATATGCCGCCGAGGCTATCAGTACGTCGTTTTTTTTGAATCCGCCTTTTATTCCGCCCGCCGTTCCGATGTTTATTACGGCGTCCGCGTCGAAATTGTCGAGAATATATTGCAGAGTAACGGCGGAATTGACTTTCCCTATGCCGCACACGGCGATTATAAAATCCGACCCGTTATGGCAAACGACAAAAACCGTCCGCCCGCCGGGTAATTTTTGTTCGGATTTAACGGAAACCGCTTTCAAAAGAAACTCTATTTCCGAATACATAGCGGCAACGACGCACAGCATACGAATATCCTTTTATTTTTTATTTTCTGTTTTTTAATTTACGCGGGGAGAAACCTTTTGTGAACAAAAGGCTTTTCCCCGCGCCCCTTTCCAAAAAACTTCAACGCCGTATTTCTTAATAAATATTTTTATATAAAACTTCACAACCGGTCTGCGGTATTTTTAACGGATTTTGCACCGTCCAAACTTCGAATTGTTCCGCCTAATAAAAACAGCGCAAAATATGTGCGCTGTCTTAAATATGCGGACCGAATTTATATCTATTCTATTTATAGAAACGCTTTCTTGCCGCTTCGGCTTTCTTTTTTCTTTTCACGCTCGGTTTTTCATAAGCTTCTCTTTTTCTCAGATCGCCTATAATGCCGTCGCGCGCGCACTTCCTCTTGAACCGCCTAATCGCGCTGTCAAGACTTTCGTTTTCGCCCACTCTGACCGTCGACACAGTAATTTCGCCCCCTCTCCGGCAACCCGATATAAATAACAGTATATATTATAAGCGTTTAAATACGTTAAGTCAAGCATAAAAACGCCCGTTTTGACAAAAATTCCGATTCTTTTGAAAATTTAAGCGGGCAGACCTTTCAAAAATTTTATAGGGACGGTATTCGGGCGTGTTCGCGTAAAGCGCAAGCGTCGCGTTTTTTGCGCTTATTTACCCTTTCCGGCGTCGTTATATCCCGGCGCGGCATTGCTATGCGTCGTTAAACGCCTTGACGGACGCGGGAACCGCCTAAAATTCTATCGTTTTCGTTTACGCGAACACGCCCTATCGGCGCGCCGTTTTCATTCGTTATTTATTCGCGCTTTACCCGCCTCTCGCTCGTTGTTTTCGTTCTTTTAATATCGGGAATACTTCAAAAATATATATTGAAGTTTTTCGGAAAGGGGCGTGGGGGAAAACCTTTCGTTCACAAAAGGTTTCCCGCCCCGTAATCTTTAAAAAACGCAGCCGGTTACGATCTATAAAAAAGTTAATTCTGAATTTATAAAAGCCTGTTATTCTAAAGCCATTATGGTTAAGATGAAAATTAAGAAAACAGACTCGGCGTCTGAACGTAACGCGCTTGTGGACAATGTGAAAGGCTTAGTAATTATTTTCTTTATAGTAACGAACGTCTATTTCCTTGCGAATTTGACTTTTAAGATGCCCGAATGGAGTATTCACGAGGGCGACGTGAACGGAATACCGCTTTGGTCGTATTTAAATTTCAGTTTGATGGACTTGGGTCCCGCGATATTTTTCTTTTTAATCGGCTTGACCGTATTTCCGACATTCTCGCGGCATACGGTTCGCGACGGCTCCCGCGCCGCTTACAAGCGGTTTTTTATGAGAAATATGACGATAGTCGGCATATTTTGCACGATTACTTTCATAAAAAGCAAGCTACTTAAAGAAATAAACGGAGCGACCGAACACGATTGGGATACGATTCAAAGCATAGGCTTTACGGGGGTCTTACTGACGCCTTTCCTGTTCGGCTTTATGAGAAGGCACGCGTGGGCGAGAGTCTTGGCGGGTCTCGGCGTTTTGGTTCTGTTCCAGTTATTCCACAAAGAAATTAATATATTCCACAGCTATCAGGGCGGTCTTGCCGCGTGCGTCGGCTATCTCGGAATCGTACTCGTTTCCTCCGCTCTCGGCGACGCTATGCGAAAGGGTATTATCGCGTATGCCGCCGCCTCGCTCTTACTTGCGGGCGCGGCCGTTTTATCCGACCGTTTTTTCGGCAAAGCCGCGTTTTTCGAGGACTACAACACGACGTATATGCTTATGGCCGCAACGTTTATAAATACGGTATATTTTGCGTTCTACGTGATAGATAAACTCGTCCTAAAAGGCCGACGGATTCCCGTGCTGTCCTCAATGGGGCGCAATTTGTTCCTCTATCTGCTTATCTCTCTCGCGGTAATGGCGGTAACGATGATTTTTCTCGCCGACGTTCCTCTAAATCAAACGCGGCTTCTGCTACTCGAGATCGGCGTCGTCGCGGCTTATTTACTCCTAGGTATCTTTTTAGAAAAGAAAAATATTACGTTTAAATTGTAAGAACCTGTATTCATAGATGAGAATCGGCGGATTTGCGAGAAACTTTCGCGGCTTTCAAGACGTTTTTCACAGACGATAGCATAGCTGTTGACAAAAAAGAACGCGTAAAACCGCGAAAAGACCCGCAAGGACATCCTGTTCGGTTTGCGAAGACAGGTTCTAATTTTTTCGATTTAAGAAACTTATGCGGGGAAGAAGCCTTTTTCAGGCTTAATCGGGCGAGCGGTCGCAATTAAGTTTTTTTCGGGTAATGCGACCGTAAAAAGCGCGGCTTTTTACGCAATCGCCTATGAACGGTATTATACGAGAGATTTTTCCGCCCGCGGCGTTTTCTTTTAAAGAATTTTCAAATCCGGCAATGCCGCGTGTGAAATTTTAATAAGTGTAAAATATCAAAGTTGTTGGAAAGCGGCGCGGGGAAAGCCTTTTACAAACAAAAAGGCTTTCCACGCATAATTTTTTTTAAAACAAAAAACTTACGCGTTTCTTATAGCGTTTTTCATTATTTCGGCGTATTCGCGGACATATTCTCCGGCATTCCCGCCGTGCTCGGCGATCAGCTTGACTACCGCGCTGCCCACGATTACGCCGTCCGCGATTTTCGCTATATTTTTCGCCTGTTCGGGGGTGCTCACGCCGAAACCCACGGCGACGGGCGTGCTCGAAACCGCGCGCGCCGAGTCGATTATTTCTTTCAAATCGGTCTCGATATCGCTACGCACGCCCGTTACGCCCATCGATGAAACTATGTATACAAACCCGCTCGCGTCTGCGGCTATGCTCTTAATTCTGTCCTTCGAGGTGGGCGCGATAAGCGAAATCACATCGACGCCGTTTTCATTCGCGTCGGGCAAAACCTCGCCGCGCTCCTCGAAAGGCAGGTCGGGAATTATCACGCCGTCTACGCCCGCGCTTTTACATTCGGAAAAAAATTCGGAATAGCCCCGGTAAAAGACGGGATTGAGATATGTCAAAAGCGCGAGCGGAATATCGCTTACCTTACGAACGCGCCTTACCAACTCAAAAATCCCGTCCACGGTCGCGCCCGCGTTCAGCGCGCGTATGTTCGCGCGCTGAATCACCTCGCCCTCCGCTATCGGATCGGAAAAAGGCACGCCGATTTCAACGAGATCCGCACCGCCTTCGACTAATTTTAAGATAAACTCATAGCTTTTTTCAAGCGACGGGTCGCCGCCCGTAACGAAGCCTATAAACGCCTTGCCTTTCTCGAAAGCTTTTTTTATACCGCTCATATCCTTCTTTTCCTCCGTCCTTTCAACCTCTTTTTACCGCCGTTACGACCGTAAAGATCGGCAAACTTTTATCATACTTTTTATCGCGTTTTTACCTATTTTTTAATTGCCGCCGAGACGGTAAAAATTCGCGCGCCCATCGCGTTTTTCGTATATTTTTTACCGCCGTTACAACCGTAAAAATCCGTACGTCTACCACCGAGTCCGCTTATCCTTTATTGCCGTATTGCCGTCTCGCGTCCCTGCAAGGCTCCCTGTTATTCCTTTTATTAAGGACAATCCGACGCCGTCGTTTTACGCCGTCTTTTCCTACTCCGCCAATTCCCTGCCGCGGTACTTAGCTATCGCCGCGACATCCTTGTCGCCCCGCCCCGAAAGGCAGATAATGATAATTTTATCCTTGGAAAGCTTCGGCGCGAATTCCCTCGCGTATGCCACGGCGTGCGCGCTTTCGACGGCGCAAATGACGCCCTCCGTCCTCGCAAGATACTCGAACGCCGATACCGCCGCCTCGTCGTCTACGGGATAATATTCGGCGCGTCCGCTCTCGTGGAGGTACGCGTGCTCGGGACCTATCCCGGGATAGTCCAGTCCCGCCGAAATGGAATACACGGGAGAGATCTGCCCCTCGCCGTCTTGACAAAAATACGACTTCATTCCGTGAAATACGCCCGGTCTGCCCTTCGCGATTGCTGCGGCGTGCATATCGGTGTCCGCGCCACGCCCCGCCGCCTCGCACCCGATAAGCCTTACCGCCTTATCGTCTATAAAGTGATAAAACATTCCCATAGCGTTGCTTCCGCCGCCCACACAAGCGATGACTGCGGACGGCAAACGCCCCTCGCGCTCCAAAATTTGCGCGCGGGCCTCGCGGCTTATGACGCTCTGAAAGTCGCGCACAATCGTCGGGAAGGGGTGCGGACCCATAACGGAGCCTAATACGTAATGCGTGTCGCGCACGCGACGCGTCCATTCGCGCATGGTCTCGTTCACCGCGTCTTTCAAGGTCATCGTGCCTCCCGTAACAGCGTTGACCCTCGCTCCCAAAAGCTCCATGCGGTACACATTCAAAGCCTGGCGCGACACGTCCTCCTTGCCCATAAATATCTCGCATTCCAAGCCCAAAAGCGCCGCCGCCGTAGCCGTAGCCACACCGTGTTGCCCCGCGCCCGTTTCGGCTATAACGCGGGTTTTTCCCATACGTTTGGCGAGGAGAGCCTGCCCCAATACATTGTTGATTTTGTGCGAGCCGGTATGATTCAGATCCTCGCGTTTCAAATAAATCCTCGCGCCGCCGAGATCTCTCGTCATTTTCTCAGCGTAATAGAGGAGTGACGGCCGCCCCGCGTAGTCGCGTAAAAGCGCGTTCAATTCATTGTTGAAAGCCACGTCGGTCTTGTAAAAATTGTACGCGGCTTCAAGCGACTTGACCTCGTTCATCAGCGTCTCCGGAATATACTGCCCGCCGAACGCGCCGAAGCGCCCGCGGCTTTGAATTTTTTCGCCCATAACTCCTCCCCCCGTTTTTCATTGCCGTCGCGTTTATTTACCCGCTGTCTCATTATCGTTTTTTACAATTTCTTTCATCGTTTTCCGACTGTTTTTCGTTATTTTCAGCCGTTTTTTCAACGTTTTTATTGCCCTTTTTAACGTTATTTTCTTATTATTTTTCAGACCGTTTTTACGTTTGCTTTACCGTTTTGTCAAACGTTTTTACCCGTCGCCTTTTCTCCGGTTTTCGGGCGTTTCACCATCTTTTTTCGATATTTCACGTCGTTTTTTCGGCGTTTTTTCAGCGTTTTTATTACGGTCTTCTAACGTCGTTTTTCGTTGTTGTTCGGAAATTTTCACTGCGTTTTTTACCGCTTTTAATCTTTTTTTAACCGTTTTTCATCATTTTTTGTAATTCTTTCATCTTTTTTATATCTTTTCGGATCGTTTTTCATCATTTTCCGCAGTTTTTTAGGTGTTTTACCGCTTTTAAGAATCTTTTTCGACTGTTTTCCGTCGTTCTTTTTGAGCTTATTCATTCGCCGCGCTTTAAACGTTATGAACCCGTAACGCTCATAGCCGATTACGGTTATAGCGCCCGACACGCTCCGTCAGTAAGCGGATTTTTTCGCCGTCTTTTTCGCCGTCCGTTTCCGCACCGCCGCTTATATCCACCGCATAGGGGTTCAGTCTTAGAGCCGCGTCTATATTGCTCAAATTTATCCCTCCCGCAAGAAAAAACGGCGGTTCTATACCGCGTATTTTCCGCCAATCGAACGTTTTGCCCGTGCCGCCCTTTCCGCTGTCTATAAGCAAAAAATCCGCCTTTCCGCGCTTGACTTTTATTCCGGAATCCGCGTAAATTCCGTCCGTATTTCCGTTTATTTTTTTATCGCGATTTATTGAAATTTTATTCCCGTCTTCGCTCGCTTTTTCGCCGTAATTCTCTGGAATCACGTCCGCGCTTACCGCCTTTATTATCGTTAGATCCGCGCATTTTTTTCCCAATTCGGATATATAAATTTCATCTTCGCCGCCGTGAAGCTGAGCGGCAAATATCACGCCGCGACAGTATAACTCGGCTATTTCGTCAATTTGCGCGTTCGCGAACACACCCACGGGAATTATGCCGGGACGAAGCCCGCCGACAAATTCGGCGGCGAATTTATGCGTAACAAATCTGCGGCTGTCCGCAACGAAAACCAGACCCGCGTAATCGGGCGCGGCGGCGTTTATATAGTCTATATCCCTAAACGAGCGCAATCCGCAAATTTTTATTTTTACCATATTATATTTTTACCTTTTAATTCTCTCGGATACGCGTTCGTTGGCATTAATCCGCTAAATATCCGCAATTAATACCGTTTCATTTATTCGTTCCGTATTCGTTGATCGTACAAACCCGACCGCGCTTTTTGAGCTTTACGTTAAACTTTTTCTCTTCGTTCCGCATAATAATTCGCGGTTAATACCGTTTCACTTATTCATCCGCCCGTTCGGAAATCAAATCGCCTTGTAACCTTTTAATTCTTTCAAATACGCGCTTTTATCATTTGCCCGCATAATATATTCGCCTATCAAAACCGCGTCCGCGCCTATACCCTCTAAAAATTCGACGTCGGCGCGGCTTTTTATCCCACTCTCCGACACGAAGGTTGCGCTCTTTGGAATGAACGGGCGCAGTCTCTCGCTTGTTCTCAAATCCACCTCGAAGGTTCTCAAATCGCGGTTGTTTACGCCGATAATTTCCGCGCCGCCGTCCAAAGCCATGTCTATCTCCTCACGCGAATGCGTTTCGGCAAGGACGGACAGACCGAGATTTCGCGCGATCTCTAAAAATCTTCCGATTTTTTCCGCGTTCAAGAGCGCGGATATTAGAAGAACCGCCGACGCGCCGATAAGCCTTGCCACGTATATCTGGTATTCGTCCACGATGAAATCCTTGCGTAGCAAGGGCAGATTAACCGCTCTTGAAACGGCGGTCAAATATTCGTCCCGCCCCAAAAAAAATTCGGGCTCGGTGAGCACGGAAACCGCGTCCGCGCCTGCGGCGGCATATTCTTTCGCTATGTCCGTATATGGAAAGCCGTCCGCTATTACGCCTTTTGAGGGCGACGCGCGCTTTATTTCGCATATAAAGGATAAACCCGCTTTTTTCAGCGCCTTTGCGAAAGGAAAACCGCCATTCGCCTCCAAAGCAAGCCCGTAAGCCTCCTTCTCGATTTCCTTTAAAGATTTTTCTTTTTTCGCGTTCTCGACGCGCTTATACGCGCCCGCCGCTATTTTATCCAAAATCATTTTCATTCACTCCGCGTTTTCGATACGCGCCCGCAATAATGCGTTAACGTTGCTTCAATTTGTACCGCCGCAATACTGCCGCCAATTTTAATAAAGCGACAAACGATTTAAAACCCGCGCGCGCAAGTGAAAACGTCGGATTCGCGAGAGATTTTCGCGGCTTTCAAGACATTTTCCGAGAGTCTCCGGCGGGCGGAGCCGGCAATGTGGGAAAGAAGGCGAAAACTGCGGAAAAGCCCGTAAAGACGCGCGTTATTCATTTATGCGCGCGGATTTTTACATACCGTCGTTGGATAGTTCGATAAACCGTTCCAAGACCGCCGCCGCTCTCCCGCCGTCTATCATTTCCGCCGCCGTTTTCACACACTGCCCGATTATGGCGTTCTCTCCCGCCGCATATATCGCAGCGGCCGAATTGAGAATCACCGCGTCACGTTTCGCGCCTTTCTTTCCGCTCAAGACCGCGCGGATTATCTCCGCGTTTTCCTCGGGCGCGCCGCCCGTCAGTTCCTCCTTTTTGCAACGTTTGAAGCCGAAATTTTCCGGCTCTATCACGTAGAATTTAAAAGCGCCGTTCCTGATTTCGCACACGCTCGTAGGCGCGCTCATCGAAATTTCGTCAAGCCCGTCGCGCCCGTAGACGACAAGCCCGCTTCGAACGCCCAAATTGGAAAGAACGCGTGCCATAGGCTCGATAAGTTCCTCGCCGTACACGCCCAAAAGCTGTATTTTCGCGCCTGCGGGGTTCGCCAAAGGTCCCAAAATATTGAAAATCGTGCGTATACCCAGCTCCTTTCTTACGGGAGCGACATATTTCATGGATATGTGATAATTTTGAGCGAACAAAAAACAAATCCCTATGGAGTTCAAAATTTTCAGACTTTTCTCGGGCGGGATATTTATATTTACGCCCAAAGCCTCCAAGACGTCCGCCGCGCCGCACTTACTCGACGCGGCGCGGTTGCCGTGCTTAGCCACGGGAACGCCCGCCGCCGCCGCGACTATCGCCGCCGCCGTAGAGATGTTGAACGAGTTGGATTTGTCGCCGCCCGTGCCCACGATTTCCAGAACGTCCTTATCATGCAAAAGCCTTACGCAATGCTTGCGCATACCCGCCGCAGACGCCGTAATCTCCTCGATTGTCTCTCCTTTCACCGCCATCGCCGTAAGATACGCCGCCATCTGTATTCCGCTCGCCTCTCCGCGCATAATTTCGTCCATCACCCTTTCGGTCGTCTCGTAATCCAAATTTTCGCGGTTTACCGCCTTTAGAATCGCTTCTTTTATCATATTATTTCACTCCTTTTGCCGTAAAGGGGCTTATGCGGGAAACTCTTTTTGTGAACAAAATTCTTTCCCCCGCGCTCCTTTACAAAAAACTTCGGCACTTTACAATTTTACGCGCGGAATTACCGTTTTTCTTCGCGGTTCAGAAAATTAGTTATTATCGTTTTTCCCTGCGGCGTAAGAATTGATTCGGGATGAAATTGCACGCCGTAGACCTCGAAGTCCTTGTGCTTGACCGCCATTATTTCGCCGTCGTCCGTTCTCGCCGTTACGACGAGGCTCTCGGGGACGGTTTCGCCGTATGCCGCAAGCGAATGGTAGCGCGCCGCGCTTATGACTCTTGTAAGCCCGAAAAAAATCGGGCAGTTCTCATTGTCAACCGTTATATCCGACGCCTTGCCGTGCATAAGCTCCTTCGCGTATCCCACCGTCGCGCCGAAAACGCCGCATATCGCCTGATGACCAAGGCAAACGCCCAAAATCGGAATTTTTCCTGCAAACCGCTTTATTATGTCGAAGCATATTCCCGCGTTTTCCGGTCTGCCTGGTCCCGGAGAAATTATTATGTGCGAAAATTCCGCCGAATCAATCTCCTCAGCGCTTTTTTCGTCGTTCCTTATCACGCGTATCGACGGCTCTATACAGCCCACTAATTGATATAAATTGTACGAAAAGCTGTCGTAATTGTCTATCAGCAAAACCATAGTTTCCCTCCGCGATAAAATCTTTTTGGAAAAAGGAACGCCTGACTTATGCGGGGAAAAGCTCAAAACTCTCCGCTCTCGCTTGCCTTAGTAAGGGCGTTCAGCACGACTCGGGCTTTGTTTTCACATTCCGCGTACTCGTTTTTCGGCACGCTGTCCGCGACGATTCCCGCGCCGGAGCGTACGAACACCTTGCCGTTTTTTTTGAAAGCGATTCTTATCGCTATACACGTATCCATATTCCCCGAGAAGGCGATATAGCCTATCGCGCCGCCGTATATGCCGCGCTTATTGTTTTCCAGCTCGTTGATGATTTCACAGGCGCGTATTTTCGGCGCGCCCGAGAGCGTTCCGGCGGGCAGAACCGCGTCCACGGCATCCGCCGCCGACTTGCCCGCTTTTATTTTGCCCGTAACCGTGGAGCCTATGTGCATAACGTGCGAAAAACGTTCGACGGACAGATATTTTTCCACACGGACGGTCGAAAATTCACTGATTTTTCCTATGTCGTTGCGTCCCAAATCCACAAGCATATTGTGCTCGGCAAGCTCCTTTGGATCGCTTAGCAGTTCGCGCTCCAGGCGTTCGTCCTCGACTTTGTCCGCGCCTCTTCTGCGCGTGCCCGCAAGCGGAAAGGTATATAGCTTATCGCCGTTCAGCTTTACGAGAGTTTCGGGCGACGCGCCCGCGATTTCTATATCGTCGCTCGAAAAATAAAACATATAGGGCGACGGATTGGTCTCGCGGAGCGCGAGATATGTGCCGAACAGACTTCCTTCCGCCTCGGCTTCTATTCTGTTTGACAGGACGACCTGAAAAATATCGCCCTCGGTTATATACCGTTTGGCTTTCAGCACCATTTCGGAGTATTTTTCCTCATCGAACAGCCGCGAAAAAGGCGCGGTCAGTTTTAACGGCGGCATTTTCGCGGATTCGCCCTCGTAAATCAGCCGCGCCATATTTTTAAGCTCGTTGACGGCGTTGTTGTAATTTTCACGGACGGCATCGGTCCGCGCGTTGACGATTAAAATAACGCCTCCCTTTAAATGGTCGTAGGCTATTACCTTGTCGAACAGCATCAAATCGACGTCCTTAAAATTCTCCTCGTCGGCGGCGTCGAGATTTAGCGAGGGCTCGGCGTATTTGATGTAATCGTATGAAAAATAGCCCACAAGTCCGCCCGTAAAAGGCGGAAAACCGTCGATTATCGGACTTTTATTTTCCTCTATAAGCCGCTTGATATATTTCGACGGCTCGTTTGTTCGCGTTTTTACCTCCGTCCGTCCCTTTACGGTCAGCGCGCCGTTTACGCAGTCTATGCCGAGTTTAGGATCGTAGCCCAAAAAAGTGTACCTGCCCCTCGCGCCCGCGTCCTCCAAGCTCTCCAAAATATAGCATTGGCGGCTGAGATTTTTGAGAACGGGAAAAAGCTCGGCGGGTTCTTTGGTCGCGCGTTCTATGAACATACCGACCGGAACGGTTTTATAGTCCTCGGCGTATCCCTCTACCTCACAAAGCGCGGGCCTTATATCGCCGTATTTTTGCATTTAATTTACCTCCCGTCCGTCGCTTTTTTGTTAAGGCTTGTTTTTGAAAAGGTTTTGCGCGGGGGAAACCTTTTCAAAAAACTCCGGCAATTTTATAATCATTATAAAAAAATCGCCCGCGACAAACAAAATACGTTTGTCAAGGACGAATACAAATCCGCGGTGCCACCTTGCTTCGGAGCCCGCGCTCAAAACTTTTAACGCCCCATCCGCCAAAGGTGTGTTTTCCTTTCACGGTACGGGAACGCGTTTGTCGCGCCGCCGCCGCTCTTTTTTAGGATACAACTATATCCCCGACGGGTAACGTCCGTCGTAAACGTCGCGGAATACTCGGAAAAAACTTTTCCTTTGACCGCGCCCTCCGCGGACCATTTCAACCGCCGCCTCATATAAAATATAAAGCCGCGATAGACAATCTGCGTTTTACCGGCTTTTCACCATCCCGGCTCTCTGTGAATGCACGAATTGCCTTTATCTCCGCATCAACGGTTTAAGATTAAGCCGTAATATTTACCCGTATTTATAATTCGGGAACGCTTCATTCCCCGTTTTATTAATACGGATTCTTATTTCATATTATAATTATATGACTTATTTCCTCCGTTGTCAACAGAAAAAACGGTTATTTAAAAAAAATCTTTTCTTTTCGCGCCGCGCCGACCGGCGTCCGGTCAAGAATTACTATCGGCAAGCGCGGAATTTACGGATTCACGGGGACGTCCGTCAAGGCATTTTTTCTGCGGCTAATTGCGGAAAAAACGCGTGGAAAGCCGCTCGTTCTTTATAAATATGCGCGCGTATTTCAAAACCTTACGCGTTTATTCTCGGAAAGAATTATACGCCGTAAACCCGTCCGTCGAACGTATATCCCTCTCGTTCGGGTTGTTCACAGATTTTCTCCGATAATGCGCGCCGTTTTATTATGCGCCGCCGTCAAGAGATTTTGTTCGTAATCCGAAAAATTTTTCATTTTTTGTGATTTTCGCGAAAGTTTTCATTCCGCAACCTATCCGCATATTAAAAACAAAAATCATCCCGCAAACGATTACAGTTTAAAAACGATTTTCTTCTTTTCCAAAATTATCGCTAAAACTAAGTACAGCAGTAGCGATCCGATTTGCATCGCGTACAGCGTGGTAGGCGTCGCCTCCGCGAACACCGGAAGTATGCCGATAAATGCGTTTATGACGCAACCCGTCAGTATGAAAAACAGCAAAATGTTGCGTCCCAAGGTCGCGAGTATCGGTATCGCTCTGCCTTTCAAAAACAGCTTATCGAGAATGAAAAACACGTAATAGACCAGGTTCACAAGGTTCAACGCCATAATTAAGTACGTCGCGTTATAGTCGTCGTAGACCGCCGGCCCCCAAACGCCGACTCTCTTAATATACGCGCCGAAAAGCAGCAGCGCGGCGGTGATCAGCGTATACCACAATACTCCCAATTTCTTTCTCTGTAAATCGCCTATCGCGCCCACGAACAGCACGACGGCGGTAAAACCAACGCACGCCATCGGACCGCCCTCCGTGCCGTCGAACGCTTTAAAGAAATCGTAACAATAATAATATAGCGCCAGGACGCCGAGTCCCGCGATAACCTTTATCCACCATCTTCTGCGCAACGGACCAACCGCCATAAACGGCGTCAAAAGCAAGCCCGTAAAGCCGATGCTAGCTATCGTGCCCCAGTTCCACGACGACGACAAACCGCCGCTCTTTACCAAAAACATACTCGCGATAATGTTGAGCGGCAGAAAAATCCCGACTATCGTCGCGTTTCGTCCCAAAAATTTTTTCAAAGACGCCGACGGTTTTTCATAGGGGCGTTTTTTCTCGAACGCCCAAAAAACAACTATGCCGATGACGAAAAAAAAGGATATAGGCCCCATATCCAGAAAGGAAAATCCGAAAAAATTCCAGAAAGGTATATTCGACACGTCCGCACCGTGCTCGAACCACCCCGGCAAATTGATTGCCGCCCCTAAATCGACGACGGCTCTCGCCTCTATCTGAATCAACATCTGAGAAAGCAAAAAAATGATTACAAGCAACCCCTTAACGTTGTCTATCAGCGCGACGCGGTTTTTGAATTTCGAAACCGTAACGGATTTGTCTTGAGCTACCGACGGCATAAATTTCTCTCCTTCGTGAATATTTTCATGCTTTTTGCGCCGAAACCTTTTCTATGAAAAGGCTTTCTCCACGCCCCGTTCAAAAGTTTTAGCGATTTTTATAATCGTTATGAATTGGAACTACGCGAATATAACCGTCGATTTTTTGGCGGTAAGCGGCTAATAAGGTTATTTTCTTATTGCGCGATTACCTTCCATAACGGCCATCCTATATATACGCATACTTTACGACCGTTTCATATCCTAGTGTTTATTAAAGTATATATTAGATCGGCGGGACTTGTCAAATAAAATTTACGCGCATAATATTCTTTACCGTCAAGATTAAGTCCTTATGAATTTTATGCGGATTTCGGGAAGTTTTATATTTGTTAAACTTTCCGATTAAACGCAGTCCGATTTGAAAACGCCGTCATAAATTGGAATTGCGCGAAGACAAGCGTTGAATTTTTTGTCGTAAACGGTTAAAAGGTTCTTTTTCATATTTTAAGGAATACAAAAAAAACGGCTCCTTTCCGCTTGCGGCGAAAAAAACGGCGTTTAGCTTGCGCAATTATATCCCGCAATAACTATAAATTCGTTTTTACCGCGTTTCAACGCTTTTTTACGCGTCTTTTGCAGGTTTTTCACTTCGGCTTCGACGCGTTGCCGGCGTGTTCTCGGCGTGTTTTTTATATGCCGTTACCCGTTTTCACATATTTTTCGGTCGGCTTCTTACCGCGTTTTTATTCGTTTCCGACGTGTTTTTTAAGCGTTTTCAAATCGAATATCATCCTCCGCGCCGCTTTAACGCAAATCAAACAACGCCAAATTTTCGCGCGACGGCTTATATTTTCCCGCTTCAATGCCCTTAATGATTTCCACAACCTTGTCGTTATACGGAGTCGGGCAACCGTACCTTTTTCCGTATTCCGAAACCGCGCCGTTTATCGCGTCGACTTCGCACTTTTTACCCCTTTCAAGGTCTTGAAGCATACTTGCCCTGAGATTTTTGTGCTTCTTTATGGCGAGAGGTATAACGCAAAAAGAAATCTTTTGTTTTATCGGATTTTTATAGTCAAGCAATTTTACGGCGTCCTTGCCCTGAATAGGCTCGATTTTTATACCCGCTTTGGCGGCGACGTCTATGCACTCCTTTATAAGTTTTTGGGCTATAAGGCGGCTACGCCCGTCGGACGCAACCTCGCCGAAAGTCTCGCCGAATACGGCGGAAAGACCGCTGAACGCGCTGTTTACGAGTAGCTTGGCCCATCTCGCGCCTATGAAATTCTTCTCCGTTTCAACCCTGCCCATAAGCCCGAGTAGCGCGGCTATTTGTTCCGTTTTTGTATTTTTTCCGCCGTTTAGCGCGCCTAAACCGAACGTAAGCGCGGTCGGCTCGCTGGTAAGCTCGCACACGCCCGGCTCTATAAGCGACGCGCCCCACGCTATGGCGCAGCCGTACGTTCTGTCCGCGCCGATAATCTCCGCGACGGACAATTCCGGCAATCCGTTTTGCAGCGTGCAAATCACGCCGTCCTCGCTTAGATACGCCGCCAAACCCCGCACGACCGCAGCGTTGTCAAGTTGCTTTGTGACGAGAAAAATAATATCGTATTTCCCGCTCATTTCATCGGGGGTCAGCGCGGTTACGGGTACGGTAAGCTCCGCCGTCCCGACTATTCTCGCCCCGTGATTTTTCAGCGCGTCGATGTGCGCCTTGTTGCGGCTAATAAGCTCGATCTTTCCGCCCGCGCCGGTTATGTACGCGCCGAGTACCGTGCCTATCGCTCCCGCTCCGTATATTGCCGCTCTCATTTTGATCCCCTCTTTTTTTATTTAATATAACGCGCGCCGTAACGCAGAGTTCCGTTTGCCAAAGGCTCTCGGGCGTTTAATCCGCGAACCGACGTTACTCAGAACTATTAAAAACCGCCGACGTTTTTTGAAAAAGGGCGAATAAAAACCTTTTGTGAACAAAAAGTTTTCTACGCATAAACCCGTTTCCAAAACAAAATCAGCCTAATACAAAAGGTTTTTACACGTGCGCGGGAACGCCGAAACGTCGCGTATATTGGTCATTCCCGTAAGCAGCATAATCATTCGCTCGAAACCCATACCGAAGCCCGCGTGCTTGCAGCCGCCGTACCGCCGCAAATTCATATACCATTCGTAATCCTCTTCTCTCAATTTGAATTCCCTTAAGCGTTCCGAAAGAACCTCCGCCCGCTCCTCTCTCTGACTGCCGCCTATCAGCTCGCCCACACCCGCGACAAGAAGGTCCGCGGCGGCGACGGTTTTGCCGTCGCCGTTCAGGCGCATATAAAACGCCTTTATTCCCTTTGGATAATCGGTAATAAAAAGCGGTTTTTTGAATACCTCTTCAGTCAAAAAACGCTCGTGTTCGGACTGCAAATCGTTTCCCCATTCGACGGAAAATTCAAAGGTTTGTCCGCTTTTTTTGAGTATATCCACCGCGTCCGTATAGGACAATCTTTCAAAACCGCCCGACACGATATTCTCCAGCCTGTCGGACAATCCGTTATCGACGTTCGCGGTCAAAAACTCCAATTCCTCGCGGCAGTTTTCGCGAACATAATTCACCGCGTATTTAACCGTGTCCTCCGCCAAATCCATATCGTCGATAAGGTCGGCGAAAGCTATCTCCGGCTCTATCATCCAAAATTCGGCGGCGTGTCTCGCCGTATTTGAAATTTCGGCGCGGAACGTCGGACCAAAAGTGTAGACCTTGCCGAAAGCTGTCGCAAACGCCTCGGCGTTAAGCTGACCGCTGACCGTTAGATTTGCCGCTTTGCCGAAAAAATCGGCGGAATAATCCGCGCGCCCGTTTTTATCTTTCGGCGTCGCGTTCATATTCAATGTCGTGACCCGAAACATCGCCCCCGCGCCTTCGCAATCGCTCGCGGTTATAATAGGAGTGTGGACGCAGACAAAGCCGCGCTCGTTAAAAAATTTATGAATAGCGAAAGCCGTTTCGCTCCTAATTCTGAATACCGCGCCGAAAGTATTCGTGCGCGGGCGCAGATAGCTTTTTTCGCGCAAAAACTCATAGGAATGTTTCTTTTTCTGAATAGGATATTCGGGCGGCGCGCTCCCCTCTACGGTGATTTTGTCGGCGGCGACCTCGAACGGTCTGCTGTTATTCGGCGTCAAAACTACGCGCCCCGTTACGGTGAGAGCCGCGCCCACACATTGCCTTTCAACCGTATTGAAATTTTCGAGTCTATCCCTGTCGAAAACTATCTGGCAATTTTTCAAAAAAGAACCGTCGTTCAATTCGATAAACCCGAAAGATTTAGAAACGCGTATCGCGCGAATCCAGCCGGACAGCGTAACCGACTCTCCGCCCCGCAGTCCGTCGTTTTTATAAAGATCTTTTACCGTATTTTTTTTCATATTCTTCAAAGCTTTCTTACCGCGTTTTTATATGAATATATTATACCAAATTTCCTTATTAATCAACCGTTTTTTATATATTTTACCTGAAGTTTGAAAAAATTTAACTCTTTAATTCCTCGGCTTTCGCGAAATCCGCCTCGGCTTTTCCGTATTCGCCTTGCTTGTCGTAACAATCGCCGCGATTAAAATACGCAACATCATCTTTCGGGTCTAACTCTATGGCTTTGGTGTAGTCCGCTATGGCGAGGTCGTATTTTTCCCGCTCGTAATAACAATTCCCACGACCATAATATGCATAGACATATTCCGGTTTAACTCTATGGCTTTGGTGAAGTCGGCTAAGGCGAGAGCGTATTTTTCCTGCTCGTAATAACAATACCCGCGATTATTATATGCATAGGCATATTCCGGGTCTAACTCTATGGCTTTGGTGTAGTCTGCTATGGCAAGATCTTATTCTTTTTTTATAGTCATAACGCCCTCCGCGATTATTATATGCAACAACATCTTTTGGATTTCGCTCTATAGCTTTGGTTAATTCTTCTATAGTTCTCACAAAAAATGTTCCTCCTGTTCAATTGTAATTCTATCATAAAATCAATATGCCCGCAAGCTTTTTTTCAACCCTTTACGCTTGAAAAAATAAAGCGGCATTTAAAATGCCGCTTGTAGGGGTACCGCTTTCTATTGTTGCCGTTCGTCCTCGTTCACGTATTGAAACAACGGTTGGTTCATCGTTCCGTACGGCACCATTGAAATAGGCTGCACGATAGGCGTAAGCTGAATACGGTCGCTCGGTTTCTCAACGGGCATAGGCTGATTGACGGGCGCGAACCCGTAGACGAGTCTTCTGACCGGCTGAATTTTTTTGCGTCCCATAACAATTTCCTCCTTCTAAAAAGTTAAAGCTAAACAAAGCGCGCGGTTTATGTTATTTACGGTTGGGCTCTTCCTGTATGACTCCCTCAACCTCCGAATAACGCTCTGTTTTGATAAACGCGCTGGAAAACATAAGGAGCGCCGACACGGCGAGAAGCGCGTAATATCCGAAGTTAAACCGGTAAGCAAGACTCGCGTCGTTTATAAACGTCAGCCCCACGGCGTCGGCTACCGGCGTACCGCTTCCGGCGTTAAGTATAATCGCCGCCACGAACACCGCTATAACGCAGAAAAAAACCAAAACGTTGGATTTATGTAAACCCTTTTTTAACTTGCCCGTTATAGCTACGCCTATATATTTAACCGTATTATATATAGCCGTAATCAATATAAACAACATTCCCACAGCGGCGAGACTCGCTCCTATAATCAACGTCATATCCGCGCCTTGCAAAAGCGCCTCGAAGCCCGCGCCGTCGGCGATACCCAAAAGACCGATAAAAACGGAAAGCCCGCCCACCATATTCATACCCGTATAACTTGCGATAACAGGAAAAGCGGCGGCAAAGAAAAGCAACACGTTTATGACGAGCATAAAAAACGACAAACCGTGATGTTTAACGAATTCCTTTTCGGGCATAACGGTTTCAACCTGATACAGCGGCTGATTTTGCGTCGTATACGGCACGAACGAAACGGGGATAATAATAGGGGATAATTGCACGCCGTTCGGGTTCCCGGGCGCCGGTATAGGCGTGCCGGCCGTATATCCGTAGCCTGCGGCAACGCTGTTTTGCTGTTGTTGCGGCGGTTGTTGCGACCGCTGAACGTCGGCGTCCTGCGACAATTGTTCGCGGCAATCATCCTGCTCCTGCAATTGCCTGTCCTGCCGTCTTAATTGCAATTGATTTTGTCCGTAAAAGGGCGCGGGATAATTTCCGTAACCGTCGTCAAAGCCATCGGATACGGGCCGGCAAAAGACATCTATATAGTAATCGCACGAAAATTTATCAACGCAATTATCGCACTCGTAATGAGTGCAGGTATCCGCGTTAACGCCGATTTCGTCTTTTTTTACCTTCTTGCTCATAACACCATCCCTTATAATCTGTAAGTACTTATAGTATACAACATTTTAAAGAAAATTTCAATACATATTCTATAATTCCCGAAATTTTTTTTAATCTTCCGCATTTGTCAAAAAATTCGCTTTACCGCCAAAATTTGAGTTTTACAGCGTGTTTTTATACGCCAAATTTAAGCCGCGCGCAAAATTTTTTTAATTTTTCTGTCGCCCGATATTATATACCGCAACGGACTCCGTCTTACAAACGGACTCTCGCAAAATCTCCGCTCAAGCTTTGGAAGCGGCAACGCGGCGCATCGGAAATAAACTTCCGACGGTAAAAAAAGCGACCGAAACATCACCCCGCCTTCCTTTCGGTTTCGGACGCGCAAGTTTAAATCGCGTGCGCGCATAAAAAGAGCCAAAATGCGCCGACAAAGCTCTCAGTATGAACGCGCCTAATCTTTCAGCGCGCACAAAGCGTATAATCCCGATATAAACGAACCCGCCAAGACGATGTAGTAGGCGTTATGAACGGCTCCGAACAAGTCCTTAAAAACGGCGTCGCCCAGCGTAATCTGGTAAATGACTCCGCTCATCGTGATTTGGTAGACGCCGTAACCCAATATGAGAAGAAACGATATGACTGAAACCGTTTTGATTCCCAATTCCTTTCCCGTGAAAACGGCGATTACCGAAAGCGCCGCCGTTACTGCGGCGAGCACGATACCGAGCGCGTAAGCCGTCAAATCCCAATGTCCCGTAAACAAATCTATATTCAGGTCAGAAAAATTCAGAAAATATTCGAAAGGCTTATAGCCCTCCAATATTCCAGGAAGCCCCGACACATAGTTCGGAGCGACGGCAAGCGCGGCGGTTGCCGTCGCGAACACTAAAACCGCGACGGCACTCAGTCTGTTTTTTAGTCCTTTGCCCATAGCGATAAATCCTCCCCTTTACGGTTTTAATGAAAACCGTAAAATTCTTTTTATTCAAGTCGACATTTTTTACGGACGCTCTAAATTTTCGTGATAAAAAATGCTGTCCGGCATGTTTCTTCGTCACGAAAGTTCAGAACTATTTTTTACTTTTTAAATTAAACCCGTATTCACATTTTTACCTTTTTTAACTTCAATCGGCGCAAGTCAAAGAACCCGCGCCGATCAAGTGTTTTTTCTGTGATATTCTTTTCTTTGATTTTATCTGCTAAAAGTTAAATCCCTTTTTAGCTATAAAATATCCTCTCGGGAGATAACATTATGGCAAACAGAAACTGCTTAAATTTCCTCTTAATCATTGACGAGGGAGACAAGAAACGATGAAATCCCAAGACCCGATATCAACAAGTACGTCGTAAATACGGCGAATGACCCGAATGCTCCCTCGGCTACTCCGCCTTGAAGTCCTATCGTAAAGACGGATGTAAAGAAACCGCTTATATCGGACCACAACTTCCCGTCGACACTTAAATCGTATGTGTAGATAAAAAGTCCGATTGCGCCGACCGCTAACAACGCGACTGCGGCTGCGGCAATCTTCCTGCCGAATCCTTTCCGAAAAATCAAACTCAAGAGCGATAGTACTACGCTGATCGTGCCGACACAAATCAAAACCTGCAAAATAATAGCCTGCGGCTCGATTTCTATCCCGCCGATAACATAATAAATAACGCCGTTAGGCACACCTTCATCATTCATAGGGAGATACCCTGTGAAAGAAGAAAGGTTGATTTCCGCCGACTCGGAAAGCTGTTCTATTATCATGTTCCCAAATAAGGTCACTACCACTAAACCTATCAATATAACGCTAATAATTATACTGATTATTTGTGAAAAATAACCAACCCTTCTCTTTGCATTGCTCATATTTGACAACTCCTAAAAACAAACTGTAAACGGTTACCGTTTGCTCCGCATATTTTTATTCTTCTACCTGCAATACAGGCTGATTCATCGTGCCGTAAGGTACGAGAGCGATAGGCTGAACTATCGGGTTGATTTGCATAATCGGCGTAGGCGCGGAAATCGCGACCGGGGCCGGATTAGGAAGAGTTCTGTAAACGATCGTCGGTCCCTTAGGCTCCGGCGCAGGTGCCGGAGCTTCGACTACCTGATTTTTCTTTTTCTTAGCCATAAATGATACCTCCAAAAACAATTTAAATATTTTTATTTTGCCGATATAACTTCGGCGAGTTTTTAATTAGCGCGATTATAAGCTTTAATTTATAACGCTTACAACCGTTCGGAAAAACGCCTTTATACCGTCAGGCGCGCCGCGATTTTCTGTGCGGCAACCGCTCCTAAGCGGAATATATCCCCGTTTGGGGAGAGCTTTTTTTTGACCAAAAAAGCAAAAAAGGTAAAGCCGCCGTTACTTATAAAGGATTTATTCCTCAACTTGCAACACAGGCTGATTCATTGTGCCGTAAGGAACAAGGGCGATCGGTTGCACAATCGGGTTGATTTGCATGATCGGCGTAGGCGCGGAAATAGCAACCGGAGCGGGGTTAGGAAGAGTTCTGTAAACGATCGTCGGCCCCTTAGGCTCCGGCGCGGGCGCCGGCGCTTCGACTACTTGATTTTTCTTGTTTTTCTTTGCCATAATACATTCTCCTTATAAGATTTATTTAAATTAATTTAATAATTAATTTTTCAGTTTTAGTTCGGCATGCGACCGCCGCAGTTTCCCGCCGACAACCGAGCCGTCCGCATTCTTTTCCGGAACGCGTCTTTTAATAAGCTACGAATTTCTATCCATCATTTTGCTTTCAAAGATTCGCCCACTATCGGCTGATACGCTACCGTCAGAACGGACGCAATGATAAGAACGAGCAATCCCGCTCCGAACAGCGCGGCGCCGCCCGCGTATATTTGCAACAGAAGCACAAAGCTTATAACCGTAACCGCCGCGAGCAATTGCAATACCGTCGGCGCGTTGACGTTCTTTTTTAGCTTGCCTATAAAGACGAATACTGTCAGCATTATGTAATTAGCCAAATAGAGGAACGCGGTTAAAAGCGCGGCGATCGGCAAAACTTTTGAAATAGTAACAAGCGCATAATCGGCGTTAATGCCGAGAGATTCCGCGTTCACAAGATATTTCGTAGCCTTATTTAAGGATTCCTTGCCCAATATAACGTCTATCGACGAAACTAACAAATCAAATCCGCTGAAATCAACGGCGGCTTCTTCTATAACGATCCCCGATTCGTCCTTTATTTCCGCTTTGTACCCCTTGACAAACGGGAGAAAAAACGCGGCGATTATCCCCGCCAATAGTAGCGTAGCTATGCCGAAACGAATAAGTTTGCCGATAAGCTCCGGCGTTATTCCTTTTTTCGCGTCTTTTTCCGCTAAAACGGTATCGGTTGCCATACGAAATACTCCCTTAACTTACATGGTAATAATATTATAAACTATTTTTCTCCGAATTTCAATAGGTTTTTAAAAATTTTTTATTTTTTTTTATTTTTCTTTTTCGTTGACTGTTAAAGCGTCGTTTTGAAACGTCAATAACCGTAAAGACTTTTCATCCTCTCTCTTTCGCTTTTTGGATATTTTCTTCCGCCGAATCGCTCGACGGCAAGCACGGCGAGCGACAACACGACGGCGGCTGTCAAGCCGTATCCTATATCGAAATCGAAAACTCCGGCGTCGAGCGTATTCATAAGCAAAATCTCGGCGGCGGCGATAGCGAGAACGACGAATTGCAAAACCGAAACAAAATAGACCTTGCGCTTTAAATTCCCGGAAACCGCTTTCGCCAGCAACAGAATGAGGTTCAGCGCGGCAAAGACGAACGCGAGAAGCAACGTTACGGGCACGGCGATAGCCGCCCACGTCTGCCAATAAGTGTAGCCGTCCAACGCCATAACGACGTCCTTATAATACGCCGCCGTGGTCTTGACTCCCAAACCGTTCAGATTCCTCACAACCGTTTCGTACAAGTCGTCAAGATGGAGAATTTCAAAGGTCGAAACCAAAACGTCTATCCCGGAGGACTCCGCTATTACCCACTGGTCGTCGTTTAAATCGTGACGCGCCGTATACGGAAGATCCTGTATAAAAAACGACGCGACGATAAGCAACGCGGCGGCGAGACCTATAAACGCGGCGATTCTGCGCTTCACCCTGACCTGCTTATTTATATTTTTTTCCGCGCCCGCCAAAACGGCTCTGCGCTGACGCTCTATCTCCTCGGGCGAAAGCTGGGGAACGTCTTCCGTAGCGGACTCCTCGACTACGGGTCTTTGTTCGGCAATCGGGAGCGCGCTTTGCGGCTTATTTTCGATTGCGGCGTTCACAAAAGTGTTTCCACCGTTGATAGTGAGGTTATTTATATAAGGCTTTAGAGCCGCTTCCACGGTGTTCAAAGACGTCGAAAAGCCCGTCTCCTCCCCAAACGCCGGAATCCGTTCGTATTGCGGTTCGGCGGGCGCGTAGACTGCGGCGTCTTCTCCGTTCTTAGCGGCGCGTTTCAAAGCCTCCCTGATCGTTCCGTTCGACGCTCTGACGCCACAGGCGACGCAATACACGTCGTCTACGGAATTTACCGTTCCGCAGTTCTTACATTCATACGACGGTCCGACGGGTTGAATCCCCTTCGCGGACGGCGCGACATACGGCGCGATTACGGGAACGCTTCCCGTTTCGCGGTTAAGGCGTGAATTTACGGCGGCGAGCTTGCTCTCGGCATAATCGGGATTGCCGAAAGAGCCGTCCGCCGGAACCGGCATACCGAACGCGTAACCGGCGGAAGACGCGGCGGGCGCGGATATGACTGCGCCGCAAACGGTGCAATGCACGGTATTATCGCCGACATAGGCTCCGCAATGTTCGCAAATTCGCATAGATTTCCCCTCTTGACGTTATTTCAATAATATTATATAACTTTATAAATAAAATTTCAATAGTTTTAGAAAATTTTTTTCACTATTTTTTCTAATTACGGAATAAAAAACCGCAAAAAAGTCATAAAATAGTGTTTTAGGCGCGAACGTCGTATCATTCGCCGCACATTTTTTTAAAATTTACGCGGTCAGCCCGGCAACGCAATCCGTTTTCGCTCGGTAAAAAACCTATTTCCGCGAACAGCGGATCCGAAACCGCCGAATAAATCCATCCGCATTCTCCCGTTGCGCCCGTCAATTTCAGCACGAGCGAGCGGATAAAAAAACGGCGTATATCCTCTCCGCCGAAGCCGTCCGACAAGGCCAGCTTTTTTATAAGCGGATATTTACCGAAAACGACCTGCGCCGCGCCGACCGTCCCGCCGTTGAAAAGCAATATGACGATCGCGCCTTCCGCGCCGATGAATTCCGGAAAGTCTCTCAATGCCCCCGAGTTTCCGTCCGCTTGGTTCGCGATGTCGATAGTGAACATATGTATATAATAACACACACTTTCGTATTTGTCAAGAATTAATCGTTCGATTAATTCTTTAAAGTTTTTTTAAACATGCGGGTGGGAAAGTCTTTCGTTCGCAAGAGGTCCCCCGGCATGATTCGTAAAAAAATAAAAAATTCTCTCCCGTTTATAAAACGCGTTGACTTATTCGGAAAAATGTGTTAATTTATAAATACTCCGTTTGAAAACGAGCGGGAAATTATAAAAATATAAATATTATATAAAAAATGTTAAAGGAGATGCCCGACAATGAACAAGCAGAAAAAACGTTTTCCGCTTGCTCAGCAGGAAATTGCGCCTTTCAACGGTACGCCGGCGAATAACGTCGGCGTAATCGGCGGACGCGAGGATTATTGCGGAGCAACGGCATGCACGGCGACCGCCGAAAACACGAAAAAAGACGTGGAAATCAACGAAAAATCACCGCCGCGCGACGGCGTTTCCGCGCAAAAAAAAGCCGATAACTCACAAGAAGAATCTGATGTTTCGGGAATAAAATATACGCGGGAAAAATCAAATGTTCAGGAAGCAAAATACGCGCAAGAAAAATTCGGCGGCGGGGAAACAAAATCTAAAATAGAAACGGCAAAAATTTCGCCGCCGAACGCCGCGAAAAAAAACGGCGTTGAAAATCCGACCGCCGGAAAGCGCAAAAGAACGACGCTTCGACTGGCATATACGGCGGTATTTATCGCGCTTTCCGCGACAATGAACATAGCGGCGATAACCGGTCCTTCAAATTCCGTTTCTTTCACGTATTTCGTAAATTTTTTCGCGGGAATGTTATTGGGACCCGTCTCCGGCTTTTCGGTAGGCTTTCTGGGCGATTTATTGGGCTGTATCGTCAGTCCGAAAGGTCCGTATATAATATTGATAGGAATAAGTTCGGGGCTTCTGGGGCTAATTCCGGGGCTTATAATGAATTTAAAAGTCTTGACGCGTCTTGGCGAACGTTTCGGCGGCGGACGGCGCTTTATCAAGGCGGCGCAAATACTCGTATCTATGGCTCTTAGCGCGTTGATTTGCACGGCCGGGCTCAATACGCTGGCGACATTTTTGATATACTCCAAGGCGGAGCACACTTTTTCGAATTGGATAGCGTATATGAGCGTCCGCGTTCCGTCGCAGCTGCCGATAGTTGCGGCGAACACGCTGATAATTTTGCCTCTGTATTTTTCTCTCGAATCCGACCTGTTAAAAATTCGCGGCAAAATATCGCGCGGCGAGCGCAAGTTCTGATATGAAAACGATGCCTGTCAAACGGGAGCGCTCAAAGCGTATAGACGGCGAGTTGCGCCTAAAAAACACTCGCGGTTCTTTTCGGTCTAAAACCGCCTGAAATGCTCGCTCATAGCTCCGTCGCGCTCCGTTCTTTTAGGCAAGTTTATCCTCAAAAATTCCCCGTAAATATTTTATCGACGCAATTTAAGTACGCCCCTATAAAACCGTATCGCAAAACGCGAAATACTCCGTGTCTGCGGTTTAACTACTCGTCACAAATCGTCCGCATCCTGCACCGGGCTGTCCCCGTCCGCGGCGATTCCGGTATACATACCTGCGGGGTCGAAGCGGCTTTTTTGTTCCTCCGTAAAAACGGAGGCGTTTTTATTTCTTTTATTTTTCCGCGTCGGGCGCGCCGCGCCGCTTTTTTTCTTTTTTAGAAATCGCATATAATTTTTCATCAGTCCGTTATCTCTCGCTCAAAAAAGCCGTTTCTATAGATATTATGGAGAAAAAAATAAAAAATTATGCGTGGGAAACCTTTTGTGAACAAAAGGTTTCCCACGCGCCCCTTTCCAAAAAACTTCAACGTTATATTTTAAAACCCGCTTTCACAAAATATAAGGAAACGATACGGCAAGCGCTTATAATAAAAGGGACTCCTCATTATCGAAGTCCGCTTTTTAAAGAATTACTGATTTACTAAAACCTTTTGGAAAGGAATACGGGGAATAACTTTTCTTTTAGAAAAGAACTCGCCTGAAATAATCTTATATCCTTCCTATTTCTTATTTTTCTTTCCCCTGATTTTCTCCGCCTGCGGTTCCCGAACCTCCACCTCCTGAGGTCTCCCGTCTCTGCACGGGATATATTCGTAGTCGCGATAAGACCTGCGCGGACTCGGCGCGCCTATTCTAACGTGTTCTTCGTACGAAAATCTGCCGCCGCCGTTAGGCGCGGACGGCAAACCCCGTCCCCCGAAAAACGGATAAGAATAAGGGTAAGGATACGGATACGCGTAAGGATAAGGATACGGCGGTATCGCCGGCATCGGCGGATAAAACGGATAAGACTGAGGCTGATATTGAGACTGAAACTCAGACGCGTTAAAGTACGGCGCGGGAGGAACGGGCAACGTCATAGGAGGATAAAAAGGATACGGTTTAGGCTGATGAAGCGGAAGCGGCGGCGCATAAGGATACGCGCCGTAAAAAGCCGCGTACCGATCGTCTAAAACTCCCGCTTCGGCGGGCGAAATCTCGTCGGGATAGCCTAGCTTCGTGTTCCGGGACGCGGACGGCGCGGCGGATTTTTCGCCGCCGATCAGCTTAATGCCGTCCTCGTCGGCTTTTCCGTACTCTTTTAAAAAGTCGTAGACCGCTTTCTGATACTGCGGCGTAACGGGATAAGCGACGACGCCGGATTTGGAAACTCCGCGTTTCTTCCTAGCGAATTTCACCCCGCAATTCAGGCAATATTTGCCCTTTTCCGGCGACAGAAAACCGCAGACACTACAATACTTGACGCCCGTATCGAGCGTCTTTCCGCAAGACCCGCAAAATTGGGAATGATCCTTGATCGGTTTTCCGCAATAAGTACAAAACATTTTACATCTACACCTTTAACTCTTCCGAAATTTCGTTTATTCTTTTGACAACTTCAAACAATTCGGTTTTCGACCGTCTTAAACGCTTCCCGTTTCGACAATCTCCGATTTTCAGTAATAATATTATATAACTAAACTTCGTTTTTGTCAATACTAAAATGAAAAATTTTTTATTTAAAAAAATGCGAAAGCCCCGGCATGGGAAAATACCGGAGCTTCCGCTTGAAAAAAACAAGAAGGAGAAATCGAAATATCGCTATACCGGCGAACGGTCAAACGAATCCGCAAACTCGCGCCGTAGCGTCGCCGGTAAAAATCCCGCCGCGTTATATTTAGGTTTAAAACAAAGCCAATAATTTTTCTAATTGATCCGGCAGTGACACGCCTAAATTATTCTTATCCGCCAAAATATCGCCTAGATCAAAGGTATATACGCTCTTAGAGCCGGCTATGACCTTTGCTTCTATAATACCCGCGAGAGCGGCGTCCCAATTTTCCTGCGTTCCCCAAGCCCTGACAAGCCCGCTTCTGTAGACCTGTATGCTTACGGTCAGCGTCGTGTAATATAGATAACTGACCGGTCCGCCGTTCGCGGCATAGCCGCCTATTGCTCCCGCGAGATCCGAGGCGCTGTTCTTAGAAACGAATTCCCATTCCGCCCCGTCGCTGTACGTATAGCATACCATATCTGTGGCATAGTAATCGTTCGTGTCTTTTAACTCGACGGATTTAATCGTTCTCAAATCGATGGTATGCGCCGAGAAAGTTTTTGCCGGCATTCCGAATTCGCAAAGCTTAAGTCCGTCTAGATTATCCTTTGCCTCCGACCCGCTTCTCTGCGGAGCGTACGAGTCGTACAACGCCTGCAACTCGTTCAAAGTAGGCGCGGTTCCGCTTGTCTCTCCTTTAGATTTATACGCTCCGTCCGGTCCCGTATAAGGGTCGGCGGAAAGCTTATCCGGCTCGTCGTTTGCGGTCGCGGCGTAGCTGACCCCGTTGCCGGTAAACCTGAAATCCGTCACGGTTAGGATACTGCCTAACAGACCTTTCGCGAAAGACGCGCTCACTTTCGTAATCATCGTCGTGGATTTCGCCAGCTTATAGCCGTAATAATTAAAGTTAATCGCGCTTATAATCGTGTCTCCGGTCAGGTTTACGCCGGACATGCCGCCCGCGCCGCCGCCCTCCGCGGTCATTCTCTCGCCCTTAAACTGGACGTAGGATTCGACCTGCGAGCCTATACGGAGAGTCCAGTAGGCTATTATGGTGTCGGCGACGATCTCGTCCCCCGGCTTGTCGTCGAAATAACCGTACAGCTGCGCTTTCATGTCGTCCAAATTATTAAAACTGAAAGTCGGAGCGATAAGACTGTCTCCCTGCATCCTAGGTCTGCCCGCCGCGTAATCGTAGTCGTCAAACTCGTATCCGTAACGTCCTGCTATGGAGCCTGCGCCCAACCAAAGATTAATTTTCGTCATATCGGTGTTCGCGTATATCGCGGACGCCGGATAATTACTCGCGTAATCGTAAGGGAAGTACGTCAAGCCGTAATTCAAGGCGTCGCGCGCCTTGATCTCGCCCATACCGTCCGCGCCGTCGATAAAATAATCGCCCTTCAAAATCTTGCCGAACGCTTCGCCGTCCGTAAATTTTTCCGGATCCACGCCGAAATTAGTACCCGCGGGCTCTAATTCCAGCAACTCCGCCGAAACGGGCATAGTCGTAATCGTCGAATAAATGAAGTACGCGCTCATGCCGAGCATAATTATGACGACAAAATTGACGACGAATTTTATTGTGCCCCAAGTAAATTTCCCTACCGTCATGAATAGTCCCTCCGTAATGGATTTGTTTTTTTCTGTTTTTTATTTTATGTTTTTTTTAACGCGGCGGAAACCTTTTCCGACGAAAAGATTCTCTCTTCCCGCGCCCCTTCCCGAAAGACCCTAGTATTTTTAAACGTAAGTCCCGTTCAGAACGGAACGTCGCTCCCCGTGTTTTCTTAAAAACGGAGGAAATCCCTCGAACCGGAAAGGTTCTTTCTCCGCGCGCCTCTTTTCCAAGAAAGACCTTAACCTCTCCCCGTAAGTAAGGTAAGCGCCGTTTATTATGCCGTTTATTATAAAACTCTCGATCCGCCGCAGCTCCCCTCCACCGTATTTTTAAGGAGGGTAAATATGAAAGAATACGGATAATTTTTATTGGCGGAGGAGGGACTGCGGTTCGGCAAATTATCATAAGAACGAATTGCCCGGTATTTTTTTACGACCGGCCGCCGCGCGGTTTGTCCGCCGGCGCGTATTCGCGCTTGCCCCCGCGCTCCCGCAACCGACGATTCCTAAAACTCCGCGAAACGCGGGGTTTTCGTAAAAACGCCGTTCCGCGCCGTTTCGCCGCGCGAAAAGGTCTTGCCGTCCTCCCGCGCGCCGTTTTACGTATGAACCCGCCAAGCGGGCTTTCCGGACCGCTTGGCGTAATTCCCGTTTATCCCCGATAAACGCGTCTTTTCCCGAAAGCCGCTTTATTCCGTAACGGTAACCTTACAGGAAACGTTTTGCGTCGTATCTCTGTAGAACAAGAAACCGTTTACCGTGTACTCTCCCGGCGTATTGACGTCCAAGCCCGTGAAATCCCAGTTTATTTTCAAATCCGGCACGCCCTTTGCCGTTACCATATAGCTTTCACCCGTTCCGCTGAGCCCGCTTATAGTTATCTGAATCCACGCGCCTATAGTCGCTCTCAGAACCATCGTCGGCATATCGGAGGAAGTAAGCGCCGTTCCTTTCGCGATAACCTTCGTATAGACGTTCGCGCCCGTCGATTCGGGACTTGCATCCACATATTGTCCCGCCTCGTTCGTAGGAACCGGACTGCCGTTGTCGTCTCCGTTGGTTCCCGTTTGGTTCGCGTAACTCGAGCCGTAGGACACGCCTATTCTGAATACGGTGCCCGCGGGCAGTCCGTTGCCCGCGTTGACCGTAACCAGGAGCTTGGCGTTCGTATTTCCGCCGTTTACTATAGTTTTGGAGCCGTTACCCGCGACGCCGTCTCTGTTTACGTTCACGGCTTCGCCCACAACGGTCGGCGCGCCGTTCAAATTAATGCTTGAAACCGTGGTTTTCGACAAGGTTCCGTCCGGCGCGATATACCAAATCCTTCCGTTGTTGGCGCCGTCATTGTTCAATCTCAGCGGATCGTTGTTTCCCGCGGTACCCGGCGTCACGCCGTTTCTGTATTCGACGTGGTTCGTAACGAGCATAACGCAAGTAACGGTTTGCTCAATCGTATATGTTTCCGTCGGCGTGGTAATCTTCCCGACTCTTTTGAAAACTCCGTAAGAGCCTATGCTCCCGCTCCAAGACACCGGGTAAGTATAACTACTGTCGTCGTTAAACTTAACCGTCGCGGAGCCGTAGCCCTCATAGGAAGACCCGTCGTTGGTAACTCTGAACTGCGTCGCCGGAATAGGCTGACCGCCCGAGGTAACCGTCTTGACCGTCTTGACCGCGCTTGTGTTGACGTGTACCGTCCTCGCCTCGCGCAAGCCGTTCCAGGAGATATACGCCGTATAATCCCTATCGAAGCCCGCCAGGCTGACGCCTCCCGTGTCCCAGGCGACGCCAACCGATATCGTCGTCGTTCCCGAGCCGCCTATGTCTATCATAAACGTTATCTGATAGCTTCCCGTAAGCCCGCTTCTCCACTGCGCGTTATAAGGGTCTACGTTATGCACAACATTCGGATTGGCGAACGCGTACCCGCCCGGAGCGTCCACCGTACCGTCCGCGTCGTTTTGCCCGTTCAGGATATACAGCGTCATCGTCGCCGAATAACCGGTGTTTCCGACTACGCCCCTGACCGTAAATTTCGCGTTTTTGCCGTCCACGCCCTTTGTTCCGAGCGCGCCGGACGCTATAACCGCCCTAACCTCCGAGAAGTCCCAAGCGATATTTTCCGCTCTCGACACGCCGCCGTCATAGGTTACGACGGCCGTATGCTTAATATTCTCGTAAGCGTCCGCCGTGGAATACGACGTTACGTTTACGCTAGAAACGCTCGTGGCCTGATTAAGACCCAAATTGTCGCCCTCGGCAATTAAGCTATATCCGTTGCGCTTTATGCTTAATACCAGCTTCTCGTTGCCGACGCCGTCGAAGCTCGCATCCAGCTGGGAAATTCTGCCGTTCTTAAAGATAATCGTCAGGGTGGCGGTCGAGGTTTCGTCCAACCTCGGAAGAGGCAGGAGCGCGTTTATGAAGTTCTGCATATCGTCCTTGCCCGAATTGCCTCCGCCGCCGGAGCCGGTTTCGACAGCGTCCTGCAAAACCTCCGTCGGATTCCGTCCGCCTTCCGACATAACGAAGCCGATTATCATCGCGCTGACGCCGTCCCAGACCGTATCGGCGACGTATCTGTTACCGGAGCCGTTAGCGATATCGACCGTCGCGCCCGGAGCCAGCGAGCCTAAGAGACTCTCCTCGAAAGACAGGATCGCCTTGTCGAGAGCGACGGGATTAAAGCCGACGGTAAACGTCGTTTCGCTCGCGGCGACTTTTACGGTCGTCTTCTCAATCAGCGGCGCCGAGGCTTCCTCCGCCGGCTCTTCCTCCGCTCCCGTAACTATCGGCTTCGCGCCGTCCGGGAGAGCTATGCCGCCCGCGATGTTCCTAAGGCTGAGATCGCTAAGCGAAGTCAGATTGATCTGCGTGTACATCGGAATAGGCATGCCTGACACCGCCGTCTTAATATCGGCGCTTGCGTCTACTGAAAGCGCACTTGCCGTAACGGATATGTTAGACCCTACCCTAATTTCTCCTCCGATTCTGGCGTATACTTCAAGCGAGGTTTCTTTCAGCGCGAAGAAATAAGCCAAATCCAAATCGCCCTGGGTAACGATAGCTCCGCTTTTATAGCTCACGCTGTTAGAGCTTCCGTTGGTGCCGGTCGTAGGAAAGTCGGGTATCAGATCGCTTGTTCTGATTGTAAAGTTATAACTCGTGTCGATCAAGATTCCCAGCGCGTTGTTAAGCCCGAGACCGGAATAATTATATTGCGAACTCATCGGATCGTTCGAGCCGGACGTCCCACCCTCTTTTATCTTAAAGATATAGATACTGCTCGTCTGATTAAAATCGCTTTTGCCGGTCGCCAGCGATTCCTTGTTCTGCACGAGGATATTGCCGTTGAACATATCCCGACTTGCGGCGCTTGTACTCAGCGAGTTGTCGAGTATGGTAAGTATTCCCGCGAAGTCGCCGAGACCGTACTTTGCGTTGACGAGAACGAACAGGTTCTTGTTGGCTTTAAAGGAGCCGAAATCGACCGCGCCCTCGCGCGCGGCGTCGAGCCTGCCCGCCACGTCCAGCGTTATCTGCGGACGGGCGGCGGTTCCGAAAGCGGAAACCGTTCCCGACGCCGTAAAATTGTTCAGGTCTATCTTGAAATTCTCGAAGCCGAGGTTCGGAATAGGAATCTCCGCGTCCTCCGCCGGTTTATTCGCGAGCAGACCCAAAATGTTTTTGAGAAGCTCGATGCTCATCGGAAGCGAGATATTCACGTCGGAAGCGACGCTCGCGACGCCTCCCGCCCCGCTCGCCGTCGCCGCGAGCGTCTCCGGAATTATAGATTTCAGGATGCCCATGATGTTGACTTCGTTTACGGCGAGTCTCAATCCGTCCTTGTTACCGTATTCGGCCGCGCCCACGAGTCCGGTGAGGTCGATAAAGCCTATGCCGTCGTCGATATAGAAACCGAACATAAGCCGCCTCGCCGCGTTCTTGCCCGTGTATAATTCTATAAGGACGTCCGTGTTCTTAATGTCGTTAGGGTCGAGTTTCACGTCGGCGATAAAGCCGTACGTCAGCTCTTCTCTGTCCGTGTATACGATATCGATTTCCCCGAGCGGCCCCCACGCGGTATCTCCCGAATCGTCGTCCGTCGCCGCGCCCAGAATATTATTGATAAAGTTTTCGACGGTGTCTTCACTCGCCTGTCCGTTGTCCAACGTCAGGGTGACGTCCGCCTCCACCCTCGCCCGCAACTGAAATTCCGCGAGGATTTGGTCTACGGTCTTAAAGGCCGCGTCATCCTTAACGTCCAAATAACTCTCGAAGCTCCCGAATACAAGACCGTCGCCTTCGTTAAGTCTGAAACTGAACAAAGTCTCCTTAGTTTGCGTCGTCGTATTATAATTCAGATAGGCGTCAAAGCCGATATTCAGAAAATCGCTGAAATCAAGGCTTATCTCCGCGCCGGGCAGGAATTGATCGAACACAAAACCTAAATCCATTTCCAAAACGGTCGACAGCAAATCTTCTATTTTCGCCGGCGACAGCTCGATATTCGCGCCCAGGAGAGACAGCGTAGGATTTAACCGGTCGAGAATATCGTACAAGCTTTTGAACGCGTCCTCCGGACCCTCGCCCTCGTCCGCGGTCGACGGAATCCCGCCCGCCGTTTCCGAGCCTATGTCGGAGAAACTGCCCAAAAGGTCGCCGATTATGCCGTTGATGACGTCGGCGGCGTTAAGACCCGATATTACTATTTTTTCCCTCAAAATCGCGCCCGGATTCAGCTTGTCGAGCGCTATGCCCGAAATATCGGCGTACACGTCGTTTCCGAAATTGTACAGCGCGAACACTATGCCGTCCGCGTTATTCGCTATAAAGCTGAACTCCGCGTTTGCGGTGTTTTCAAGATTGATGTCGAGGTTGATTTGGAAATCCACCTCGCCCGCGCCCGCAACCGAGCCCGTTCCGTTTATCTGTATATGGCGGAACAGCTGTTCTAAGGTCAGGAAGCTTTCCTTGTTCTGCGGCACGGCGGCTCCGCCGTTATTCGGCAAAGTCTCGTCGAAACCGAAAGCTATACCGCTCACATAGGCCGCCGCGTCGGCTTCCTTGTTTATGCCCGATTCAAGCGCGTCCCACACCGTCAGTCCGAAACCGAGAGAGCCCTGCGCGGAATCCCAATCGGCGCTGAAAGAAAAGCCCGGTATTAAGTCGTAGGCTATATCAAGTAGCCTCGGATATTCGCCCAAAACCGTATCTATAATTTTTCCGAAGTTATTGTTCGACAGACCCAACGTCAGTACGCCCGACGTATTGTTGTACGTATTGGTTACCATGCCGAATATCTCTTCCAAAAGCTCCGCAAAGTCAAGCCCGTCGAGAAGACCGCTCCCCTCGTCCGCGGCTCCCGCCGCGCCGCTCTCGGCGCTCGGTATAACCGCGCCCGGATCTATGTCTATATTGACAAGCTTAATCTTCCGCATATTCAATACCGCAGGATCGAACGCGAATATATCGAATTCGCCGAAATAGAAGTACGCGCTTTTCTCCGCCCTTATATAGTATACGGATAAGCCAAGCGCGTCACCTTGCTTAGTTTCGAGAGAAAAAGCGAAGTTCTCGGGATCGTTCAAACCCGTTACGATAAGCTCGAAATCGTACAAGCCGCTCGTGCCCGGTATCGCCGCCCGACCCGACAACGCTATATTGCCAAGCAGAATATCTTCGCTCAGCTCAACGTAGCCGTCGCTCGCCGACAGACTCTTAGCCTCGTCCGCCGCGAATTTTATTCCGCTCAAAGTGAAGCCCATATTCTCCGCGGCAAACGCCAAATTCAGCGCGGCATAGCCGTCTTCCGAATTCAAAACGGCAGAAACCTCGGACGGCGGCAAAATCGCGCCGATATAGGCGTAAAGCGACTCCGAAAGAATTTTTTGTAAAAGATTTTTAATTCCCGTCTGGTCTAAGCCCAGACTGATTACGCCGTCTCTGTATTCGCCGGAAAGCCAGGAGAAAAGCTCCTCCGCCGACACCGGCGAATCCCCGCTTTCGTCCGCGCTCGCGGAAGGAACTTCCCCGCTGCCGGACAATATCCCCGCCAAATCCACGTTAGGCACGATAATCTTACCTATGTTCATATCTATGACGGACAACCCGAACAGCTCGACTAAACCCACGTCCAAATATACGTTCTTTTCCGCTTGGTCGTAATACAGCGAGAAGAACGGCGTCGAACCGACAGTCGCCTCGAAAGACAGCTTTAAGTTGTCAAGATCTAAAATGTCGGTCACTATAAGCTCGAAATCAAGCTTTTTCATATCCGCGCCGAGTAAATCGATCTTACCCGTAAAGGATACGCTCCCGAACAACTCGTCCATATTAATATAACTTTTCGCTTCCTCGGAGTCTTTTTCTATCTTGTTAGCCGAATAGACGCCCTTTTCAGCGTTGAGTCCGAAATAAACGGTTTTAAAATCAGCCGTAAAGCTTATTTTCTCCTCGAAATATCCAAGCTCGAAGCCGAACAGCAACTCGAACAGGCTTGCGTTCGCATACGCCTCGACGGGAGGCAGGAAACTTTTCAATCCGTTATACAGCGAAGAACCCACAAGCTCCTCGACTAATCCTAAGAAGCCCTCGTTCGTCAGAGCGAATCCGGTCTTGCCGTCGCCTCCTAATTCCGTAATATCGAAGAAAGCGATTATGTCGTCCAGGGTCGGCGCCGCGCTTTCGTCCGCAGACGTCGCCGGAATCCCGCTTTCCCCGTTCGTCATTCCGTTTATGAACTCCTCTATATCTATCGCGATTTTGTCTAAATTTAAGTCGCCGAGCGTAAAGCCTAATATTTCGGTTTCCGCCCCGAGGTTCGCGTACAGCGTACCGCCGTAATAATACACGCCGATAATGTCCGCGCCGTTTTGGTCGCTTACCGTCCACGAAACCGCAAGCTCGTCGATATTATCTATATTTGAAACGACGAGCGTATATTCCGACTCCGCGCTCATGCCGGGCAACAAAACCGCCCCCGAAAAGGATATATTGGAATAATCGAACGTGCGGTACGCGTCCAAATCCGACGGAAAATAATATTTAGCCGATCCGTCGCCGTATTTCGCCACGCGGAGCGTCAAATCCCCGACGTCGGCGTCGCCGGCATTAACATCCACTTTCAAACCCAACCCGTCCTTATAGAGAGCGGAGAACCTTATATCGAGACCCAAGCCGTTGACAAAGTCCTCTACCTTGCCGCCTAAGCCGTCCAAAAGGTCGATTAAATCGACGCCGATAAAAGACAGCGCGTCGGCTATGACCTGCAATTCCTCTATAGGCTCGCCCTCCGCGTCGTAGAAGCTCTTTCCGGCAAACTTGTCTATCTCGTTCGCCACGCCGAGATCCGTCAGTAATTTCTCTATGGTCGAGGACGCGAGATCAAAATAAATCTCGCCGTCGCCCGTACCTATGCCGGCAACCAAAATACCGAACAAATAATTCACGTCCACGGTTACGCCGTCGTCCGCGCCTATCGCGTATACCGCCGCGGACGCGGGCTCGCCGTCACCGTTCAAAATTCCGTCCGCAAGACCCGTCGCCGCGTCCGTTATCGCGCCTACCAACTCCGCCAGTAACGCCTGCAAATCGACGCCGTCTATTTTGAGCTTGCCCAAGCCCATCTCGTTTAAGCTCAAACCGCCAAGCTGAGGGATCGTAACCGTGCTCAAATCAAGATATATAGAACCCTCCTTATAATAGCCCGCCATAACGAGTTCGCCGTTATCCTTGCGGTTCACTATGTATGAAATTTCGTTCGCGTCCTTTCCGTCGATTAAATCGGGCTTAATTCTTAAATCTAAGATTATATCCACTTCGCCTATTTCCGGCAAGGTCCCCTCGCCGACTAACCGTATAGATCCGAAATCGAAGTCGCTGACAAAGTCCGGCATTATTATATCCGTCTTTTCCGGCGAAACGCTTATTGCTCTGAAACCGGCGCCCACGCTTACGGAACTCTCCCCCGCTTTGGCGTATTTGCCGATTATGTCCACATCGCTAAGCTCCCCGTTGACTAAGTTTATAACGAGAGTCGTTCCCGCGAACGGCTTGCCGCCGTCCTTGACTCCGATAATTTCCGCCAGAAAGTCGTCGTAACCTTGTTTTGTAATAACGCCCTCGCCGTCCGTCACGCTGATAAGCGGCATACCGGTAAGGTCTTCGAGAACCTGGTTCAAATCGACGCCCATCGCCGACAAAACGGCGTCGTTCACCATTCCCGTAACGCCCAAAACTACCGACACAAGCGCGTCGAGATCCATTTGGGCTTCGACGGTCATATACGTGTCTCCGGACTGACCCCTTAAAGGAGCCCTTGTCGTAACTACCGCGCTCGGGAACAGCACGCCGCCGAGTATCGCCGTAATGTCCATTCCTTCAATGGAAATTCCGCCGAGAACGTCTCCCACGTCAATCGCAAAAAACTTGCTGAGCGCGCCCGCCACGCCGTTCAGCAAATCCACGTCCTCTATAGTGAAGTTGAAGTTGCCGGACGTAATGTATATTTCGCGGTTTTTAGAGTAGATTCCGCCGATAACGATATATTCGTCGGTTTCGTCCACTAATTCAAGCAGCATCTCGTCCTCAGCGCTGTCGTCAAGATTAAAGTTCGCCTGAAATCTCAGCACGACAAGTCTTTCGCCCGCATAAAACTCGAGCGTCGTCTCCACCGAGAAAAAGTCCTGATCTTTTCCGTTTTCCTGAACGCCCGCGACGGTATCCAATACCTGCTCGAGCGTCCGGTTCCCTTCCCACGCTTCCGTCTTAATGGTTCCCGTAGGCGTCACCTTCGACACGCAAGCCGTAAAGCCGACGAGAGCCAGCGCAAGGCTCACTACAAAAATCAATATCTTATTGATACCAATTTTAGCTGACATAAAAATGCCCTCCTTAATTAAGATAATCTTAGGGATAATCTTAGCATAGTTATTTTACTACACTTATCAAACTTAGTCAATACCCTTTTGAAAAAAAGTTCAAAAATTTTTAATTTTTTTTCATAAAAACCCTTTTGGGAGGGATAATTGCGAGCCGTTTTCCTTTCAACGCGTAAATTTCAAACGAACGCCTCGTTTTTTTGAAACAAAAGCGGTCTTTTTCCGTCTAATAATTGCGCGAAGAAAACCTTTTCTTTTTTAAATTATGCGGTGAGAAAGCTCTTTTCCGGAAAAAAGACCGTCCCCGACATTCCCTTTTTTGAAAGACTTCGGCGTTTTTTTATAGTTCCGGTCAAACGGAGTCGCCTCAATTAGTTTTTTTCGCCGAACTTTCGAAAATTTTTTTCATCTTACCCCGTTCCGCGCTTACTTTTTTCTTTTTATATGGTATAATATTACGTATGGAAGCCTCAAACGCGCTCATCGTATATAACGGATTTTTGTCGCCCTGCGCGCCGCCGCCCTGCGTCTCGCGTTTTCTTTGCGCCGCAGAAAAAAGAGGCGTCCGGATGTTCGCCGTTAAAAATACCGATTTGACGGAGTTTCTCGCCTTAGACGCGCCGCCGCGCGCGTTTAGCCGTCAAGCCTTCGAATCGCGAAGCGCGGGAGAAACCGCCGCGCACGCGCCGCGTATGCCCCGTCCCGAAAAACTTCCGAAGGAATTTCCGCGCAATTTAGCCGAGTTTGCGTTCGCCGTCTTTTGGGACAAAGACACAATCCTCTGCCGCGTTCTCGAAAACGCGGGACTTCCGGTTTTTAACGGAAGCCGCGCAATCGAGATTTGCGACGACAAGGCGCTGACCGCGCTCGCGTTGCAAGGCAAAATCAGAATGCCGAAAACCGTAATCGCGCCTATGACCTTTCACAACATCGGCTATTCCGACTTGTCCTTTCTGGAAACCGCCGCCGACGCTCTGGGCTTTCCCCTCGTCGTCAAGGAGCGGCGCGGCTCGCTCGGCGAGCAAGTCTATTTAGCCGGGAATTTTGACGAATTAAAAAACACCGTAATCTCCCGCTCACGCGTTCCTCTCCTTTTTCAGGAATTTATTGACACAAGCGATTCGTCGCGCTTTTTGAACGCCCCGCAAAATATCGCCGCGAATAATCCGCCCTATCCTTTAAACGGAGCGAGGCCTTCCGAAATCGTCGCGCCGAATTCCGCGGCGGACAACTGCGGAGAAGCGCGCGGCGTAAACGACTCGGCGCGTCTTTCGGCCGACGCGTTGAATCCCGTCATTACCGCGTTAAGCCTCAAAGCAAACCCCGTCGCGGCAAGGTTCGGCGTACTTGCCGGAAACGGCGTAAAAAACGAAAAAAAACCGTCTTTAAACCACGCGGCGAATTACGGCGCGGTAGCGTCCCTCACAAGCTCCGGAAACGGCGGAAAAAATAAGAAAGCTCCGTCTTTGAGCTCCGCAACCGATTGCGGCGAAAAAAAGTCTTCCGCCGATATTCGTATCTACGTAATAAACGGGAATATTGCGGGCGCGATTCTGCGCCGAAACGATTCGGATTTCCGCGCAAACCTTGCGCAAGGCTCGAGGTCTTTCGCATACGAACCCTCGCGTGAGGAAAAATCAATGGCCGAAACCGCCGCCGCGCTCACGGGCTTATTTTTCGGCGGCGCGGATATCGCGGCGGACGGCAACGGCGTCCGTTATCTTCTGGAAATGAACAGCAACGCGGGCTTTACAGGTCTGGAAAACACCGTCGGCGCGGATATCGCGGGAGGGATTCTCGACGAAATTTTAACCGCCTTAAAGTTGTAAGCGACTCTTTAACTCGCGAATTGCGCGGATACTTTTTATTACAATTTCCTTACCGCCCGCTTCATCGCAAAATTACGTCGCTTAAGTCTCCGTCCGCTTTACCGCAAAACCGCGCCGCTTGCCTTGTTTTATTCCGCCGCCGCGTCCTTTTTCGTTAAAGACGACGAGCCGGAAACAGACCGCTTTGCCGTAAAATTTGTACGCGGCGCCCGATCTGAATAAACTATAAGAAAACATTAAAATCTTTTGGAAAGGGGCGCGGCGAAAATTCCCTCTCAAAAAATAAACATTCTTCTCCTTTTCCGACTAAAGGATACCGCTCCGACCGAAAGAAAAACGGTCAATACTAAGAGCGTTAAAAAAAATCAAATTATGATAGATTCGCACACACACTCGGAATATTCCGCCGATTCGGTTATGCCTCTTGATTTACTTATACAAACCGCCGTAAGTTTAAAGCTCGACTATCTCGCCGTAACCGACCATCTCGACAGAGATTTTCTCTTTTGTGAAAACCCGAAACCCGTGCCCCAGCTCGATATCGCGGCATACGCAAAGGCGGTGTCCGCCGCCAAAATAAAATACGCCGGACAAATCAAACTCGCCTTCGGGATAGAGTGCGGATATTCGCGCCAAACCGAAAAAATGTGCCGGGACGAGCTTTCGCGGTACGAATACGATATCGATCTTATCATTAATTCCGTTCACACCGTCGAAAACCAAGACGTTTACGTCGAATCGTATTACGATGGCAAAACGAAGGACGAAATATTTTTGCCGTATATAAGGGCAATCCGCGAAAGCCTCGATATCGATATGCCGTACGATATCGTCGGTCATATCGGCTATATCGCGAGAAAGGCTCCCTTTCAATTCAAATACGCCGATTACGACGGGCTTTTCGACGATATTTTTAGAAAAATGATCGAAAAAGGCAAATGCTTGGAAATCAATTCGCACGTCAAGACCGCCGAAACCGACTTTTTTCCCGGCGCGGACTTGATAAAACGCTATCGCGAGCTCGGCGGCGAATTGATTACGTTCTCCTCCGACGCGCACCAGCCGACCCGCGTCGCGGAAAAATACAGCTTGGTTGCGAAAACCGCCAAAGAACTCGGCTTTAATTTCTTCGCCTGCTACTTGAAACATAAACCCGAAATGTATCCTATAGTTTTTTAAAGCGTTTTCCGGTCGTTTTTTTAGCCTTGCCCAAGACTTGCAGAGCGACGATTGCCGCCTCGCGCATCGCCCCGTACGCTCAGAGAAACGGCCGACAAAGACGTCTCTGCATAGCCGTTAAAGTTTGCCGCTATGCCGACATTTTTCAAAAAAACTTTTTTTCCTTATATTTTAAAAATCATAAAACGCGCCGTCCGAGTTTCGGAGGGCGCGTTTTATGATTAAAGTATTTTTTGTTCCGTAAATTTACTTCTTATAGACGTATGCGGACGTGTCGTCGCCATCCCAATAGACAAGTATTTGTTTATTGCCCTCAAAATAGGTCTTAATTCCGTAGAAAGTGTTGTTGCCGTCCTGATCCTTGCCGTCAATATAGACGTTATAAATGCCGTTTTTGCCCGCTTCCACCGTATACTTTCCCGAAAACTCGACATCTTTCACTATAAGCCCGTCGTCGCCGGTCATTTTCGACTGACCTTTATATGTCATCTTTCCCGTAATTTTGAATTCAAAAACACCGTCGAGAACCTCTGCCGACTCTTCCGCCGTACTCGCTCCGCCCGAATATTTACCCGAAACGATCAGCGAACAGCTCGACAGAGCGGTTATCATAACGACAAGCGATACTACAAGCGCGAATAATGTTACCTTTTTCTTCATTAAAAAAAATCCCTCCGTTTTGTTTAAAGTCCGTGATAGACTTGATATGCGTATATTTTAACACAAATTTTGCCGTTTGTAAAGACCTTTTTGAAAAATTTTTTGGAGCTTTTTCGTTTTTTTGAAAGAGACTTGCCCTTAATTTATTATTCTTTTCAAAAATCGCTTGAAATGCGCGTCCGATTGTGATAAAATATTAGTTAACTGGATATTTCCGAATATTTCCGCGCCGCCCGTTTGAGAATTTGAGCGGTTTTTATGGGAATATCGCGATACGCCGCGCGGTCTTGCCTTGCGTCTAATAAGCCGTTAAAAATTCCTTGAAAGACCGTGCAACGATTTCTTAAAACGGACTTTGCGAAGCAAAAAATTTTAAACATAAAATTTAGACGCAAAACATTATACGCGTATAAGGAGAACCGTCTATGATAAAAATGAATGAAACGCGTTACAAAAATTTCGGCAAATGCATAGAGCTTACGAACGGCGGAATTCGCGCGCTGATAACCGTAGACGTCGGACCGCGCATAATCTGTTACGGAACGGCGGACGGGCGGAATAATATCATGTTCGAAGACGCAGACCGCCGCGTAAAAAAAAATTGCGCCTATCTCGACGAAAATTTCAAAAAGGGCGAAACGTGGTTTTTATACGGCGGACACAGAATGTGGAAAGCGCCGGAAGACGAGGCGACGTATATCCCCGACAATTACCCCGTCGAATACACCGCCGACTATTGCGCGGACGGCGCGGAAGTTTCGTTTTCTCAGCCGTTCCAAAAAAATACGGGGCTTAAATTCGACATGAAAGTCCGAATGTACGGAAACGGCGGCTTGCGCGTTCGGCACATAATGAAAAACCTCGGCGAAAAGACGGTGAACGCCGCCGTTTGGGGAATAAGCGTATTAAAAGCGGGCGGCGTGGGAATTTTTCCGCTGAACACCGGCGACGCGGGCTATTTGCCGAACAATTTTCTTTCCCTTTGGTCATACGACAGGGTAAACGACGAAAGACTGTCTTTTGCCGACGGCTATATGCTTTTAAAGCAAAACCCAAACGCCGTCAACCCATTTAAAATCGGATTTCTCTGTAAGCGCGGAGCGGCGGCCTACGCTGCAGACGATCTGGTATTCGTAAAAAAATTCGCTTACGAAGACGGCGCGGTCTATCCCGACAATAACTGCAATTTCGAAAGCTATACAAGCGACCTGATATTCGAGGCGGAGGGACTTAGTCCGCTCCGCGCCGTCGAACCGCGTCAAAGCGCGGAGCATATCGAGGAATTTTTTCTGTTCGAGCGCGCTTTAAAAACGGACAAAGAGAGCTTGAACGGGTTTTTTTCGGAATTACCGAAGTAAAGATTGCAAAAACTGTCTTTTGGTTTAGTTAAGCCCATATCACATTCTCGCACTGCCAAGCCGCGTTGACACAGAGCGTATCGAGAAATTTCCCCGTTACGGCGCGCTTTAAAAACGGACAAAGAGAGCTTGAACGGCTCTTTCGCGGCGTTACCGAACAACGGCGGCGAAAGCGGTATTCGGCTCGGTCAAATCTAAACCCGCACCGCAAGCTAATTAATTTAAGAAACGCCGTTCCGAAAAAAATTAAGGAGACAACCGTATGTATTGCGGCATCGACAAAAATTTTCACCCTATCTACGAATATTTCAACGACTTTCAGACGCGTGTAAAAAAATCCGGGTACGGCGCGCCGTTTTTAATCGGCTTGGAGAGTCCGTCTGGCATATACCGATTCGACTGCGCGGTCTTTCGGGACGGCGTCCACGATATAGAAAATTCGATCTTCGGCGAACGATTGATAAAAACCCTCTTATGGGTGGTAGGCGGTTATAAATTACATTTGCACGCGCCCGCGAAGCTTTTCTCGCGTATGTCGAAAGCGTTTTGCGCGGACGGCAAACGCCGTTTCGACATAAAATTTATGGAAAAAATCTACGAAAAGCCCTTTTCGACGGAATACAAAACGGCGGCGGGCATGCCGGAGTCCTCGCAAATCTCCGTATCTATCGGCGGCAATTACAACGGTTGCCGCATAGGTTTTGACGCGGGCGGTAGCGACCGCAAGGTTGCGGCGGTAATAAACGGCAATACGGTTTTTGCGGACGAGACCGTTTGGCACCCGAAATTGAATTCGGACTACCGCTATCACTACGACGGAATTTACGATTCGATAAAAAAAGCCGCGGCTTTCCTGCCCCGCGTCGATTGTATCGGCGTAAGCTCGGCGGGCGTGTACGTTGACAACCGCGCTATGGCGGCGTCGCTTTTCATAAAGGTTCCGGAGGCGGATTTTGATAAACATATAAAGGATATTTACGTAAATATCGCCGCGAGATTCAAAACCAAGCTTAGCGTCGCCAACGACGGCGACGTCGCCGCGCTCGCGGGCGCGCTTGAATTGAACGACTCCCGCGTTCTCGGAATCGCTATGGGCACGAGTCAGGCGGCGGGCTATATCGACGCGTCGGGAAATATCAAGGGCTGGCTAAACGAACTTGCTTTCGTGCCCGTCGATATGCAAAAGGACGCGCCCGTAGACGAGTGGAGCGGAGACAAGGGTTGCGGCGTCAAATACTTTTCTCAGGACTCTGTGATTAGGCTCGCCGAGGCGGTAGGCGTAAAGCTAAACGGCAAGCTCTCCCCGCACGATAAATTGAAATATATTCAAAATCTCTACAATTCCAATCCGTTGATTGAAAAAGTGTTCTCCGATATAGGCGTGTATTTCGGATATTCGATACTGTATTATTCTCTCTTTTACGACATAAAATACGTTTTGCTTTTGGGACGCGCGTCCGGAGGCTTGGGCGGCGACGTGATAAAAAACAAGACGGAGGAAATATTGCGCTCAAAGGGCAACGATATAAAAATCGTGCTACCCGACGAAAGCCGCCGCCGCGTGGGTCAGGCTATTACGGCGGCGTCTTTGCCTAAGGTCGATTGAGCAGTATTAAAAAATCGGATACGGAATATAAAAATCTTAAATTATATTATAAAAATCCGATATAAAATTAAAACCCTTTGCCGGCGATATCAAAATTATACGGAATCAAAATACTCTTTAAACCGTATTTAAAAAATTCTTTACGGAAATATAAAATACCGCGAACGGCATTGCAAAAATCCGGCGCGAAACATAAAATACTATAAAAAAGAAAAGGAGCTTTTTATGACATTCACAAACCGTTCCGCAGAAATTTATATCCCCGAAAACGCAAAAAAAGCAAATAAAATTTATTTAGCCATAGCGGCACATCCCGACGATATTGAGATTATGGCGGCGGACGGTATTCTCAAAAGCTTTTACGGTTCGGACAATGGCTTTGTCGCGGTCGTAACGGCGGACGGCGGAGGAAGCGCGCGCGACGGACGCTACAAGGATTTTTCCGACGAGGATATGATGAAAATTCGCCGCGCCGAACAAAAAAAAGCGGCGGTCGTCGGAGAATATTCGACACTATATCTTCTGAACTATCAAAGCTCGGTGATAAAATCTCCTCAAAACATATCCATCATCGAAGACTACGTCAAGATCTTGAAAAAGCACAAGCCCGCCGTCGTGTACACGCACAACCTTCTCGACAAACACGAGACTCATTTGGGTGTGGTCGTGAAAGCCGTTCAAGCGTTGCGCGCTTTGCCGAAAAGCGAGCGCCCGCCGTATTTTTACGGCTGCGAGGTATGGCGCAATCTGGATTGGTTGCCCGACGACGAAAAGGTAAGGTTTAATCTCAGCTCCGGCGAAAATCTCCAAAGCGCGCTTCTCGGCGTATTCGACAGCCAGATAAGCGGCGGCAAGAGGTATGATTTGGCGACGCAGGGACGACGGCTCAGCAACGCGACCTATTCCGAGTCGCACAGCGTGGACGTTACGCGCGGCATGAGCTACGCTCTCGATTTGACGCCGCTTATAAACGACCCCGCCGTCGATATCGCGGACTTTGCGCTCTCTAAAATCGACGCTTTCAAAAAGGAAGCGGTCGAAAAACTGAAAAAGGTTTTACTTTAAAATCAAACATAGAAGAGTGGCGCAACCGTCCGCCTTTTTAAAAGAGAGCGGGGCGGGCGGGGGCAATAAGGCGTCTCTTTACGGCAAACTTTCGCCTCGGCATTCCTTTATATTCGGCATATTCGGCAAAAAACTTCATTATGACATTATGTTTAAATAGAACTGGTAAAACCTACGGTAAACTCTATATCGTCGGTCGCCCATACGCATTATTCGGAAAAAATAAATTATTCAATTTTATAACTCGTATACGCTTTTAGGTAACGCTTATCGTCAAAAAAATCCGCCTGAAAGCGAGCTTTTTAACGGTATTATATAGTCGTTATGGAATATAATAAGCGCAATCTAAACGCCGCGCGCCGCATTTTTGCCGTAAGCGGCAAAAGAACGGTTTTTTGTATTAAGCGAATACGAAAAAGAATATTTTAGCCGTTTACTACAAAAAATTTAACGCTTATCTTCGCGCAATTCCAATTCATAACGACTATAAAATTAAAAAGCTTTTCAACGGTAAATCGCCGATCGTACTCATCGCTCTTTCAAGAGAGTGCGTTGCCAAAAACGCCTCGCTTCACATAAAAACCGTCTGAAATCTATCGAACGCCAAGCCTCAAAGGAAGCCCGATATACCGTTAAAGTTTTTTAAAAAGGAGCGCGGAGATAGCCCCTTTGTTCATAAAAGATTTTTCCTGCATAAATTTAAAAAAACAAGCTTTCAAAGGAACGCTAAAAGCAAGCGCGCATACGCTTTCAGCGGGATTTCCGCACCCTTTTTAAATGTTCTGTCCGTCAGAATATCCTCGCATGCCCGTTCCGCCGCATAGTGCGAGGGTTCGCCGCCGTTTATAACCACCGCCGCCCTGCCGTTCGCTATAAAGTATAATACAAAGTCTTGCCGTTCGGTATCGAAGCGAAATCCGCCCGATAAGTCCGTTTTGAATTTCTTTCTAAACCGTCCGAGCCGCTTGTAAAAATCGAGTATTTCGTAATTTTCCCGTCCGTATGGATACGGCGCGCGGTTTAGCGGGTCCTCAAAGCCCATCAAGCCGACCTCGTCGCCGTAATATACGGACGGGATTCCGGGTAGCGTGAATTGCAACAACGCCGCCGTCTTCAGCTTTTCGACGGCCTGCGCTATGTCGTTCTCAGACAATACAAGCTCCCTTTTTTGCGCCTTGGACAATCCCGAAACGTCCATATTCAGAAAAAAGTTGAGAGCGCGGACGGTGTCGTGCGTGTCGATTACGTTCATAAGTAACGACACTGCGTAAGGCGGATAATTTTCCAGAATACCGGTTACGGTTTCGATCAATTTTTCTTTGCCCCCGTATTTTACAAACGACAAAATCGCGTCTCTAAACGGATAATTCATCACGGAATCCAGCTGTCCGCCCAACAAATACGGGCGCATAGTTCCGTAACTTGTCTTGTTCGACGCATCCTCCCAGACTTCCCCCAAAAGATACCCGTCCGGCGCGATTGTCTTTACGATTTTTCGGATTTCGTATATATAATCCTTAGGGAGCTCGTCGGCAACGTCGAGACGCAAGCCCTTGAAGCCGAACGCCGTCCACTTTTCAACGGTCTTGCATATCAATTCGCGTACCCTAGGGTTTGCCTTGTTCAGCGTAGGCACAACGCGCACCCCCCACCAGCAAAGGTATTCGTCCGGAAATTTTGTAAAGCAGTACCAATCGTAATAATCGGACTCACGGCTTTGATACGCGCCCACGGACGGATAATTCCCGTATTTATTAAAATAGAGGCTGTCGTCGCCCGTGTGGTTGAATACGCCGTCCATCATAACGATCATTCCGCGCTTTTCCGCTTCGTCTATCAGCCTTTTCAAGACGCGCCCGTCACCGAACAACGGGTCTATTTCGAAGTAGTCCCCCGTATCGTACCTATGATTCGACGCCGCCTTGAAAATCGGCGAAAGATAGATTATATTTACGCCCAAATCGGCTATATAGTCCAGCCGTTCGATAACGCCTTCCGCGTTGCCGCCGAAAAAGTCGTTGGCGCGGAAAACGCCGTCCGCGTCCGCGACCCCGGGAAGCTCGTTCCACTCCTTCATCACGGGTTTTATTGCGGTTCTTTCGGTTTTTCCCTTTTTAAATCTATCGGCAAATATATGATAAATAACGCCGCCCGAAAGAGGGTGCGGCGTATCGGGGTATGCACCATACACGGTTAATTGCCATTTTTCGCCGCCAACTTTCGCGCCGCCGGCTTTGCCGCGTCCGACCGCGACGGTTCCCGCCTCCGTATAGACCTCGAAGCCATAAAAATAAATCCCCTCTTCCGAGAGGATTAAATCCGTTGAAAAGCTTTGCGCGCCGTCCGCGCTTCCGTTAAAGAAAAATCCTTCCTCAGGTTTTTCATCGCGAAAGAGAGGGATATTGACGACCTCTCCCGTGTACTTTTCGACCAAAAGACCGACACCGTAAACCGCGCTCCGAAAGACGAACGGAAAGGAAAAGCGTACCGCCTGCCCGACACGAACCGCGCCGAAAGGATTTTTGCAGGCAGTGTTTCTCGAATTAAATAAAAATCGCATACGCCGTATCGTTTATGCCCCGCTAATGACGCGCCGCGCTTAACGCAACCGCGTATATTGTCTTAGAGACGCCGCGCAACATATCCTGCGCGGAGCTTATACCGTACTCCTTGCGGCGACCAAATCAAACGGTTTTCACCCGCTTATTGTCGCCAAAGCCGAGAAAGCCGTGTTTTTTGCGGCACAAAATTCATAGGCAATCATAGCCGACTAATTATACGGCGTGTTAATTTACGCCGTATACGCCAGAATCGTCTCAATTTCCTGCCGCCTATTTCTCACGGCTTTGTAGCGGTCAACAAAGATTAACGCAATGCCCGCGACCGCCAATCCCACAGCCGCAGCCAATATGAAAACTTTCCATTCGTTCAAAAATTCGTCGATGTCGGCTGTCAATTGCGTTTTGCCGTTCATTCTGCCGTAGTTCAAATTGCCGTTAGACTTCGTAGACGCCGTACCGTTGCCCAGTATACCCTTTGCCGCGCCCGCGCCTATTACCACGGCGGCGTTTTGAGAGTTTGATATTTTCGTATTTTCTTCCGTCGCTCCGCTCCCCGTTTTTCCCGCAATACCGCCCGCAATTCCCGACGACGAGAGCGCCTTAACCAAGCCCAAATTTACGCCTTTTTCAATTTCGCCTCTAAAAGTGCCCGCGATGCCCCCCGCAACCGCACCGCCCGCGATCAGCGCGCGGTTTTCGGCGTTTTCAATTCTTCCGCTCGAAATGCCGGCAATGCCTCCCGCAGAAGCCGACTTACCGTCCACATCGCCGTAATTGACGCATTTTACAATTATGCCCGCGTTATTGCCCGCGATACCGCCCGCATCCGTAGACGCGCCCGAAATTCTTCCCCAATTGACGGAATCCCTGATAATCCCCGTCGCGTTGTTGACTCTCGCTATACCGCCGTTGCCGTTCACGTTTGCGTAATTGTCCGACGAGGCTATAACGCCGTTATTTTCAATAGCGAGTCCACCCGCGCAGTTCTCCGCCTTGCCCGCGATAACGACGGAAAGCGGCGAAACCGCCGCATAATTTTCCACGTCGTATATCGTGCCGTCGTTATGCGCCGCAACCGCCGCGCCCGTTACGCCGCAGGAGCCGTCTATTTTAAGATGCTTAATCACGCCGTTGTTGACCGCGACAAGCCCGCCAGAAATAACCGCAGACTTTATCGCGTAGCCGTTGCCGTGCAAAATCATTCCGCCAAGCTCTTCCCCCTCGTCGCGCCACGTAATTTTAAACGCATTAGAATCAAATTCCAAATTTCCGTCAAGTATATAATTCTCATGTTTTTTTAAGGTAAGCGCGTATGTCGTTCCGGTCTTTCCGAAATACGCGCCGTTTGATCCGCCCGCCGACAGAATCATGGATTGTCTAAGCACGACGTATTCCGTGCCGTCCCCGTCGGTATAACCGTCCTTTCCCGTTAAATCAATTTGAACAAAGCCGTCCGTGGCGTTCGCGTAAACAAACCGAAGCGAAAGACGGTCGTTGCCAAAATAAGGAAACACCGAAAACGACATCCCGAAAGCGACTATAAAAATTAAAGCGTAAACGACCTTTCTCATGGAATTTCCTCCGCTCGGAAATATAAAAGAAGCGACTGCCGCGTTTAATCTTAAATAAATAATCCGCAACGCACTAATAATACGGCGTTATCGCGGCGGAAACTGAACGCCTTTGTTATCGCGCCGCGTCGGCACTATTTTGCAATCTTAAAAACGCTCCGCAATATATTTTTATTATTATACAATATATTCATCGGAAAGTCAATAGCTTTTTTACTATAAGGAGTGGACAAAACGAGTTTTTTATAAGAAATCCAAGAAGCTGAAAGCCGGATATCGCCATTTATGCAAATGCTTGCTATGTTTTGGCGACTTATGAATAACAGGCTTCCGACTGGCGAGCTTTGCTTCACCGAATTTATTATAAGCGTCCGCAAATACGCTCATTACCGCTCTAAAAGTTTCAAATGTCCGAAAAAAACATCTGCTCTTTCTTGATAGTCCTTTTATATAGTGACGAATGTCGGCGTTTATGCTCTCCACATTATGCGTATCGTTTTTGTCCCTCGTATTACGTATGTGCTTCCCCTGAAAGTCTACGTCAAAATATGTCGGGTTGCCGTCTGTCGCGTAGCCTTCGGCAACCGGAACGCTATCCGCTATCATTTGTATTTGCTCAGCCGTTTTAGTTTTGTCCACATTAAAACCTACTATTTGTCGCGGTAAACGGCTTATCATTGTGATTAAACAGGTGTTTACGCCGTTTTCATTCCCTTTTCGGCTATGTATAAACCAAAATAGCTCGTTTAACTCAAACGTGTCAAATTTAGTGTTCGGACTTATCCACACCCTCTCCGGTTTTTTTATCCAATTGTATACGTTAGCTTTACTAAAACCGTGTATCTTGCCTACGCCTCTGCCGCTGATCCCCGCATAAAACTCCTTTATCGCAAGCTACCGTACCTCTTCGGGATACGCCCGCCGCTTGGGATTTAATGTGTATTTGTAATTGCAATATTTACATATACACCGTTGCCCTCCGGCTTTTTGAAAGCCAGCTTTTACTTGATTTGTTGCTTCTCCGCATTTAGGACATTTTCGCCTTTCTATCTCTATCCCCTTTTTTCATATTATTATTATATCACAATAAACTTATTTTGTCCACTCCTTAAAAAGAGCAAGGAGTGGACATTTAGCAATTCAAACAAAATTCATGCTTCCGAACGGGACCTCTCTGAATTTATGCAAGCGTTGGTTTTCCAACGGTTTTTTGTGTATTGTCGGAATACGGCGCCGCTCTTTATTCTCGCCGAATTTATTGTAGGCGTTTACAAATAAAGCTAACTCTGCGTTAAGAGCTTCAAGGCTTCGGAAAAAGCAACGGCTCCGACGGCGCAAACCGGCGATATTAGGTTCGTAAATCGGAATTTATGCTTTCAACGTCGTGCGTGTCGCTCTTATCTCGAATA
>JAISOS010000052.1 GCA_031275485.1 Clostridiales bacterium | reverse complement strand
TGTGCCTGACCTGTTATGCCCATGCCATACCTGATTTGTTTTTGCCCCGCACCTCGGGCATTCCGTTATTCTCTTTTCCATATCTTTACTATACCATTTAAATTGCTATTTGTCCACTCCTTAAAACAAAAATAAAGAAAGAAATTTTCACTAAACGTATTGAAAACCGCAGGATTTTATGCTATAATTAATGTGTAACAAGATATAATTTTTGAGATTATAAATTTTTTCGATAAAATTATATGCGGCAAATTTATTTGCCGCAAAAATTTAAAGCGCTCATAATTTTTATAAAGAGCGCGAAAAGCGCGCAACTCGGCGGTTTTACTATGCGAACCAATAGGAAAAAAGCCGTTGTCAAAAGCGGTTTAAGGCGATTCCAAAACAAAAGTGGATAATTTTTAAAGGAACGGAAAAAGGCGCGTTTTAAAAGTAGAGAGCTTTTGCGGAAATGAAATAAGTTATCAAAATTGCCGTAGCGGCGGCGGTCAAATTTAATTATAAATCAAAGCGTTTTTCATTAATTTTGCCGACATTTTGCCAAAATCCGGAATTATTTCAAGGATCATAGCTCCATATACATATACCGGTTTAGCGGAAAGTTTCGGGAGATCCTATGAGAAAAGACGTATCATTTTATATTTTTTATGAGGAGCGGTTGCATGGAAAAGGCGGTTAAAAAAGGAAGAAAGGCGGCGGTTATAATAATTGCGGCGGTTTCGGTTTTTGTTTTGGGCGGTTTCGCCGCTTACGAGCTTATTTGGGGTTACACGGGGAGACTGATAAACGCGGAGGCGAAGCTGAAATATTGGAAAGACAGGGGCTTTGCGGAAGGCGAGATTCTGCTCGCGGGGAGTTCGTTTATCGAGTATTGGGAAACGTCCGAGGCGGATTTGCAACCGCTCGTGACATACAATGTGGGCGTCGCGGGTACGGTCGTGTCCGATTGGGACAAGTATGTAGATAAGCTGATAACGCCTTTTAGACCGCGCGCTATCCTCCTATATGTCGGTAGCAACGACATTCACGGCGGCGTCGGTAGCAAAAAGGGAGAGACGGTTGCGGGCGAAGTGGAAAAATTGTTTGAAAAAATTCATCAAAAACTGCCTGGAACCGCGATTTATTATATCTCTATCGCGCCTACGCCGCTTAGAAAAAACGTGTGGGCGGAGGCGGACAAGAGCAATAAGCTCGTCGCGGCTTACTGCGCGGAGAGATTTTATCTGAATTTTTTCGACTGCACGGCGGCGCTCCTGAACGAAGACGGCGGCTTGAAAACCGAAATTTACAGGAGCGACAGATTGCACTTCAACGAAAAGGGCTACGCTATCTGGACAGACGTAATCGCGCCCGTATTAATTAGCGTGATCCTCGATGATCATGCATGTGGATCTAATGCGGAGTTATAATAAGAAAAATTTGGAGCGGCATAGGCGGGAGATTAGGAAACGTCATTGTTTTTATTTGGAAATGCGGCGAAAAAACGGTCGTTTTTTGAAAAATATTTTTAATAAATTCGACAAATTAAGAGAATCGAGCGGTTATAGAATCCACGGATAAGGAAATTAACTTTGTAAAAAAGGGATTGAAGACATGAAAAAATTTAAAAACGAAAACGGAAACAAAGGCGAAAGCAAGAGTAAGAAATTGAAAATCACCGTCGCGGTAATCGCCTGCGCGCTGACCGCGTTCTTCGGAACCTACGGGATTTCGCGATTGCAACTCGCGACGCTTAACGGCATAAGCGTATACGGCGATATCGAAGCGAACGAATGGAACGAAAGTATTCCTTTCGACGCGGACGAATACTTCTTCCTGACCGCCGAGGAGGGCGCGGAATTGAAGGTGCTTATGCTCACCGATACGCACTTCAACAACGGCGGCTGGTACGCGCGGTATTTTTGGGCGGGCGAGTTTGAAAATCAATCCGTTTACGCCGACATAAAAAAACTTGTCAAAACCTCCGAGCCGGATTTTATCTATCTTACGGGCGACATAGAAACCGATACGCTCAACGACGTAATTTTTGAGGATTTTTGTGATTTTATGGCAAAATTCGATATACCGTGGACAATGACTATGGGCAATCACGACGGCGAACAGCGCGCCGATAAGGCGAAAATCGCCGAGATTCTGTCGGCGGCGGAAAATTGCGTGTTCGACGTCGGTTATACTAACCTGAACGGACTGGGCAATACCGTCATCCCCGTAAAGGACGGCGCGGGCGCGGTGCTGTACGCTTTCGTGCTTATGGACGCCGGCGATTGGCAGTTGAAAAAGGATCCGAACAAGCAGTTTTCCACATACGAGGCGGGTTATACCGAGCGGCAATTGGAATGGTACGAGTGGGTAATAGAGGGTCTGAAAAGCCGCGAAGGACGGACGGTCGGGACGATGTTGCTCACGCATATACCTTTCCATGCCGTAACCTACGCGGCAAAGCTCGTATACGCGGGAATCGTTCTGAAGATGCCGGGAAAAACCGTTTCGGCGGACGATAAATATATCTACGGCACGGATCCGTTCGATACCGAGAGCGAGTTCGGCTACGAAAACGAGGAGTATAAAGCCTTCCGTTCGGCCTACAAGACGCGCGGCGACAAGGGCTACGGGATTCTGACGCTCGAATCCTATTTCGAGTACGCCGAAAACGACGCTTTTTTCAAGCTTTTGAAAAAACTGGGTAGCACCGACAACGTCGTTACGGGACACAATCACTGCGACGGTTATTCCGTGCTGTTCGACGGCATAGTATATACATCCGTCGTCAAGACGGGCGATATATACACGGCAAAATCGTGGGACAACGGCAACCGCGGCGGTACGCTTTTTAAATTCGTAAATACCGGCTCCGGCTTGGAAATCGTAAGCGAGAGATTGTTCGCTTGAAGTCTCTTTGAGTTCGCGGGGGACGGCGTCGGCATTTTGCGACGGTAATATTTTTATAATTACGACTTTCCCGTGAATTTTACTTGCAAAAATTTTGACTTTATGCTATCATATTGAACGATTTGAGGCGGTTCGCTGTGTTTTATGTCTCGCATGAACGCCCGTATTTTTATGAACGGAGGATTTTTTATTTATGAATATCATCGACATTATCGAAAAGGAAGGTTTGAAAGAAAACGTTCCGGAATTTAAAATCGGCGACACCATAAAGGTTTTCGTCAAGGTTGTCGAGGGTACGAGAGAGAGATTGCAGGCGTACGAGGGAGTTTGTATCGCGAGAAAAAACGGCAGTATAAGAGAAACCTTTACCGTCAGAAGAATTTCTTTCGGCGTGGGTGTAGAAAGGACTTTTCCTCTTCATTCGCCGAAAATAGACCGCATAGAGGTCGTGCGCAAGGGTAAAGTCAGACGCGCCAAATTGTATTATCTCAGAGGGCTTACGGGTAAAGCCGCTAAGATTAAAGAAATCAGATAGCGCGAGAGTCATTTTTCCCGTGCGCCCGCTTGAAATCGGGCGCGCGGAGAATTGAGCGTAGGGACAAGCCCGAACACGCCGAAAGCCGTATTATTCCTTGCAGCTTATATTCAGGGCATCGGATAGCGCGGGACTGCGCGAGCCGTATTTACTTATTTATTATAATAAAAAAGAAAAAAGGGCGGGCGTCGGCCGCTGTTGTATTCCGCTTCGGTTCGGAAAAGCAAGCGGCATGTCCGTCTTTAGTTTTATATACCGTATAATGCCGGAAACGACGCGCAAAAAAAAATACGGGCAAAACCGAGTAAGAGTATAAGCCGACCGGTATAAAAACGGTATAAAATGCAAAATTAAAAAAAATTTAATAGGTCGCCGTTATTCGGACCGAACGGAGCGTTGATTAATGCCGAGCGATATTGAAATTGCCGAAAGTGTAAAGTTGAAACCGATCGCGGAGGTTGCGGCCGCGCTTGGGATAGACGAAAACGCGTTGCGTTCCTACGGGCGGTATATGGCGAAAGTGGAGCCGTCGGGAGTGGGAGCGGACGCGGCGAGGAGGGGCAAGCTAATCCTCGTCACCGCTATAAATCCGACGAAAAGCGGCGAAGGCAAAACGACGGTTTCAATAGGGTTGGCGGACGCTATGCGGCGCCTTGGAAAAAACGCCGCGCTGGCGCTTAGAGAACCCTCGTTAGGTCCCGTTTTCGGCATTAAGGGCGGGGCGGCGGGCGGCGGATACAGCCAAATAGCGCCTATGTCGGAGATTAATCTGCATTTTACGGGCGATTTCAACGCGATTGAAAAGGCGAATAATCTTCTTTGCGCGGCGATTGACAATAATATTTTCTTTAATACCGATCTGAACTTAGACCCCGGGCGCGTCGCGTTTAAACGCTGTACGGATATGAACGACCGCGCGCTGAGAAACGTCGATTTGAGGAACGCCGACGGCGCGCCGATAAGGCGCGAGAGTTTCAATATTACGGCGGCGAGCGAGATAATGGCGATATTCTGCCTCTCGAAGGATTTTTCCGATTTGAAGAGGCGGCTCCGGGAAGTCGTAGCTGGATACGATAAGCAGGGCAACGCCGTCAAATGCGAACGGCTGAAATGCGCCGACGCCATGGCGATACTTTTGAAAGACGCGTTAAAGCCTAATTTGGTTCAGACTTTGGAGGGCACGCCCGCGTTCGTGCACGGCGGACCTTTCGCGAATATCGCGCACGGTTGCAACAGCATAATAGCGACGGAAGAGGCTTTAAGGCGCGCCGACTATGCGGTCACGGAGGCGGGCTTCGGAGCGGATTTGGGCGCGGAAAAATTTATCGACATAAAGAGCCGCGCCGGCGGTTTTGAAGTAGCCTGCGCCGTGCTTGTGGCGACCGTCAAGGCGTTGAAAGCGCACGGCGGTGCGGAGCGTTTGGAAAAAGAGGATCTGACAGCGCTTAAAAAGGGCATGTCCAACCTTTTGAGGCATATCTCCAATATAAAGGATGTGTTCGGCTTGCCGGTCGTCGTCGCGCTGAATTATTTTTCGACGGATACGGAAAAGGAAATCGACGTGGTGAAAATCGCGTGCCGCGAAAACGGCGCGGAAGCGGTAGTTTCGGAATGTTTTTCGAAAGGCGGCGCGGGCGGCGTCAAGCTTGCCGAGCGCGTTTTGAGCATAGCGGACGGAGAAAAACCCGCTATGAAATTCTGTTACGAACTCGGCGATGGATATATTGAAAAGCTCGAAAAAATCGCGAAGAAAATCTACCGCGCCGACGAAATCTTACTTTCCGAAAGAGCTCAAACGCGGCTGACGGAGATAGAGAACGCCGGATACACGGGTCTGCCCGTGTGCGTAGCGAAAACTCAATACTCTTTTTCGGACAATCCGGAGGTCGGGTGCGCGCCTACGGGCTTCGATTTTCACATAAACGATATAGAATTGAGGGCGGGCGCGGGCTTTGTCGTCGCTCTTGCGGGCAATATGATTTTGATGCCCGCGCTGTCGAGAAATCCCGGCTACGAGCGCATGAGCATAAGCTACGACGGCGTTATAAGAGGGCTGTCCTAACGCGGAAGAGGGGCAACGCGCCCGACGGCGCGAAAACGTTTTTAACGCGAATTGACCGCCGTTTTTAAAAACCTTAAATTACGAAAAAAATTGTCGGAAACCGTTTTAAAAAAACGCGTGAAAAAAGAGCGGCGGGGAATCTTTCGCGGGGTACGCGTAAAAACTTAAAAACATTTATAATTATGCGAAAAAATTTGTTGAAATTCTCATTGAGAAACGCATAAAAACGAACTAAAACGCGGTACGGAAGCGAGAAAAAATGGCGCGGAACGTGCTTGCCGAGATTGCGTAAAGACTTAAAATATTTAATTTATACCGAAAGGAATGTGCGCTATGAAAAAAATTGTTATGAAAAATCCCGTCGTGGAGATGGACGGCGACGAGATGACGAGAGTGCTTTGGCGGCAAATTAAGGAGATCCTGATAGAACCTTTCGTCGAGCTGAATACGGAATATTACGATTTGGGGCTGAAATGCCGCGACGCGACGGACGACGCGGTTACGCATGCAGCCGCCGAGGCGATAAAGGAACATAAGGTCGGCGTCAAGTGCGCGACGATAACGCCGAACGCCGAGCGCGTCAAAGAATACGGACTGAAAAAAATGTGGAAAAGTCCGAACGGCACGATTCGCGCCGAATTGGACGGCACGGTTTTCAGAGAACCCGTGACGGTCGAAGGAATAAAGCCGATTATAGCCGGATGGAAGGAGCCGATTACAATCGCGAGACACGCCTACGGAGATATATACAAAGCCTCCGAATTTAAAATCGGAGAGGGCGAAAGCGTCGTTGTAACGGTTGGCGGCGAGTCTCGCGCGGCGGCGGATTTTAAGGGCGGCGGCGTTTTGTCGGTCATGCACAATCTCGACCGCAGCATAGAAAAATTTGCCGAAAATTGCTTTAATTACGCTTTGGAAAAAAAGAAAGACCTTTGGTTCGGCACGAAGGATACTATAAGCAAGATTTACGACGGCAGGTTTAAGGATATTTTCAACCGCCTTTATCTCGAAAAATATAAGGAACGCTTCGGGAACGCGGGAATAATATATTTTTACGGGTTAATCGACGATGTAGTCGCGCGCGTTATGCGGAGCGGCGGCGGTTTTATATGGGCTTGCAAAAACTATGACGGCGACGTGATGAGCGATATGGTTTCCACGGTGTTCGGGTCGCTCGCTATGATGACCTCGGTGTTGGTTTCTGAGCACGGCTTCGAGTACGAGGCGGCGCACGGAACGGTTACGCGGCATTATTACAAATACCTGAAAGGCGAAAAAACCTCCACGAACCCCGTGGCGACGGTATTCGCCTGGACGGGCGCGCTCAAAAAACGCGGCGATCTCGACGGGAACGCCGAGCTTTCCGCTTTCGCCGCGAACACGGAGAGAGCGGTTCTGGAGACGATAGAGGGCGGCGTTATGACAAACGACTTGCTACCGCTTTTTCGAAAGGACGGAATAACGCCGCGAGGCGTCGGCGGCGAGGAATTATTGAAAGCTGCGGCGGATAAATTGGAAAGCTTTATTAGACTTGTTTAATGACCTATATTCATATTAACAATAGCTGCGATGACGGTAGTTTTGAGAGATATTTTTTGCGGTGATTACGATACTGTCTATAAGCGTCAAAAAGTAGTACTAAAATAGGTTCGCTTGCTCCGTCAAAAAGCAGCCCGAAAAAGCGCGCGAAAACGCATAAAAACTTTACAATCGCATAAATTTACAAAAAACACGGTTTAAGCGGGGACTCGAACCGTGTTTTTAATATTGCTGAGGGGGGGGATTTGAACCCTATCTTTTGATGTCAAGAATTAAAGTGAAAAATAGTTAAACCGCGATTTAGGGGGTGTAAACGGGGTATTTTTGATTTTAAGGATATTACAGTATACACAAAAAAAGCGGCGGTTGCCAATCGAAAGCTCGGGGCGGTAGAAGCCTCCCTTTTCATTTTTGCGAGCGCAAGAAATGGTGATGAAAAGTAAAAATTTTGCGAACGCAATAGATTTGGTTTGTATTTATTCGTTTTTTGTGATATATATAGAAACAACGCTAAGAAAGAGAGGCGTCTTAAAGTGGTTGGCTACAAAAATCTGTGGAAGTTACTCATAGACAAAGACATAAAAAAACGCGATTTATTGAAAGTTACGGGTATAAGCCCCGCAACATTGACGAAGTTAAACAAAGGCGAAAACTTAAATACGGATATTCTTGTTCGTATCTGCAACGCTCTTAAATGCACGAGTTCCGATATTATGAAGATTGTGCCGGACGATAACGCGCCGAGCAGCAAATAGAATAACGCTTTGAATGTAAGAAGCCCATATTTGATGTGGAAATAGACTCCGAACAAGCCGAGATTCTAAAAACGATTTTCCGAATATACGGTAAAGAGCATTACGGCTTAAAACTTATTGCACGGGAATCTTAACGAAAAAGGTGTAGCGATCAAGGACGGAAAATTATGGCTTGTATTGAAGCTAAGCCGATTGCTTAAATGCCGCATTTATACGGGCTACTTTTTGCTTTACGCCAAGACGAAAAACAAGCCGATCGTAGAATCCCCGTTTATGCAGGGTTTCAAGATAATATAGCAGGAGGATTTTGACGAAGTTCAAAGGTTGCTTCTTGCGAACAATACGAATCCCCGCCAGACGCAGACCAACAAGGCACGGGAAATTGCTCCTCACGGTACTTGCATACTGCGCAATGCGGGTCGAAGATTTCCAGTCTGTATACCTACTCTCCGCGCGAGAGAACCAAACCGCCAAGCGAAAGAAAAATGTTGCCGCTATATCATTGCCGAAGCGATTTAGATAAACCAAAGACTGTTAAGTGTAAGCCGTCCGTATGGTCGGCAAGAAAACTCGACGAGGTCGTCATACGCGACGCAAAGGAATTCTTGCTGACAATCGACAAAGAAAAACTGTTGTATTCATACGAAAATAATCTGAAAGAAAATCTTGCGGACGCTAATGACCGATACAAGAAAATAGCCCGCGAGGCGGCTCAACTTGAAAATGAAATAGCCAAGCTGAAAGAAGAGGTTATGAAAACGCTCTTGGGCGAAAGCAGTTTCTCGCAAGATCTGCTGTCGGAAATGCTAAGAAACAAAGAAGCGGAACTGAGAATCCTCGCGCAAAAGCAGGAAGCGTCGCGTTAGACCTTAGTGGGTTATAGAGGCGGAGCAGAGCCGCCGAAAAGCCGTAGTCGGAGAAATTGACGATTGGTCGGTACGCTTTGACATTCTCGGCACGCTCGGCAAAAAAGCCATGCTCATAAACATCATCGACTGCATAACCGTAAACAAAGACGACATAGAGGTGTTATACAAAATAGACCTCGAAAGCTACGGGGCAGATATTTCCGTCGCAACGGCTCAACTTCCGACGAACACATCGCTTATCTTTGAAAATAACGAACTATTCTCAAGCTCGCCTTCTTCTCACCCCAAAAGTCATATAAAAAGGTATCCTTTGCCAAGATAGACGGTATAATATAAATACGGAAAAGATAAAATCGGAATTAAGCAGGGTTGGTCCAACATGCGGAAACACAAGCGATCAAATAATTTAGGACGTAATATCGTTCGGGAACGCAAAGATCCGGCCGCAATTCTTGCGGCTGTACTTATACGATTAGGGCGTGTTCACGTAAAATTGCAACATTTCGACGATAAGTGCGCAGTGTACAAAGCCAAGGTAAATAGGTCTAATTTGTCGTAAGGCGTAAACACTTTGCGAAACCGCGCCTTTATCCGGCAGAACAGCCGCTCTATTCGGTTGCGCTCCTTGTAAACC
>JAISOS010000051.1 GCA_031275485.1 Clostridiales bacterium | reverse complement strand
AGCCGGAAAGCTTCAATAATGCCCGCAACGGATAGTTGCGCCTTAGCTCAAGGACTATCCGGGCTTTGTCCCGTTCTCCGATTTTATTTTGGATAGAGCTAAGGCGTGTAATTTTTTTTTAAAATGCCGCAAGCTAAACTACCTTTTTAGCCGTTTTGCGGCTAAAATTCAATATTTATTTTTAACGCGATTACAATCCATAATGCATATTTTTTACCGCGCTATTTTTAAATAATCTATCTGTTTAGTCTGAAAATTTATAAACAATAAAGCGCATATTTATTGCGCCGCATTCCGCAAAACGATCGTTTCGGAATACTGCGTCGCATAGAATATCTAATGTGATTCCGTATTCCGTCGATATCTCGCGACGCATAATACATAACGCGATTTAGTATTTTCTGTCCATGGTTCATATATCTTGCATACTTTGCGCCCGAAAACACGCTCAAAAAAAGTGTTCGAATGCGTAACTTCACGCCTGTTTCTCAAAGACCAATCCTTACGCTCGTACGGCTATGTTGATCGTATATTATATCAATTTACGCCTAAAATCAAATATACCCCAAGGGAAATTTTATAACCTTGTATTTTGTAATGTAGTTTTGTTATGCATATTATACGGTATATTATGTGAGTAAAAATTTTGATAATTTGCTTATTTTTTTTATTTTTTTAAATACCACATAATTTACTTGCATATTTATAAATTTTATTCTATAATATTAGTATATTTATGCATTAGGAGAATTTGCTCGTGATTAAAGCAAGCGTAATCGGTGCGAACGGATATACGGGATTGGAGCTACTCGGCATTCTTGCGGCGCATAAGGGCACGGTCGTCGAGCATGCGGTCAGTGTCAGCAATGCGGGCGCACCGATTACTGACATGTACCCCTCGCTAACGGCTTACAAGGGACGCGCATTCGAGCCTCTCCGTATCGAAAGAATCGCGCGTGATTGCGACGTCGTGTTTTCCTGTCTGCCTCACGCGTCGAGCGCGGATATTTGCCGCGAATTTTTCGACGCCGGCGTAAAGATAATCGATTTGAGCGCGGATTTTCGGTACGACGACATTGCCCTCTATGAAAAAACGTACAAAGTTTCCCACCCTTGTCCGGAGCTTTTGAAAAACGCGGTCTACGGACTGCCCGAGCTTTATCGCAAGAAAATCGGATGCGCGTCTATAGTCGGCAATCCTGGTTGCTATACTACGTGTTCCATTATTCCGCTTTATCCGTTAGTAAAGGAAGGAATAATCGACGACGAAAATATCATAATCGACGCGAAAAGCGGCGTGTCGGGCGCGGGTAAAAAAACGGAGCTCGCCTATCTTTTCAGCGAGGTCAACGAGAATTTCAAAGCGTATTCCGTAACTACGCACCGTCATACGAGCGAAATCGAGCAAGAGCTTTCAAAAGCGGCCGGGCGCGGCGTTGCGCTTTCTTTCACGCCTCACCTGCTACCCGTAAACCGCGGAATTTTATCTACGATTCATTTGAAACTAACGGGAGACTATTCGCAAAACGACATATTCGATTTGTATGGCGAATATTATAAGGACGAGCCGTTTGTGCTTATAGATAAGGACAAATTGCCATCTCTAAACGCCGTCAAATACGGTAATTATATAAGTATCGGCTTTGTTGCGGATAAGCGGCTGAAAAGACTTATCGTCGTATCGTGCCTTGACAATCTTATAAAGGGCGCATCCGGTCAAGCCGTTCAAAATATGAATATTATGTTCGGAAAGGACGAAACTGAGGGTTTACTTGCCATGCCTAAGCATTTATAAGGCGGTTTCGCCGCTTAACGCTTAATTTATAAATAACATTCCGTAAAACGGCTTATTTCCGCAATACCTCGCGATTCGCAGTATCTAATCCGATTAAGTATTCCGCAGATATTGCGGCAAAATATTGGCGGAGCGGAATAATATATATTATACCGTAACGCTTTATGGCGACGTATAACACACAATCCTGCGCCGCTAAAAAAGCGACGCTCGAAAAAATGAGAGGTAAATTTGCAAATGGACTCGCTTATAGAAAAAGCCAACATACTGACCGAGGCTATGCCGTATATTAACCGCCTTGCAAAAAAGACCGTCGTCATAAAATACGGCGGAAACGCTATGCTGGACGAAACGGTTACGCATACGATTTTACAGGATATTTCCATACTGAAAATCGTCGGCGCGTACCCTATTTTGGTTCACGGCGGCGGTCCGGCAATAAATAAAGCGCTCGAAAAGCTCTCCGTAAAAAGCCGGTTCATAAACGGATTGCGAATCACCGACGCGGAAACTATGAGCGTCGTACAAATGGCTCTGACCTCTTTAAATAAAGACATAACAAGCGCGCTGAACACACTTGGCGTAAGCGCTGTCGGCATATGCGGAAAGGACGCGAATCTGATAAGCGTCGAAAAGGCTCCGCCCCTTCCGGACGGCACCGATTTGGGGTATGTCGGTGAAATAAAAAAAATCAACGCGGCGTTTTTAACCAAGTTGTTGTCGGGCGACTTCGTACCCGTGATTTCAAGTATCGGCGCGGACGCCGAGGGCAAGAGCTTCAATCTGAACGCGGACGCCGCCGCCTCGTCGATAGCCGCCGCGCTTAAAGCCGAAAAGCTCGTTTACCTCACCGACGTGGACGGAATAAAGGACAAGGACGGCGCGCTGATAAGCGAAATAACCGTAAGCGAAATATACGACTTAATAGAAGCCGGAATCATAACGGGCGGTATGATCCCAAAAGTCAAAGCATGCATCGAGGGCGTGGGCAGCGGTATAAAAAGAACGCATATTATAAACGGTACCGTCCGGCATCCCATACTTTTGGAAATTTTCACGGACAAAGGCATCGGCACAATGGTATCCGCTTGATTTGAAGGAAATTGTTCAGTAAGTATAAGCCGTATGGGAATTTATAGTCGTTATGAAATATACAATCAATCGCGCAATCTAAATGCCGCATTTTTCGCCGTAGAGATATCTATGCATTACGCCGCCCGCCGAAGTAATACTTAATCTAATTTTGTATTACGCACAGCACAGTATATAATCCGATTAAGTGTTCTATGCGCGGAAAAACATACCGAACCGAAAAGTGTTCTTTTATGTAAAGCTATATAGCACTTATAAAATCGGCGGCTTATTATCGAAATTGATTTAAAACGCGAATAAAAATACGGGGGTATAAACCTTATGGATAAAGCGAAAATTTTAAAATTACACGGCGAATACGTAATGCAGAATTACGGTTGCTTTCCGATTGTATTTGAAAGGGGCGAAGGAACGTTACTTTTTGACGGAGACGGCAACCGATATTTGGATTTTTTGAGCGGAATCGCGGTAAATTCACTGGGACACAACAACAAAGGCCTCGTTCGCGCAATTTTACGGCAGACAAAAAAAATGCTTTCCTGCTCAAATTATTTCATAAACGAGCCGTCGGTTATGCTTGCGAAAACGCTACTTAAAGGCACGCGCTTCAAAAGGGTTTTTTTCTGCAACTCCGGCACGGAGGCGGCGGAAGCGGCTATAAAAATCGCAAAAAAATACCATAACGACGTCGGTACGGGCGCGTATAAATTCCTTGCCTTTACGAATTCGTTCCACGGAAGGACAATCGGCGCGCTCGCCGCTACGGGACAAGACAAGTATAAAGCGTCTTTCGCTCCCCTGCCCGATTGGTTCGTATTTTCGCCGTTCAACGACGTAGGCGCGCTCAAAAAAGCTATGGACGACGACAAAATCGCGGCTGTAATAATGGAATGCATTCAAGGCGAGGGCGGCGTAATTACTCCGTCAGACGAATTCGTATCCTCTTTGAATTTCCTATTGAAAAAGCATAAAAAGCTACTGATTATAGACGAGGTTCAAACGGGCGTCGGACGCACCGGCTCGTTTTTTGCATGCTCGGAGTACGGTCTTAGACCCGATATACTTTTTACCGCAAAAGGACTTGCCGGGGGCGTGCCGATAGGCGCGGTGCTTACGACCGAAAAACTCTCCGACGTGTTGCGCCCGGGCGATCACGGCACGACTTTCGGCGGCAATCCCCTGGCGGCGGCGGCAGGGCTTGCCGTAACGAAGATTATAAAGAAAAAGAGCTTCCTCGACGAAGTAGTCTCGAAAGGCGACTATCTCAAAGAAAGGCTTTCCTTTTTGCATAAAAAATACGGCTTCATAAAGGAAATACGCGGCAAGGGCTTAATACTCGGCATGGAGCTCGATCCGTCGGTGAACGCGAGGAATCTGAATCAAAAATTTTTGGACAAGGGACTGATATTGCTCGCAGCCGGAAATAATACTCTGAGATTTTTGCCTCCGCTCACGGTTAAAATTGAAGAAATTGACGGTGCGCTCGCGATAATCGACGAGGTTTTCGGCGGGATTGCCGCATAATACGCGGACGCCGCCAGCAAACCGCTTGAAAATATTTTGTCAATGCGAATAATACGAACCGCCGTTTCCCTATCTAAAAATATCTTTCAATACGAATTTACCGTTTGCCCCTAATACGCTTTTCACCGTCCGAAAGCGTTTTTCAACGCGAACTGCCTCTCCGTTTTATGACGCGAGCGTTGAACGGCTTTAAACGCTTTTTCCTTAATAACCGAAGTTTTAAACCGGATGCGGTTATAAAGCCGCGTATATAAACGCCCGCGACGATAAGCGGATGGCGACGGGATTATGTAAAAATAAAAAATAAACGTTTAAGGAGATAACTCTATATGGATATAACGAATTATTCGCCGAAAGGCAGAATCCAAAACAAACACCTTTTGACCTTGAAGGATTATTCGCGCGAGGAAATTTATGAAATTCTCTCACTCGCTTTAAAGACTAAAAAGGAATATAAAAGCGGAATAAAAAACGACGAACTCTCGGGCAAAACCCTCGCTATGATTTTTATGAAAAGTAGCACGCGCACGCGGCTGTCGTTTGAGATGGCAATGCGGCAAACGGGCGGCGGCGCGATATTTTTAAACGCCAACGACACGCAGTTAGGCAGAAACGAGTCTATAAGCGACACCGCCAAAGTCATTTCGCGAATGGGCATAGACGGTATTATGATTAGAACTTACGGACAGAACGACGTAGAGGAACTTGCCGCGTGCGGCTCCGTTCCCGTCGTCAACGGGTTGACAGACCTCTATCATCCGTGTCAGGTTCTGGCCGACCTCTTGACCGCTTACGAGCATTTCGGAAAGCTCGCGGGATTGAAACTCGCCTATCTCGGCGACGGCAACAATATGGCGCACAGCTATATGATTGCGGGCGCAAAGCTCGGCATGGACGTAAACATAGTCTGCCCTAAGGAATACGCGCCGCTTTCCGAAATTACGGAGTACGCCAAATCCTTGGGAAGCGTGAAAATTACTTCCGATATCCGCGCCGGCGTCGACGGCGCGGATATCGTGTGCACGGACGTGTTTTTCAGTATGGGACAAGCGAAGGATCCGAAAAAAGAGGCGCTTTTGACGCCTTATCAGGTCAACGCCGCGCTCATGAAAAAGACCGGAAAATCTTCGTCGGTATTTATGCATTGTCTGCCCGCTCACCGCGGCGAGGAGGTCACGGCGGACGTAATCGACGGGAGGCAATCTCTCGTATTCGAAGAGGCGGAAAACCGCCTGCACGCTCAAAAAGCCGTTTTGCTGTTATTGCTTGGCGAGAACCGGATAAAATAGGTCCGCAGGCATAAGACTTACAAGAGATTTTTACGGCTTTAAAGCGTTTTTTGATGGTTTTGAACGGAGAGCCGATAACAAGAAAAACGACGCAAGCCGCAAAAAGACCCGTAAATACTATTCATTTATATTATGCCTGCGGTTTTTGAAAACCGGAGAGAAATTTCCTTTTTCTTTTTTATTAAAGATGCGTTATAAAAACCTTTTTGAAAAAAGATATAATTCCGCGCGTCCTTTTCCTAAAAATCTCTTTACGCGCATCATTCGCCCCGCCGACCGACGGGAGCGGGGTGCTTCGTTTATTTACGGGCGCATTTGCCTCCCCTTTTTTCCGCGCAACGTCCCCAATTTCCAAAAACTCTTGGCAAATTGTTTCGGATATTTACAGTCGTTGAACCTTCAAGTTAGAATTAGACGGCGTCTGATTTGAAAAAGCCATATTGAGAACGGCGCGTCGGGTTTTCACACCGGCTTAATGCCGTATCAAAACATACCGCCGAAATTTTTCTAAAAAAGGCGCGCAAACGGGATAAGCCTTTTAATAAAAAGGAGTTCCCGCGTAAAATAAGGAGCATACAATCGAATTATGATAAATATATTGAAAGCCGAGCCGCGCCATGCGGACGCGATTTACACTATTACAAAGAGCGCGTTTTCGCTTTATAAGGACAATCTGCACGCCGAAGCCAGACTTTCCGCGCTCTCCGAAACCAAAGAGGACGTTTTGAAAGATATAAAAAACAACGCGGTGTATGTCGCGGAGAAAAACGGCGCGATATTAGGCTCGCTCAGAATAGAGCGGCTGTCCGAAGACGTGGCGTACCTTTATCGGTTTGCGGTCGATACGAACGAGCGTAATAAGGGCGTGGGTGCGGAGCTTTTGGCGCGAGCCGTTGAGGATTGCAAAAAAGCCGGCTACGCCTGTATCGCGTTGCATACGAATTCAAAATATTATAAGCTTGCAAGGTATTATTACGGTATGAATTTTTACGTACATTCCACCGACAATTCAAGGGGCTATATCCGCGCCCTTTTCGTTAAGGAGCTTACCGACGCCTGCGACAAAGCGGACATTTCCTGCGTTTTCAGAAAATAGAGTATTATGCGGGGATGGTTTTTTCTTTTTCATTTTTGACTTTTGCGGACAAATGCCGTCTCTCCGCGTCCCTTTCAAAAACTTTAACGCGCGCTTTAAATAGCTTTTGTGCGCGCATCGGATATTTTTTCACGCTTTTATCACCGGAATAAACCAAGAATAATTTGCGCTCGAAATTTTTCATAATGCGTCCTGTGCAATTTTTGATTTTACGCCGATAACCGGACGAAACGGTATCTAAGCAGATTAAGTATTACGGATCGCACAGTATTCCGAAATTTGCCGTTTTACAAAATAATATTCAAAGAAATTAACGCCGCCTTTTGTGCCGCAAACGGCAAAAGAAACGTTTATTGCCCGACATAATATCGCGCCGTTTTTCTCCGCGACATACGCCGTGTTGTTTTTTATATCTCTATACGAAAAGGAATATCTTTTCGTATTTTACGGCAAAAAATCGGACTCTTATTTCCGCTCAATTCCAATTCATAACGACTATAAATTAGGGCGTGTTCACGTAAAACTGCAACATTTCGACGATAAGCGCGCAGTGTACAAAGCCAAGGTAAATAACGTCTAATTTGTCGTAACGCGTAAACACTTTGCGAAACCGCGCCTTTATCCGGCAGAACAGCCGCTCTATTCGGTTGCGCTCCTTGTAAACCGCTTTATCGTCTACCTTGATTTTATGTTCCTCGCGTTTTCCTGTCAGAAAAACGCCATAGTAACGAGTATCCTCAAGCGGCGCTCTATACCGGCTTTTCGACACTTTTCCGCGGCTTCGGGATTGTCGTATTCCTCGTCCATCGCCTTGTAAAGTTCAATGTTGTTGAACCGCGCTTTGCTATTCTTTTTCATAATCAACCTCCAAATAATTAAGGCACCCATACAAAAGAATGTACGGATGCCTTGGCTAAATTGATTATTTAGCATTATCACAAGTACTAACCGCCACTCCAATCCGCAAGGATTCATAGGCAGAAGTGTGGCAAAACTTGTCCACACACCTCTTATACTTTTTTATTATACATGATAAATGTGAATTTGTCAAATCCTTATGTGCAAATTTTTTGTGAACGCAATAAAAAAAGCGGCAAGGTCGCCCCTGCCGCTATTCCTAATATATATGCCGCGCCGTCAGTCCGCGTCGGTTTCTCCTTTTACGGTTGTGCCGTCGCGGAGCTCGAAGATTATTTTGTCGCGGTCTTTTACCGTTACTTTATTTACGAGCCGAGTGAAAACGTCTTTATCGAACGCCGTCTGCTCTTGCCCCTCCGCTATAAAATCGGATATGAGTTTTCCGCAAACCTTATCGAGCGCGCCCGCTCCGCGCCTATCGGCGATTTCGTCGCGCTCGGCGAATAGGCGGTCGAGTTCGTCCATTACCGATTTGCTCGCGGCGTTGTATTCCTCCGCCGTTATTTTGCGCGAGGCGCGGTCTTTGCTCAATTCTCGCATTCTTGCCTGCGCCGCCTCTATGTCCGCATCTATCGCCGCGAGGTCGCTTTGGGGCGCGTCCTCCTCGCCCGCCTCGATTCGCGCCGCCGCTATGCTTTCGGTTACGACGCTTCGCACCCGCGCTTTGTCTATCAAAAGCCCGTTTAGGGCCTTAATCCATACGCTTTCGAGCCACGACCCGTTTCGCTTGCCGTCCGCAACCCGCCGCGCCGCTCGTTTTCCGCTTGCGCCGCATTCCATGTCACGCGGTCTATTATAGCGGGGTGGTTATTCTCGACGTATTTCTGCGGCGCTTCGCCCTTGTTCTTCTTGCAGTAAGGCGTTAAAACGTCCCTTTTATAGGTTTTCTGCAAAATCGCGTCGCCGTAACAACCGAATTTACCAACTGTTTCGGGTAAAAAGAAAGGTCGGAGGGAGTTTCGCCGTTTCCTCCCTCCGACTGCTGTGTGCCTATGTCGGCGTTCTCGAAAATGTCGACCTTTACCTTGTATTTGACATGAATGCGGTCGCCGTAAACCAGTATACGGTCTATCACCTCGATTAGCATTGCGCGGCGTTCTGGAACGCTTAACGTATCAAACCTTGCCTCCCAATCGCCGTAATCCTCCCTGACCTTTTTCCGCAACTTAATCTGCGCTTCCATATCGGCGACGACCTTTTCCGCCGCTTCCGCTTTTGCCGCCAACTCGGCGAGCTCCGACTCCCTCTGCCGTATCAAGTTCGACAAAAGGCTTTCGTCGAACTTGCTCTCTCCCATTACGACCTTTATGACCTCGTCCCTTAATTTCGCAAGCTCCTTTTCTTTTTGAGCGGCTTCCTTTGCTATTTTCCTTACCTGCTCCGACGCGTCCTTTAACTCCGCTTTAAGTACCGCCCCGTGGTCTGCAAGCAGTTTTTCTTTGTTCAGCGACGTTAAAAACTGCTTGGTGTGCGCCAATACCTCGTTGTCTATTTCCTCCGCCCTGTAAACCGTCTTATCGCAATTCGTGTCACGTTCCTTTGGCTTCATGTACGACATACAGCGGTATTTGTCCAACTTCGGGTATAATTCCTTTTGGAAACTGCGTTATATGGACAAAGTATCTATCGTTGGTTTTATCCTCTGTAATAAATCCAAAACCGCGAGTGCCGTCATATTTAATCACTAAACCGCTTTTTCTTATAGAATTTACACTCGTTGATTCACTTGGTTCTTTCGAATTTGCAAGGATGGCGTCGGTCGGATTGTTGTCGGTTACAGCCAATATTTCCTCAATTGCTCTTGTTGCCTCCACGCAATCAACACTAAACGTATTTTGCCGTTTTTGTCTTGCTTGCTCAAAATACGAAATCGCCGTCTTAAATTGCGCCATTGCTCGATAAACTTCACCACAAATCAGAAAGTTTTTATAATTGCGGTTGTCAGCAGTGATAGCCTGCTTGGCATAATTCTCGGCATTTTTATTGTCGCCTATGATTAAATAGTTTTCAGCCAAACGCTGAAATATGTAATCCTTTTTGCGAAACCGCAGTATTGCAATCAACGCTGAAATTGCTTCACTCGTTTTGCCTTGCGCAGTCAAAATCTGTGCGTTTAGTTCGAGAACATAATACTTTGGTCTTTCTACTTTTAGCAATACTTTCAAAGTATTCATAGCCATTTGGAAGTTGCCTTTATTATAATATGCCTGAGCTAAATTATATCTGTAGTCATAATCATCTGCGTTTAATTCAACTGCTTTGGCAAGCAATGCAATCGTTTTATCTGCGTGATTTTTTGAGTTTAACAGTGCCTTGCCGTGTGCGAAACAAATCTTTGCGTATGTGCTTCTGTTCTCTTTCGCTTGGTCGTCACTGTATGTTTGAAATATTTTGTGACACCCATCGAGGTGATTTATCGCTTTCCAAAATTCCGGCTTTGCGTATTGCATATACACGCCTGCCAACTGCAGATACGAATATGCCAGTCTATACTTTACAATGAAATAATCAGGAAAAATCTCTAACGCCTTTTCGTAGTGTTCGATTGCCGCTTTATAATCTTTCTGCCCATAAAACTGATAGCCTAAAAGATAGTGATATTTCGCTTGCGCAGGCTGTCTGCCTATCAATTCATAATAGATTTCTTTCGCATCGTCATATCTGGTAGCGCGTGAATAGCACCATCCTAACTTTTCAAGAAGTTCGTCATCGAGCGGCTCTTTCAAAGTGCTAATGTATGCTATTCCGTCATCCCAACGGTTTTCGTCAAGCATCTTTTGCAATTCGGCAGAAATCATTAAACCACTCCTCCATTCGCTATAACTTCTTTTTGCGAAGTTAAAAGTATGCTATATTTCAATATTGACTCATTGGTTCTAAGAAATTCCGCAATTTCCACTTTAACCTCGTTGTCAACCGTCATGCTATCAATATGTTTGACCGTGCTTAAATCAAATTTGCCGTTATCAATAGAAATTTCTAAAAAACGATTATCACCGTTTCCCGTTTGTAACAACTGGTCAAAAATGACTTTTGTTCCACTCTCGTGGCTGACCCGCCTGGCTATTTCATCCAACAGGAAAAGAGGGCTTTCGACAGAAGTCCCGAAAACCAAATATTTAGCGCAATTTTTATTTATTTGCTTTACGATAAATTCGTCCATACTCTTTCCTTATGCGATATAATTTTCATCTATCACCTTTAACGTTGCTTTTATTATGTCGTTCGCTTCTTGTTTTGTTTTTAGCAACCTTGTGTTTGTATCGGTACCCGCAATCAACATACCGAAGTGAAACAAAGTATGTCTATTATTGAAAAAATGATTATAGCAATTCTCAAGTTTTGTTGTGTATGCATTCCCAATTCTCGCAGAGTGTCCAGTTTGCAGTTTATATACACCATTTACTTTATCGAACATTGAAAAATTTGTAGTTGGCATTTGAATATTGCATTTTTGTAAGTTGTACTTTATTACTCCCTCTAACGCTTTTAACGCAGGAAAAGTGTACATGGAGAATTCACTATCGGTTCGTGCGGGGTTGGACAAGTTAATTATTGCCTGTTTTAACAATATCAAAATGTTATCCGGCAACTTTTCACATGAAACAGTAGGTAGCTCAGTTTTGAAATCACCCTCTACTTTGACCTTGTCAATAGTTATACCATAGGCGTTCTTTAAAACAAAAATGAAGTCGCCGCATTTGATGGTTTCAATTATGCCAGTCGTAACAATTGGAACAAGTTCGACTTTTTCCCTTGAACAACCATTTTTATATTGTTAAATAAGGAAATCGTCAACCGTTCTTTGTTGAACTGAACCGTCCATATAGTTTTATTCCCGTTTACAACGACGAGGTAGTCGAGCCCGACGCATTCTGCTTTAAGTTTTCCGAGTAAATCTGTTATTTCACTTTCCTTTACGTTATTAATAATATAACCGGCGTTATCACCTAAGTTTGTAATCGTTTTATTTTCGGAAATTGCGCCTTTGGCTAAAACATCAGCACGGTCGTTATACTTGTTATTTGAGTGCCCACTCACTTTAACAAACTCAATTTCAATCACGTCCTTTTTATCATCATAAAAGGTTTTATAATACTGAGATAAGTTTTTATTAGCTTTCCACTCACCCGCAGCCCACTTACTCACTCCCTCGTAATCGTGGAAAATCGTAATCTTAGAAAATCCGCTTTTCCATGCCCAATCAATCGCACTCAACACAGCGATAATTTCTCCCGCGACGTTTCCTAACTCAATGTACTTTTCATTGTTCCCTCGGTTACTTAATTCGACTATATTACTATGGTTTGGAGCAAAAATCACAACTCCCGCACCATACATTTTCTTTGCCGCATCAAAACTGCCATCGGTAAATGCTACAACTTCGCCCTTTTCAAGGCGCGGTTTTATTGCGTTTATTAAAACGATATCCTCGTCAGCGAGATAAGCATTTGCTTCCGCTTCGGACTCGAAACTTTTAAATTCGTGTCCCGAAAAGCCTTTTATTGCTTCTTGGCACTCCTCCCAAGCCAAAAACACGCCCGTCTTATTGCCTTTCTTTACCGCGTAATATTTCTGCTTTGCCATTTATTTTTTCTCCTTTATTACATCATAAATTCCGCTTGGTCTATAACGCGCTTAATCGCTTCCTCGGTATAGTCCGGCGGGTAGTTATATTTTTTTAGAACGCGCTTTATTTGAATGCGCATTTTGGCTTGGGTGTTGGCTTTCTTTGACCAGTCTACCGTCGCGTATTCCTCAACGATTTGTTTTAACTCTATGGCGACCACGCGGAGCAAATCGTCGCCCATAAGTTTGAGCGCGTCCTTTTCGCTTGCGAGCGCGTCATAGAACGCCCGCTCTCGCCCGCTTAGACGGTTTTTCTTGGCGTAATCCTCCGACTTAACCATATCCTCGGAAATCGCCTTTAAGCCGATAATCGTGAGGTCGGTTTCCGCGTCCTCTTTGCGGGTATTGTAAACCTCTAAAACTTGCCGCAAACGTTCGCTGTATTCTTTTGCCTTTACAAGGTTGTAGCCTCTATATTCTGCCACCGCCTCTTTTAAAAGCCTTTCCATAATCTTAATGAAAATGTGCGGCGGGTTGGTCTGTCGCAGTTGCTCGACCTTTTCATCGGTTAGCAAATCCCAAACGCTACGGTTTTCATCCGTGTCTTTAACCTGAGTTAAAATTTTCACCTCGTCACCCTTGATTGCTTCCGTGATAAGGTCTGCCACCTTTTCGTTAATCTCGGCTGGGTTAAACTTACGCTCGCCGCTCTCGTATTCTATCTTTTGCACGAAGTGGCGCACGGTGATGTAATATAAGACTTTCTTTTTGTAGTCCTCATCCAAAACGCCGAGTGCGACGACGTAAGCGTCCTTTAATTGCTTTGTCAATTTGAGGTACGCTTTTTTGCGACTATCCTCCGTCAACACAAAATCCGCGCCGTTTTGGATAGCCTTAAAGCGCCCGCTGTCGCTATCCGTAAAGAAACCCGCTTTGTTGACCTTGTGAAGCATTTCGTCAAGCACGGATATTTTTTCCTCTACGATTGCCTTTGCCGATTCTTGCACGGGGCGCAAATTCAGTTCCTTATCCCGCGCCGTGTATTGGCTTAACGCCGCCTCTAACGCAAGCGCAATTCCGATATAGTCTACAATCAAGCCGCTTTCTTTCCCTGCGTGAACGCGGTTTACACGGGCGATTGCCTGCATAAGATTGTGCCCTTTCATGGGCTTGTCGATATACATAACGTCGAGGTCGGTTACGTCGAAGCCCGTCAGCCACATATCAACGACAATCGCGATTTTTAATTTGCTATCCTTTTTCTTAAATTCCTCCGCCTGCCGCTTTCTATATTCCGCGTCCTTGAAAAGCTCGCGCATCGCCTCGCTATCCTTGTTGCTTTCGGTAACAATAACTGCAGTCTGTTCCTTTAATTCGGGCGCAAGCCCCATAAAAATATTGTATAGGTCAAACGCTACCTTGCGGCTCATGCACACAATCATTGCCTTACCGTTTAGAATGTCCTTTCGCTCGGAATAGTGCGCGTATATGTCCTTTGCCACAAGTCGCAAGCGGTCGGCGTCGCCGACTATTACCTCCATGCGGCTCATGCGCTTTTGGCTTTCCTCGATTAGTTCATCGGGTGCGCCGTCGTCGGTCAGCGACTTATAGTATTCGTCCACCTCTTTCAAAATTCTATCGTCCAAATAAACCTTTGCAAGACGGCTTTCGTAGAAAATCTTAACTGTCGAGCCGTCCTCCACCGACTGCGTCATGTCGTATGTGTCGATAATCTTGCCGTAAACGTCGCTTGTCGAGTGGTCGTTCGTTTCAACGGGCGTTCCCGTGAAACCTAAAAAGGTTGCGTTCGGGAGCGCGTCGCGAATGTATTTTTCATAGCCGTACACCGACTCGGTATCAATCGAGCCGTCCGCGTTTTTCGTCACCTTTATTTTTTCGTCGATGCCATAATGGCTACGGTGCGCCTCGTCCGACAAAACGATTATGTTGTTGCGCGTGTTCGGGACGATGCGGTCTTTATCAAACTTTTGAATGGTCGTAAAGAAAATGCCGCCCTCTTTAACCGCGCTAATCTTTGCGAGCAAATCCGCCCGCGTTTCCACCTTGACTGGCTTGGTGCGCAAATATTCCGCCGCGTTGGCAAACGTTGCGAATAGTTGGTTGTCGAGGTCGTTTCTATCCGTCATTACTATTATCGACGGGTTGTTGAGCGAAACGTCCGTAATCAGTCGGTGCGCGAGCATGACCATCGAAAACGATTTGCCGCTCCCCTGCGTATGCCAAATAATGCCCGCCTTGCCGTCGCCGTCGGGTTTCTTGCTTGCGCGGACGCTGTTAAACGCTTTCAAAACGCCGAAGTATTGGTGGTACTGCGTCAATATCTTAATCGGCTTTTCCTTGTCCTTATTGATAAAGAAAAGGTTGTTTTTGAGAATATCAAGCAAGCGTTCGGGCGCAAACATTCCGCCCAAGCAAACGTCCAACTTGTAGGCGTAATTCTTTTTATAGCCCACCTCGCCGTCGCGGCTTTTCCACTCGTTGTAGCGTGTGTAATCGCTTGTCAGCGTCCCTACCTTGCTTGTCGCGCCGTCGCTTATCACGAGAAACGCATTGTAATTAAAGAGAGTAGGTATATCGTACCTATACCCGCCGCTCTCGGTATTGCCGCCGAGTTGATTAAACGCGTTTTCAAGGAAAGTGTCCTCGCGGTATTCGGGCGACTTTAACTCGAATATCACAAGCGGCAAGCCGTTTATGTAAACGATAACGTCGGGAATGCGCGTGTTGTTATATTCCTTGAACTTTAACTGATTGTAAACCTCGAAGCGGTTATTCTTGGGGTTGTCAAAATCAATGAGGCGCACAAGCGGATTGACACGCGCCGCGAAGTCCTCAATCGTGATGCCATCGGTCATATAATTATGGAACTTGTGGTTTTTGGCAAAAAGCGACGGTATGTCTATATGTGTAATGGTTTTGACCGCCTCCTCGATAATCGCGGGCTTTACCCCCTTGTTAATCAGAGTTAAACTTTCAAGCAGCGTCGCCTCGTCGACAAACGAGTCAAGCCTGCGCTCGGTTGCCCACGCGTTGTTTTCTACCCCGTAGGAATAGCCGAGTTCAATCAGTCGCTCTATGACCGCCGCCTCTAAATTCGATTCGCAAAATTGCGCTCCCATGTTTATTCCTCCTTACGCCTTAATCCCGAAGTATTTCAGCCATTCCTTAAACGTATCCTGCGCCGCAAGGCAGGTGTCCGTGAGATACCCTTTTTCCGTTTTCCATTCTTTAAGCCCGCGGTAGTAATACCACCTGTGTTCCTCGCCGATTACAAACGGTATAATGTTATGCGCGAGGCATTCCTTAAACATGATAAGCCGCCCCACCCTGCCGTTGCCGTCTTGGAACGGGTGTATTTTCTCGAAGCGTTGGTGAAAGTCGATTATGTCGGCGAGCGTCTTATGTTCCCTCGCGTTGTATTCGGCGAGTAATTCTTTCACTCTTTCCGCAACCTCGCTTGGCGGGCAGGTTGACTCGCCGCCGACCTCGTTTGCCTTGATTTTATAGTCGCCGACCCTAAACCACGCAAGCCGCGCTTGACTTGTCCCCGACTTCAATACCGAATGGAGTTTCTTTATAAGCGTTTCCGTCAAAGGCTTTTTCGCCTCGTCAATGACTAAATCAATACAGCGGAAGTGATTTGTCGCCTCCACGATGTCGTCCACGGGTACGCCGCTCAAATCCGCGCCCACGGTGTTCGTTTCAAAAATAAACCGAGTTTGGTCTTCGGTCAGTTTGCTTCCCTCTATGTGGTTCGAGTTGTACGTCAAGTTGACCTGCACCTTATGATAGATGCCACCCTTGACCTTGCCGTCCTTTTCGTCTTTTAGCCTGTTCAAAAGGTTGTTATCCGAAAACTTCTTTGCGTTCTTGCGTTCGGGTATCATCGTACCCTCGGGAATAAGGTAACGCTCACCCTCGAGCTTCGCGCCCTCGATTTTACCGCTCGCGCAGTATTTACGAACTGCCCGCTCGGTCAGTCCCCACAGTTTAGCTATTTCGGCTACGGTCTTGTAACCCATTGAAAAGCCTCCTATATTATTACCTGTATAGTATATCACAACTGCGGAACAAAATCAAATAAACAATGGGCAAAATTCAAAAATTGTTCCTGCTTTGTCTTGCTTATTATTTCCCAAATCTGCCGCCGCAACTAACCCATAGTTGACCTTATAGGAACGCTCGATGAAAAGATTGAAAACTTGCAAATGCAAAAGGAAAAATTGCTTGCGTTATCCGTTTGTCGCTTCAAATCTGCATACGAAAATTTAGAGTATT
>JAISOS010000017.1 GCA_031275485.1 Clostridiales bacterium | reverse complement strand
TGCAATTTTTTGCGCGCCGTGATATAATGCGTATAACGTTTTCGGCATAGTTTCCCGGCCGCGCGGGATAGTATTGTGGGTTTAGATCGCTTATAAACGCCCGAAGTTTCGGCGTAAATCGAGGCTTTGCCGTAAAATAACGTTTTGAATTTTTACGCGCCTATAAAAACTCGGGATACGCCGCCGCGCTCGCCTATCGGCGTCATCCGCCGCCGTTTTGTTTCCTGACGTGCGGGTGTAGCCAAGCGTTTATGAACGGTTAAAATGGACGGAAAAACCGTTACGCGCGTATAACGGCGTCAATTTTAGTTTATATAAGCGGAATATATAAACGAGTAAAAAAGATTGCCAAAAATAGAAAGGTAATTCTTTGCGGCATTATATAAAATATGTGCCTTTCACCGATGCGGAGGCGGGATTTTTTTATTATGATAAAGCTTATAAATAAAGGCGTGATTTTCCAAAACGGCGAAATTATAGAATGCGGCGCGGACGCGAATAACGGTAAAATTGGAGGATGTCGCGCGGATATAAACGGCGGCGGAATTAAAGAATGCGCGCGCGGGAGCGATGAAACGCTTTTTCGCAACACATTATCCTACCGTATTTTAAACGCGCATAACCGCCGTCCTATCGGGAGCAAGGATTGCCGTCTCGAGCTGAAATTCGACGCTCTGACCTCGCACGATATAACATACGTAGGCATAATCCAGACGGCAAAGGCGAGCGGGCTGAAAGAATTTTCCGTGCCTTACGTTCTCACAAATTGCCACAACAGCCTTTGCGCCGTAGGCGGCACTATAAACGAGGACGACCATGCGTTCGGACTTTCGGCGGCGAAAAAATACGGCGGGATTTTTGTGCCCGCGCACCTTGCGGTCATACATACCTATATGCGAGAAAACGCCGCGAAGTGCGGCGCGATGATTTTGGGAAGCGACAGCCATACGCGGTACGGCGCGCTGGGTACGCTCGCGGTGGGAGAGGGCGGACCGGAGCTGGTCAAGCAGCTACTGAATAAGACCTACGATATAAAGTATCCCGACGTTATAGCCGTCGTCTTAAAAGGCAAACCGAAAAAAGGCACGGGACCTCAAGACGTCGCGCTGGCGGTTATACGCGCCGTATACGACAATAAGTTTGTCAACAACAAAATTATGGAGTTTGTCGGCGAAGGTATTCAAAACCTCTCTGCCGAGTTCAGGAACGGCGTAGACGTTATGACGACAGAGACGACCTGTCTTTCGAGTATTTGGGAGACCGACGGGGAAATTAGGGAATATTATAAAACGCACGGACGCGTAGGAGATTACAAGGAATTGAAGGTTTCGGACGCGGCGTATTACGACGGCGCGGTTATTGTCGATTTGAATGAAATCGAACCTATGATAGCCCTGCCTTTTCACCCGAAAAACGCGTATACCGTAAGGGAATTTCAAGATAACGCCGAGGACATACTGTACAAAACCGAAGCGGAAGGCAAAAAGCTTTTGGGAGGGAATGCGCCGGAATTCAGACTCCGCGACAAGCTTGTCTGCGGCAGATTTAAGGCGGGGCAGGGAATTATCGCGGGCTGCGCCGGCGGAACCTACGACAATATATCGGTCGCCGCGAATATTTTGGACGGCAAAAGCGCGGGCGCGGACGGTTTTTCACTGTCCGTGTATCCGTCGAGTCAGCCCGTGTACGCGGACCTGATCAGAAAAGGCGCGGCGGAAAAGCTGATAAGGGCGGGCTGTATATTGAAAACCGCTTTTTGCGGACCGTGCTTCGGCGCGGGCGACGTGCCGAGCAATAACGCTCTCAGCATAAGGCATACGACGCGCAATTTCGAAAGCCGCGAGGGCAGCCGTCCGTCAGACGGACAGATAGCGTCCGTCGCGCTTATGGACGCGAGAAGTATCGCCGCGACTGCGGCTAACGGCGGCTTTTTGACATCCGCCGCGGATATCGAATACGACGACCGCGCGGAAAAATTCGTCTTCGACGCGTCGGCCTACAAAAACCGCGTATATTACGGTTACGGCAAGCCCGACGCGGGCACGGAATTGGTATACGGTCCGAATATAGCGGATTGGCCGAAAATAGATCCGCTTCCCGATACGCTGATTTTGAAAACCGCGTCCGTGATAAACGACCCCGTTACGACTACGGACGAATTGATACCGTCGGGCGAGACTTCGTCGTACCGCTCGAATCCGTTGAAATTGGCGGATTTTACGCTGTCGAGAAAGGATCCGTCCTACGTCGGACGAGCAAAGGCGATCGCCGCCGACGCGGAAAAAATCCGAAAAGGGGAAGTTCCTTCGGAATACGAAAGGGCGCTGAGAGCGGCGGGGCTTTCGGAGCTTATTTCGAGGACCGGCGACGGTACCGACGATATTAACGGCGTAATGAACGGCGGCGCGGATGCGGCGGCGCAAATAAAAGAGAGCGCAGACGAGGACGGTAAAGCGTATTTTGATTACGGTAAAGCGGCGCGGTTAAAAGAGGGCGCGAGCGTAGCGCTGGGCAGCGCGGTGTTCGCGAAAAAACCCGGCGACGGTAGCGCGAGGGAGCAGGCGGCGGCGTGTCAGAGGGTTTTGGGCGGCGCGGCGAATATAGCAAATTCATACGCGACGAAGCGGTATAGGAGCAATCTTATAAATTGGGGTATGCTTCCGTTTTTGTCCGACGGGGAATACGCCGTCGGGGATATTTTGATAATTCCGAATGTGAGAAACGCTCTGAAAAACGGCGATACCGAATTTCCGGCGCGGCTTTTGCGCGTCGGTAACGGCGGGGATAACGGCGGCGGGATAATGAAAAATATCGTTTTGAAAATCGACGCGCTCACGGCGGACGAAAGGGATATTATTTTAAAAGGCTGTCTGATAAATTATTATTCTTAAAAGAATGTGTGTGGTATTTTATTTGAAAGATTACGCGGGGAGAAACTTTTTGTTTATAAAAGGGTTTCCCGCCGCGCCCGTTTCTTAAAAACTTTCACGCGCGTTTTACGCGGATGAAGCCCTGTAGTTCTATTTGAACCGAGCGGCGCGGATAGGCTTTTTTACGCGTAATCGCCCGTGAACGTTATTAAACCGGCGAAGAAACCGTTGCGGGTCTTAAAAAGACGGCGTTTTCAGATTATACGGCGTCTGATTTGAAATTTAATTAAAGCGTGCTTACATAAAGCGCAAACGGCGCGTTTTTTTGCGTTTATTTGTCTCTTTCGGCGGCGTTTTTTCCCTGCGCGGCGTTACGCCGCGTATCGTTAAACGCCTCGAAGGACACGGAAACCGTCTAAAATCTCGTCGGATACGCCCTAAAACTTGCGAATTAACGCGGGATACGGTATAATAATAAACAGTACGGGATTGCGCGCTTACGCTTATAATTGCAAGCGCGGGCTTGTAGGACGGGTCTGTCGTTTTTGTTTGCGTAAACACGCCGCAGACCGGGTATATAAAAAATTTTGCGGCGCGGAATTCGCGGCAAAGGGCGTAAGTACGGTTCTTGTATAAATTTGTACCCGTTTGAATAGGGAATTTTCGCAAAAAGGCCGAAAGACGGCGTTATTTGATAATAAAAACCACTAAAGTTTTTTGGAAAGGGACGCAAAGATTCCCCACTCGCGCAAAAATTTCAAAGCCCGAAATCCAAAACAACAAACGATATAACCGTAGCGGAGGAAACGATGATATACAACAGGCTTGCGGAAACGATGACGCGGCGTGAAATGCGCGAATTGCAGCTGGACAGGCTAAAAAAATGCGTAGCATACGCATATAAACATTCGCCGTTTTACAAGAAAAAATTCGACGGCGCGGGGCTTAAGCCGTCGGATATTAAGACCTTGAGGGACATAGAGAAAATTCCTTTCACGGAAAAGAGCGATTTGCGCGACAACTATCCTTTCGGGCTGTCGGCGGTTTCTATGGACAAAATAGTCAGGGTTCACGCGTCGAGCGGCACGAGCGGCAAGCCTACCGTCGTGCTTTACACGAAAAACGACCTCGATATGTGGTCTGAATGCGTCGCCCGTCTTGCCGCCGCCGCGGGCTGCACGGACAAGGATACCGTGCAGATTTGTTTCGGTTACGGACTTTTTACGGGCGGCTTCGGGTTGCATTACGGGCTTGAAAGGCTAGGCGCGGCGGTTATTCCCGCATCGTCAGGAAACTCCGAAAGACAGCTTATGCTGATGAAGGATTTGGGCGCGACCGTCATAGTCGGCACGCCGTCCTACGCGCTTTATTTGGGCGAATTGGCGGAGAGATTGGGATATAAAAAGGAGGATTTCAAGCTCCGAACAGGGCTGTTCGGTTCGGAAGCTAGCACCCCCGAAATGATGAAATTGATCGAGGAAAAGCTCGGAGTGCATCCGACGAATAATTACGGGTTGTCCGAGATTATAGGACCCGGAGTTTCGGGCGATTGCAGGGAGGATACCGGTATGCATATCAACGAGGATTTCTTCTATCCCGAAATTATCGACGGCGAAACGGGCGCGCTGAAAGGCGAGGGCGAATTCGGCGAGCTTGTCCTGACCGCGCTGACAAAAGAGGGCATGCCGATTATCCGCTACAAGACTAAGGACGTCACGCGATTGTTTTTCGAGCCGTGCAAATGCGGGCGGACGACGGCGAGAATGGACAGAATTAAGGGGCGTTCGGACGATATGCTGAAAATACGCGGGGTCAACGTTTTTCCTTCGCAAATCGAGAGTGTGCTGATGTCGATGAGCGGCGTCGCCGGACATTACGAGATTGTCGTGAGACGCGAGAATTTTATGGATATTTTAGAAATTTCCGTCGAACTGAAAGACGCTTCCCTGCTTGATAATTACGCGAATCTGGAGAGGCTGAGAGCGACGATTCACCATAATTTAAAGACGGTTTTACAAATAGATACGGTCGTGAAATTGGTCGAGCCGCTGACGCTGAAAAGAAGCGAGGGCAAAGCGAAACGCGTGACCGATTTGAGAGGGAATATTTAGTTTTTTTCTGATTTTATAAATTACGCGGGGGGGGGGGACTTTTTGCTAACAAAAGACTTTCCCCCGCGCTCCTTTTCAAAAAACTTTAAATGCTATATATATATAAGTTTTATTGCGGACGCAAAAGGATATGAACGCGGTCCGTTTACGAATTGCGGATGAGGAGGGCGCCGTGAGTACGGCTTGAAACGATTAATACGGGTTTATTAAAATGCGAAAAAAGAGGTAAACGTGAAAGAATTATTGCTTGGAAACGCCGCCGTCGCAAGAGGGGCATACGAGGCGGGGGTAAAAGTGGCGACGGCATATCCCGGAACGCCGAGTACGGAAATTACCGAAATAATTTCGGGGTACGACGGGGTGTACGCCGAATGGTCGCCAAACGAAAAGGTTGCTTTCGAGGTCGCCCTTGGCGCGTCCGTCGCGGGAGTGCGCGCGCTCGTCTGCATGAAGCACGTTGGCGTGAACGTGGCGGCTGACCCGCTTTTTACCGCGTCGTATACGGGAGTTAACGGAGGGCTTGTGCTTGTCGCCGCCGACGATCCGGGAATGTTTTCGTCGCAGAACGAGCAGGACACGCGTTTCTACGCGCGCGCGGCGCATTTGCCGCTTATAGAGCCGTCGGACAGCGGCGAAGCCAAGGAGTTTACGAAATTCGCTTTCGATTTGTCCGAAAAATACGATACTCCCGTTATACTTCGGACGACGACGCGTCTCGCGCACGGGCAAAGCTACGCTGAAATCGGCGAAAGAGAGGAAAGAGAGCCGATTTTATACGTCAAGAATCCGGCGAAATACGTTATGATGCCCGCGAACGCGAAGGGGCGGCATGTCGCCGTCGAAAAACGCATGGACAGGCTCGCCGCCGATTGCAACGGTTTCGGTATAAACAAAATCGAATACGGCGGCAAAGAAATCGGCGTCGTATGCTCGGGAGTAGTATATCAGTATGTCAAGGAGGCGCTGCCGAACGCGTCCGTTTTGAAATTGGGAACGGTCTATCCTCTTCCGATAGAGCTTGCGAGAGGATTCGCGGAGCGCGTGGACGAATTGATTGTCATAGAGGAATTAGAACCGTTTATTGAGAATCAATTGAAAGCTAACGGCATAGCCTGCCGCGGCAAAAGCCTTTTTTCAAAGCAGGGGGAATTGTCCGTTAATATCATAAAGGAAAAAATATACGAAATAATCGGAGCGGAAAAGGCGGGCGGCGGCGGAAACGCAAACGCGAACGCAAATATCGGCGCGGGCGCAAGCGGGAATATCGGCGAGAAAGGGAATGGAAACGCGAACTCGGATACGTCCGTAAGCACGAATAAAAACGCAAGCGCAAGCTCGGATATCGGCGCCGATATAAGAGCGGACGCGGTCTCCGCCGTTTTGCCGGGAAGACCGCCCGTACTTTGCGCGGGTTGTCCGCACAGGGGCGTATTTTATGTGCTGAACAAGCTCAGACTCACGGTCTGCGGCGACATCGGCTGTTATACCTTGGGCGCGCTTCCTCCGCTGAACGCCGTGGACAGCGTGGTGTGTATGGGCGCGGGCGTGGGAATGGCGCACGGCTTTTTGAAGGCTCTGCCGAATAAGAAAAACGTCGTCGCCGTGATAGGTGACTCCACGTTTATTCACAGCGGAATCACGGGACTTATCGACAGCGTGTATAACCGTGGGCGGACGACCGTTTTGATACTCGACAACTCGACGACGGGTATGACCGGACACCAAAATCACCCCGCGACGGGAAAGACGATAAGAAACGAGGACACGGTCAGGATCGATTTGGAAAAGCTTTGCGCGGCTTGCGGCGTGAACGGTATTACGACGGTGGATGCGGACGATATAGAAACTCTCGAGGCCGTCTTGAAACGCGAGGTCGAACGCGGCGAAACCTCCGTCATAATCGCAAGAAGAGCCTGCGAGCTGATATCCGGACGGAATGAAAAACCGTATGCGGTCGCCGCCGCGGAATGCAAGAGATGCGGAGCGTGTATGCGTATAGGCTGTCCGGCAATAAGTATGGCGGCGGGACGCGGCGCGGAAATAAACGCGGACGCGTGCGCCGGTTGCGGACTTTGCAAAAAACTGTGCAAATTCGGCGCTATAGCGAGCCGCGAATAAAAATAAACTGCGAGCCGCGTTAAAATTCGGCGTATAGCGAGACGCAAATAGGCGGCATGAGCCGAGCCGGATTCGGCGCGGGAATAATAAGCCGTAGATAAATGGAGCGGGCGGGAAGGTCAATTCTATTGACGGGCTATGTAATAGGTTTTTTCAAAATTGCGCCTGCCGTATATTTTACCGCTTTATGCGGAGCGTCGTTGTTTTTTTCGCACGCGCCTTTAAGCGCGCGTCGTCAAAAACGCGGCTCTCCGAGTAAAATCATCTAAAATTTATTAGGCGACAGATTTCCAAAGAAGTCTACTTGCAAACTTTATTACAAAATTCGATTGGGTTTTACCGCGCGCGTATAGAAAAACGTTAAGTCTTTTGGAAAGGGGCGCGCGGAAGAAACCTTTTGCGAACAAAAGGTTTCTTCCGTGTAAATTCAAAAAATTTGGGAGTATAAGAAATGAACGTTTTGATAGCCGGAGTCGGCGGGCAAGGCACGTTGCTTGCTAGCAGGATTTTGGGGAAATTAGCGGAGGCGCGCGGCTCCGATTGCAAGCTGAACGAAGTTCACGGTATGGCGCAAAGGGGCGGAAGCGTGGTTACGCACGTGAAAATAGCGGAGAAGGTGTACTCGCCCGTGATAGCCGAGGGCGATGCCGATTTTATTTTGGCATTTGAAATGCTGGAGGCTTTGAGGTATTGCGGGTATTTGAAAAAGGACGGAATCATAATCGTCAACACTCAAAAAATTATGCCTATGCCCGTCATAACGGGCGCGGCGGCGTATCCCGATGGCATACTCGGCGCGCTGAAAAGCAAATATAACGTCGTCGCGGCGGACGCTTTGAGCGCGGCGGTTGAGGCGGGAAACGTCAAAGCGGTGAATACGGTAATTTTGGGCTGTTTCGCCGGGGCGGCGGGAATTCCGTATGACGAAATGGAACGCGCCCTTTCGCTTTCCGTAAAGCCGAAGTTGCTCGAAGTAAACAAGGCGGCGCTGGAAAAGGGCTACGCGCTTGTCGGTCGACGTCCGGGGACCGAATGAATTTACCGGAATAGAACAAAAGACCGGGCGGACGCGGTATCGAGTTTATATAATAAAAAGAAAAAGCGTGAAAATACCGGCGGGAACGTCATAATCGCTTGTAAAATACCGTTTCGTTCAAACGCTAAAAATAAAAAAAACCGTCCGTAAGACCGCATCGCCGAAAGGCGGGTGGCGGCGGTGGTAAAGGAGGTTAAAAAATATGGAAGCTAAGAAACCGCGTAGCGAGGCTCAAAAGGCGGCGGATAAAAGATATTATCAAAAGGTTGCGGCTTTAAAAAAATATGACGTATTTTGCACAACGTTTTCAAGCGTTGAATTGCAAGAAATTGACGAAACGTTAGAAAAATTTAAAATCGGAAAAATCGAATTTATACGACGAGGAATAAAAGCCTTAAAAGATGGTAAATTGTAAAAAAAATTTAAAAAACTTTTAAAAAGTATGTTTTTTGCCTATGATTGTCGTGGAATTGCGATATGCGCGTTTTAGAGAATCTTAAAAATTATGGGGATTAAAGAACAAGGAAGCAAGGCTCGAAAGCCGCAAATTAGACATAATAAGATGGCATGCAACACATAGGCTTTTCTTTTTATAGCCCGAACTTTACGAAATTGAAAAGCGGTTAATGAAGCCGGTTTGCTAAAGGTTGATTTTTACGTGAAGCTGTAAAAAACACGAAAGAAATTAAAAACGCACACAAAATATAAACGGAGAAACAACTTCGCGAAATACTTAACCTGTGCACATACCGCGCGGTTAAGAGTATTAAATCTGTTTACATATTACGAAACGGCGGTTTTGCGGGAATTTAGATAAAATTTAATGAGGATTAAGGGGATTTTTATGAGATACTTTAACAAAAAAATCGAATGTATGGACCGCAAGGAGCTGAAAGACTTGCAGAGCCGCCGTCTTGTTTGGCTTGTCGATTACGTTTATAACAACGTGCCCGCTTACCGCGCGAAAATGGACGCCGTATCCTTGAAGCCTTCGCATATAAAGAGTATAGACGACATAGGCAAGCTACCCTTTACCGCAAAACAGGATTTGCGGGATAATTATCCCTTCGGGCTTTTCGCCGCGAAAAAGCGCGATATGGTCAGAATACACGCGTCGAGCGGTACTACCGGTAAGCTGACCGTCGCGGGCTACACCAAGAGGGATTTGAACGACTGGGCGGAGTGCTGCGCGAGAGCTCTGGTATGCGCCGGGCTTGACAGAAATTCCACCGTGCACGTGGCTTACGGCTACGGGCTTTTTACGGGCGGCTTGGGCATGCATTACGGCGCCGAAAAGCTCGGCGCGATGACCGTTCCCGCGTCGGGCGGCAACACCGCGAGACAGATTTTACTTTTGAAGGATTTTAAAGCGGACGCCATTTGTTGCACGCCGTCGTATATTCTTTATATAGCCGACGAAATGGAAAAGATGGGCGTAAAAAAAGAGGAGTTGAGCCTAAAAGCCGGCTTATTCGGCGCGGAGCCGTGGTCGGACAATATGCGCGTCGAAATAGAGAACCGTTTGGGGCTGAAAGCATACGATATTTACGGGTTGAGCGAAATTTCCGGACCGGGCGTCGCCGTCGATTGCGCCTATCAAAACGGCAAACACGTTTTCGAGGATTTGTTTTTTCCCGAAATCGTCGATAAGGATACTTTGGAGCCGAAACCTTACGGCGAGGACGGAGAATTGGTGTTTACTACGCTCGACAAACAGGGTATGCCGCTCATAAGATACCGCACGCGGGATATTTGTTCGCTGACCGACGAGCCGTGCAAATGCGGCAGGACGCACGTCAGAATGACGCGGGTTTTCGGGCGCACCGACGATATGCTGATTATAAGGGGCGTGAACGTGTTCCCGTCCCAGATAGAATCCGTGCTTATGAATAACGGCGGAGCGGTAGAACCGCATTATTTCATAACGGTAGATAGGGTGAATATGACGGACACGATAGAGGTTCAGGTCGAGGTCAATGAAAAGATTTTCTCCGACGAGGTCGGAAAGCTGGAGGATTTGCGGCACAAATTGGAGCGCGATTTGTTCGCGATGATAGGCATAAACGCCGCCGTGAAATTGGTTTCGCCGAACACGATTCCGAGAAGCGACGGCAAAGCGAAAAGGGTGAACGATTTGAGAAAGTTAACTTAAAACGCGGAAAACCGGCGGATAAAAGCGTGTGAAATTATGCTTAAAGCGCGCATAAAGTAACATGCAAAAGCCGCGAAAAATCGCGCGAAAAATACGCGTAAAATAAGGTAGTGAAAACCGTAAAAATAATCCGCGGGATTACGCGTAAAATCGGAGTATAGAACGGCGTAAAATTATGCGCGATATGTAATTCGGCTTTTAAAGCCGCGAAAAATTGCCCGCAGAACACGCGTGAAATCGGCGTGCGGAACCGCGTAGAATTACGCGAAAAACATATGCGAAATCAAAGTGTCGAAGCTGTGAAAAATCGCTTGCGGAGCTAACTTAAACGGGGTATGAAAACCGCAAAAATTACCCGCAAAACGCGTGAAATCAAAAGATATGAAAATCGCAAACAGACTGCGGTTAAATGAAAAATGGAATAAATAATTCATAAAAATATAAAAACAAGAGATATAGAAAAATAAAATGTAAAATAAAAACGATCGGGAGACTGAAATTATGAGCGTAAGTCAAGTAGCGGTTTTTTTGGAAAACAAAAAGGGCAGATTAAGCGAAATGACAAAGATTTTGGGCGACGCGGGTATCGACCTAGTGGCGTTGACGATTGCCGATACGAAAGAGTTCGGAATTGTCCGCTTTATAACCAAGGACAACGACGGGGTGCTTAAAATTTTGAGGGAAAACGGCTATACCGCCTCGAAAAACGAGCTTTTGGGCGTCGAGGTGTCCGACGCGCCGGGCGGCTTGCACGGGGTTTTGCGGATTTTGGGCGACGCGGGCGTGGAGATAGAGTATCTTTATTCTTTCGCTAAAACCAATTCGGGCAAGGCTATTATTTTGTTTAAGGTAGACTCCGCCGAAAAGGCCGTAAACGTTTTGCAAGCGAGCGGCGTCGATTTAATTGAAAAAATTATATGACGAATTTCTTCGCAAAAGCTGATTCGGGCGGGAGACTTGGCTAAATGTGTCCGTAAAAAAGAGGCGCTTAGCAATAAACTTCGACACTTCGATATGCGCGCGCTGTCGGAGCAAGGCGGATTTTAGACGTTTTCCGCGTTCGGCGGAGCATTTTTGACGAAGCGCGGCATCCGTTGCGTTAGAAAAAATAACGCGGAAGAAGCGATGACGCGTAATCGGACAAACGGACGGCGTTGCTCCGTAATATCCGGTACGGAGGAATTAATTAAAACCCGTTCGGGATACGGTGCGGCGGAAAGTGAAATTTTAGAGATAATAGCCGTTCCGAAACTCAAGCGCCGAATGCGTAAAATGCGGCGCGCGCGCTTACGCCGGCGAAGCGTGCTTAAAACGTTTCGCGCGTAACGCGGACGACCGCAAAATCGGCAAGGCTTTGAGCATGGCAAAGCCGGTTAATAACGATTGTATTAACGCGGATATTCGCTAACGCAAACGCTACCTGCCTTTTTGACGATGATGCGATTTGCTTATTCGCCGCTTCGCGGGAGACAGACTATAGTTAAATGAGATTTTTATGCATGAATGAGCGGACAAAATTAAATGAGTTCCGGAACATATTGTCGGAAACCGTAATTAAGAGCGGCATATACGTTGCGCAACCTGCCTATATTTAAAAATCAATAAAAATCATATAAAATCGCTTGACAAAAGAATAACGCCGATATATAATAATGGAGGAAGGATATGGGAACATTATAAAAAATGAGTTAAAAAGCGGTAAAACAAACGGAAATTACCTTGAAAATATACCGGAAACGCGTGAAAAACGCGCTGAAAAACAAGTAAAAGCTCGCAAAGCATGAATTATACCGTTAATAAAGAAAAGGTTAAGGGACGGGTTCCCGTATTTTTTAGCGAAATAAGTTAGCGTAGGCTAATGCAGTGAGTTTCTATATGCGGAACGGATATAAAAAACGCGCGGGAAAACGTATAAAAGAATGTGGAAAAACGCGAAAAAAGGTATTAAAAAACGCGAAAAAAAATAAGTAAAAACGTATAAGATATGTATTAAAAACGAACGAAAAACGAGTCGAAAAATAAATAAAAAACGCATGAAAATAAGTGAAAAACAATAGAAAAACGAACGTAAAAACAAGTGGAAAACAGTAAAAAACGAACGAAGAAACAGGCGGAAAATAAATGAAAAATCGGCGGGAAAACAAGCGGAAAACGCGTTGAGAATATCATGAAAACAAAAGTATTATACCGTTAAAAAAAGAAAAAAATCGAGGCGTAAAAACCCGTATTTTTTGGATAAATAGGTTAGCTTACGCTAATAATAAGGCTTACGTTAAAATAAAGTCGCGTTCGGACGGACCGTGAGAAGTCAAGCGAAAACGGCGGGTTTTAGGAGAATATTGCATATGGAAAAAAAACAAAAAAAACAATCGGGTACCGCGCGGCTGTTCGAATTGGCGTTCACGGAAAAACCGTTGGTCGTCACGTCCTTGATTTTGCCCGTAATCGGCACCGCCGCGTCCTTTATGCCGTTTATCGCGGTCTACTTTATAATCGGGGAATTCGCCGCCCACATAAGCGACCTCGGCGCGGCGGACGCTGGATATATGATTATGTGGGGCTGGATTGCGGGCGGTTGCGCGATTGGCGCGGTGGCTCTGAACTACGCCGCGCTTATGTGTAGCCATGCCGCCGCTTTTAGGACGCAGTATAAGTTGAAATTGGATTTTACCCGTCATTTGGCGGCTCTGCCTATGGGATTTCACACGCAAAATTCCACGGGCAAGCTAAGAAAGGTCGTAGACGAGAATATCGAAAAATTGGAAGCGTTCACCGCGCATCAGCTGCCCGATATTGCGGGTAGCTTCGCCGCGCCCGTCGCCGCGCTGATAATTTTATTCGCGTTCGATTGGAGGCTGGGACTGGCGGCGCTCGTACCGCTCGTTATGATGTACTTTATACAGAGCGCGGCTTACGGCGGCGGCAGGGCGAAAACTTTTATCAAAAAATATCAGGATTCCTTGGAAGAAATGAGCAACGCGTCGGTGGAATACGTGCGGGGCATATCGGTCGTCAAGGCGTTCGGGCAGACGGTTTTTTCTTTCCGCAAGCTCTATAATACGATAAAAAATTACGGCGACTACGTGCTTCAATATACGAAAGCCTACAAGCACAGTATGGTCGCTTTTTTAACCGTGCTGAACAACATTTATATATTTATAATGCCCGTCATAATCTTGATTTACGGCGGCGCGACGGATTACGCGGCGTTCGCGCTCGCCGCGTTGTTCTATCTCGTGTTCTCTATGGCGATGGTGGAGCCTTTTTTGAAGCTAATGTACGTCGCGGAAACCGCAAATCAGGTCGCGGACGGAATCGCGAGAATGGACGCGGTGCTGAGCGCGCCACCGCTTAAAGAAGCCGCCGAGCCGAAAACCGCCGATGGCTATTCGGTAGAATTTTGCGGAGTATCGTTTTCGTACGGAGGTATAGGCGCGGAGCAAACGGAGCCCGAGACGACCGTTTCGGGTGATTCTCTTTCGGCGAGACGGGATAAAGTTGCCGGATTGGGCATAGACGGGCAACGCGCGGAAAGCGCTACGGAGACGATTTCGGATATTTCGTTCACGGCGGAGCAGGGTGAGATTACCGCGCTTGTCGGCGCGTCGGGGAGCGGGAAAAGCACGATAGCAAGCCTCATTCCCCGCTTCTATGACGCCGATAAGGGCGCTGTCAAAATCGGAGGCACGGATGTGAGGGATATGAGCGGCGAGTACCTTATGAGTAAGGTCGGGTTCGTCTTTCAGGACGTGTTTTTGTTTAAGCAGAGCGTGAGGGATAATATCCGCGCGGGAGATAAAAATGCCTCCGACGACGACGTGATCGGGGCGGCGAAAGCGGCGCGTTGCCACGAGTTTGTGGAAAGACTGCCGAACGGCTACGATACCGTGATAGGCTCGGATAATATCCACCTCTCGGGAGGCGAGAAACAGCGGCTGGTCATTGCCAGGGCAATTCTAAAAAACGCGCCGATCTTAGTTCTCGACGAGGCGACCGCCTTTGCCGACCCCGAAAACGAACAGAAAATACAGGAAGGTCTCTCCGAGCTTATGCGCGGCAAAACCGTCATAATAATAGCGCACAGACTTTCGACCGTTCGCGGCGCGGATAAAATCGTCGTACTGGAAGGGGGCAGAATCGCCGAAATCGGGAAACACGACGGATTAATTGCAGCGAAAGGCGTATACGCGAAAATGTGGGAACACTATGTGAATACGCTGAATTGGACGATAGCGTAAGGGAGAGATTTTTTATTTTATAAGACAGATACGCGGTAAAAACCTCTTGGAACTTATCGTAAGCAATAACCGTTCGCGGCGGTGAGGCGCGTCTTTATTCGCGGATATTTTTTAAAAAGGCTCCGCCGCAATGTTGTTGCGCCTACGTTTTTTATCTTTACATCCTTATGAAAAATCCGTCGCCCTTCCGCTCGCGTCCGTTTGCAACTCCGTCCTAAGGCTTTTTCCGCGCTCCTTTCCGAAAAACTTCGTCGGCTTTATGACCGTTATAAATCGGAATCGGGCAAAGATAACCCTTGAATTTTTCGTCGCAAAACGTTAAAATGTTTTTTTCGTATTCGGATAATACGAAAAAGAGTTCTTTCGCGGCTTACGGCAAAAAGGACGGCTTTTGACTTGATAGATTATGCTCCGGTAAAGGCAGTATTGTAAAATTTGACGCGAGCGTCCACCGCGTAAGTGCGGCAAGTCCTTTTTGGCGTACTCCGTCCGATAAAGAAGGAGGGGGGAGACTTTATCGCGCGAAAACTTGAAAAACAAGACTTAGCTCTTTCCCGGCGCGGCGGACGGCGACGATATTTCGAAGCGCGGATCGCCCGAAAAGACGGTTTTATGTAAAGACCTCTTTCGAAATTGCGCGGACGGAATTTCTTGCCGCTTTCGGCGCATCGCCGCATCGTTTTTTCTAAAATACCGCAATACCGCTACGCGCCCTCAAAACGCCGCGTCGGCATGCGAAAACCGTTAAAATACGGTCATGCGGGAGAAACCTTTCGTTCACAAAAGGTTTCTCCCGCGCCTTTCCCAAATTAAATACTTTTATCGGACGTCTTTCTAAACTTGACGGCGAATCACCTTTAAAAAAATAGTTTACAAAAATAAAGGAGACAATAAAAATGCGAAAAAATCCGTTCGGGCTGACCGAGTCCGGAAAAAAGAATTTGCGGACGGCGGTGATTGCCTGTGTAATCACGAATATCACGATGGTTTTTCCTTTTTTAATAATTATGCGCGCCGTAGAGACGATATTGCTTCCGCTTGCGGACGGGTCCGCGCTAGACACGGGCGAATTATGGAGGCTTGCGGGGTTTGGCGCGCTCTCGGCGGCGGCGTATTATGCGGCGTATGCTTTTCAATACGACAAAATGTATACGGCGGCTTACAGGGAATCCGCCGCGCTCCGCACGGGCGTCGCCGAGCGTATGCGCAAATTGCCGCTCGGCTTTTTTAACCGCAAGGATTTGTCGGAATTGACGACGAATATAATGGGCGACTGTGCGAATATAGAGCACCTCATGAGTCACGTGCTACCGCAACTCATAAGCGACGCGATTACGATATGCGTGCTTTGCGCCTTGCTCGCGGTTTACGATTGGCGGATGAGCTTGGCCATGTTCAGCGTGGCGCCCGTCTCGTTCGGCATAATATTATTGACGCGCCGTTTGCAGGAAAAAATGGCCGAAAAACAGGTCGCCGCAAAGCTTGACGTTTCTGATAGAGTGCAGGAATATCTCGACGGAATAAAGGTCGTAAAAGCGTTCGGGCTGTCCGGCGAGAAATTCGCCGCGCTCGAAAGCTCGCTCTCAAAATTGATGAAACAATCGATGGTGTTCGAGTCCGTTTCCGGCTCGTTCGTGTCCGCAGCCGTAATGCTTCTTCAAGCGGGAATAGGTTTCGTGGTATTGGTCGGCGCGCCTCTCTTGGGCGGCGGCGTAGAACCCGTGAAGTTTTTGACTTTCGTCATGATAAGCGCGAAAATTTACGCGCCGATTATCGCCGTGCTTACCAGGCTGTTCGAAATTCTTTATTTCGCTGTCTCGGCAAAACGTATGCGCGCCCTGCTCGACGAGCCGATTACGACGGGCGACGAGAACACGCGCCTCGAAAACAGCCGCATAGAATTTGAAAACGTAACGTTTTCCTACGGGAACGGCGGAGGGAGCGGGACGGGAAACGTCATAAAAAATATGAGTTTCATATTGGAACCCAATACCGTGACCGCGCTCGTCGGCGCGTCGGGCAGCGGAAAGAGTACGGCGGCGAGGCTTATCGCGCGGTTTTGGGACGCGGACGGCGGACGGATTTTAATCGGCGGAAGAGATGTGAAAGAAGTTGATCCCGAACGGCTAATGACCTATATGTCGTTCGTGTTTCAGGACGTCGTGCTGTTCAACGATACGGTAATGAACAATATACGCATAGGCAAAAAAGACGCCTCGGACGGCGATGTGATGCGGGCGGCGGAGCTTGCGCATTGCGGCGAGTTTATAAAGAAAATGCCGCTGGGCTACGAGACCACGATAGGCGAAAACGGTTGTACGCTTTCCGGCGGCGAAAGACAGAGAATTTCTATCGCGCGCGCGCTCCTAAAAGACGCGCCGATTATTCTTCTCGACGAGGCGACAAGCTCGTTAGATCCGGAAAACGAGGTCTTAGTGCAAGCGGCGATTTCAAAACTGGTGGGCGGGCGTACCGTGCTGGTCATAGCGCACCGCCTGAGAACCATCGCCGGCGCGGATAAAATTCTCGTGCTTGACGACGGCGAGCTGATAGAGGAGGGAACTCACGCGGAGCTTATGAGCCGCGGCGGCGCGTATGCCAAAATGGTGAAAATACAGCGCGAAAGCGCGGGCTGGCAGGCGGCGAAATAAGAGGTGGGGTGCTTTTTGGGAAAAGATCTTGCATAAGGCGGGATCTTTATGTTCGCAAAAGGTTTCCCACATATAATAAAAAAAGGAAAAAGGAAATTGGTTATATGTTAATCGTTTATGACAGCCTAACTGGACTTGGAAAGAAATTTGCGGAGAGCTTGGGTTATCCGGCGCGGAGCGTGGACGCGGACGCGGCGGGAGAGAAGTGCGTTTTGGTTACGCGTAACGTCGGTTTGGGCAAGATTCCGCCTTCGACGGCTGATTTTTTGGAGCGGAATAAAGAATCCGTCGTCGGAGTCGTGGTCAACGGCAATAAAAAATTCGGACCGTTTTATTGCAAGGCGGCGGATAAAATCAATAAGCTGTACGGTATTTCCGTGATAAGAAAAATCAGCGGCTCCGGAACGAAAGAGGATATCGATTTTGTGAAAAATTATATTAAAAATCCGCCGTTTTAAATTTATTGTCTTTTAGCCGTATAATCGCTTGACTTTGTTAAAAAAAAATGATAATATTTATCTAATAACGGAATTATTAATCGGAGAGTTTCATAAGACCCCGCTTTTTTGGAAAGCCTGACAAGAGAAACGTGATCGAAGGCTGAAAGTCGCGTAAGGCGAGTAGTAAGACGGGCAACGCTTTTTGAACCGGTTTTATACTTGTTCGTAAATTACGGATTCCGAAAGTTTAACGAACGTAAATACGTTATCAAAAAAAGAGGACGCGCTTTAATTTGCGCGTCAAGTAGGGTGGCACCGCGGGTTATAAAGGCGACAGTATCCCGTCCCTAAAAACATCTTAGATATGTTTTTAGGGACGGTTTTTTATTTGCGGACGCAGAGCGAATATCGTTAATGCGGAATTCGGTCAGGCAACGGAACTCATATATTGAAAATCGGGCGCAGGAGAACGCCGGATAGATGGAATTTTACGGACGGGAATCCGGCGCGGAATTCGGATATAAAATTCGCGTAAAGGAATTTTGATAAATTAATTCCGGCGGATTAATTCGGTGAGAAGATATTTAAAGATACGGGGGGGAATCGGCATGAAATCGAACGCGGATGTGGAGTGGCTCGCCGAGCTGTCGAAAATAAGCTTCGGCAAGGAAGAATTGGAAAAAATGAGCGTGGACATGGAGTCGATAATGGCTATCATGGATTCGCTTTTGGACGTTAAGCCCGTGGACTTTGACGGGGACGGCGCATTCGTTACGCTTGACGCGTTGCGCGGCGACATCGCGCTCGAAAGCTTCGATCCCTCGCTTCTGGTTTCTCAATCGAAGGATGCGACCGACGGTTGCTTTGTCATACCTAAGGCGCTTTGAGGCTTGCGCGGCGCCGAACGGCGTTAAACGTTATTAAGCCGTATTAAGCGGTTTTAAACGGATTGAAAGCATACGTCCGAACGACGGCTGCGCTTCGGCATATCCGAAAAAGGCTTCGAGGGCGCGGTATGTAACCTATTAAGTTATATACGGAATATTAACGAGCGGTAGTAACGGCATTGTTCGATACGGGGCATGTAAACGGATTGATTATTACGCGCGGCGCAGTATGTAAATGGATTGAGTATTATGCCGGCGTACAAACGGCTGAATATTACGGGGAAACGGCGTGTTTCCGGAGGAAATTATGAATATTTCGCTTTTACGCAAGAAATTGGACGGCGGAGAGCTTTCCGCGACAGAATTGACGCGGCTGTTTTTGGATAGGATTTCCCTTGCCGACGGAATTGTGGACGCATATTTGCACGTCGATTACGACGGCGCGATTAAAATGGCGGAGACCGCGCAAAAATTAATCGACAGTGGGAGAAGTAAGCCCTTAACGGGTATTCCGATAGCTTTGAAAGACAACCTTTCCACGCGGAATATGCCTACAACGTGCGCCTCTAAAATGCTGGAAGGATACGTTCCGCCGTTTGACGCGACCGTCGTCGAGAGACTGCGCGCCGAGGGAGCGGTTTTTTTGGGAAAGCTGAATTTGGACGAGTTCGCGATGGGCGCGTCCACCAAGACCTCGTATTATAAAAAAACTAAAAATCCGTACGACTTGGCGCGCGTGCCCGGCGGTTCCTCGGGAGGGAGCGCGGCCGCCGTCGCCGCCGAGTTGTGCGTCGCCGCGTTAGGCACGGATACGGGCGGGTCTATAAGACAGCCGGCGGCCTTTTGCGGCGTTACGGGACACCGCCCGACTTACGGTCTTGTCTCCCGCTACGGTTGCGTGGCTTTCGCGTCGTCCCTTGACCAAATAGGTCCGATTGCCGGAAACGCCGAGGACTGCGCCGCGGTTTTGGAGGCGATTTGCGGAAAGGACGCGCGCGACCCGACGTCCGCCGCCGCGGCTTTTTCCGCCGCCGCGCTGGATACGGAGTTGAAGGGTAAGCGGATAGGCATTATAAAGGAGCTTACGGGCGCGGAGGTAGACAAAGAAGTGGCCGCCGCCGTGACCGCCGCCGCCGAATGGTACGAAAGGGCGGGAGCGGACGTCGGAGAGGTAAGCCTGCCTATGCTCGCGCACGCGGTTCCGATATATTATCTGATTTCCTCAGCCGAGGCATCGTCTAATCTCGCGAAATTCGACGGCGTGCGTTACGGATACAGATCGGATGGAGTTCCAAATTTCTACGGTATGATTTCTAAAAGCCGCGCCGAAGGATTCGGTTGGGAGGTCAAGCGGCGTATAATGCTGGGCTCTTACGCGCTCTGCTCGGGATATTACGACGACTATTATAAGCGCGCGGTTAGACTCTGCGGCGTCATAAGGGCGCAGTATAAAGAGGCGTTCGCCGGTTACGATATGCTCTTATCGCCCGTCGCACCCACGACGGCTTATCCTTACGACAGGCTTCCGGACGATCCCGCGCAAATGTATCTCGCGGATATATGCACCGTCAGCGCGGCGCTTGCGGGACTGCCCGCGCTGTCCACGCCATGCGGGTACGACGTAAACGGTATGCCGATAGGACTTATGATTACGGGCGGGCGTTTCCGCGACGCCGAAATATTAGGCGCGGCGCGGCTTTTTGAAAAGGAATTCAGACGTATGCCGCCGAGTATTCCGAACGCGCCGGAGTTTCCGAAAATTTAAAATACGGGTTATATAAAACCGTAATTTTATCGCGGATATTTCAATAAATATTGAGATATAAACCGTAATTCAAACGGTGCGAAAATGTAAAAAATACGAACGCCTATGTTTATCGTTACAATTCTTATAGCGTTATAATTATAAAAAATATTGCGCGCAAACGGAGAGGACGCTATGAAATATACAACCGTTATAGGTTTGGAAATACACGCCGAGCTTTTGACCAAATCGAAAGTCTTTTGCGGATGCAAAAATTCTTTCGGCGGACGCGTCAACGGCAATTGCTGCCCCGTATGCGCGGGAATGCCCGGAACCCTGCCCGCGCTCAATAAAAAAGCCGTCGAATTGGCTGTAGCCGCAGGACTTTCTTTCGGTTGCGCCGTATCGAGGCTCACGGTTTGGGACAGAAAAAATTATTTCTATCCCGACCTCGCGAAAGCGTATCAGATTTCGCAGCTCTACGCGCCGGTGTGTCTCGGCGGCGGTTTGGAAACGGGCGGCAGGTTTATACGCCTCACGCGCATACATTTGGAGGAGGACGCCGGCAAGCTGACGCATACGCGCGGAGGCACGCTCATAGACTACAATAGAGCGGGAGTACCGCTGATCGAAATTGTCACCGAACCCGATATGCGCTCGGCGGACGAAGCCGTCGAATTTGTGGAGAACGTAAGGCGAACCTTGGTGTACGCGGGAGTCTCGGACGGCAAGATGGAGCAGGGCAGTCTGAGGGTGGACGCGAATATATCGGTTATGCCGAGCGGAACGGAAAAATTCGGGACGCGTACGGAAATTAAAAACCTCAACAGCTTCAAATTTATCAAAAAGGCCGTAGAATTCGAGGCGGAACGGCAGGCGGAGGTCTTGGACGGAGGCGGCGCGGTCGCGCAGGAAACCAGGCGTTACGACGAAGCGTCGGGAGAGACCTTTTCAATGCGTTCGAAAGAGGACGCGCACGATTACAGATATTTTCCAGACCCGGATATTCCTCCCGTCGTAATATCCGACGCGGACGTGGAGCGCATAAAAAACGCGCTCCCCGAAACGCCTTCGGCAAGATTAAAAAAATATGCGGGCTACGGGTTAAGCGTCGCGGACGCGGGCGTAATATTGGAAAATAAGCCCGTTTCGGATTTTTACGACGCGTGCGTGAAAGCGGGCGCGGATCCCGTCGCGGCGGCAAATTTGATAAGAGGCGAAATTTTGAGGCGCTATAACGCGTCCGCCGACAGAGAACAAATTCCCGTCGCACCCGCCGATATCGCGGACGCTTTGAAACTCGCTGAAAAGTCCGAAATCGACGGCGGCGGCTTGAAGACCGCAGTTGGGTGCATGTATCTCGAGCGCAAACCGTTAAGCGCGGTTTTAGCGGAAAAAAACCTATTCGTTAAAGAGGATTTGAGTCTAGTGAGCGAGGTCGTAAAGAGGGTGGTTTCCGAAAATCCTAAAGCGGCTGCGCAATATAAGGAGGGCGACGCGAAGGTTTTATCCTTTTTTATAGGACAATGCGCGAGAGCTTTGAGGGGTGGCGCGCTTGCCCAAACCGTGAGAGCGGAGCTTGAAAGAGTTTTGAACGACGGGGATTAAGGGACATTTTTGTCGGTCGGAAAACCGAGAGGGTTTTACGGATAAAACGACCGGAAACGCTTTCCGCGCGGCAAGACCGCGAGTACGGCTTATTACGGCGGTTTTATCTGCTTAGTGCCTCTCAAAGTTTCAGACGGGGAGGGATATTTATAGGCGTCGCGTTAAATTTTTCCGGCGGAAATATTAATAGAGGCGTTATATAATACGGGGTATAATAAGACTGGCGTCGGAATGAGGTTTTTCTTTATGTTCGGTTGTAATTGCGCTTAGATTTGGTATGCGGTTTGCGCGAAGCCGCTAAAACGCTGAAGTTTTTTGTAAAAGTGAACGGTGGGACCTTTTATTCGGAAAGGATTTCAGCCGCGTAAATTCAAAAAATAAAAAATTTAAAAAGAGGTAAAAACAAAATGTACAGAACGCATAATTGCGGCGAACTAAGGCGGGAACACGTCGGGAAGTCGGTTTCGCTTGCCGGCTGGATTGACGCAATCCGCGACCACGGCGGAGTTTTATTTATAGATTTGAGAGACCATTTCGGAATTACTCAGGTCGTTTTGCAAGACGATACGATATTGAAGTCGACGGGCAAGGAAAGCGTCGTCTCCTTTTGGGGCACTGTGGGCGAGCGCGGCGGGGATACGATAAATAAGAGCATACCGACGGGCGAAATCGAGCTTCGCGCCGACGAGTTTGAAATACTCGGAGTTTCGGAGAGAAGTTTGCCTTTTGAAATTTCCGAGTCGCGGACAACGAGCGAGGCTGTCAGATTGAAGTACAGATTTTTGGATTTGCGAAATCCCGCGCTTCACCGAGATATAGTCCTCCGCTCAAAAATCACGAGTTTTATAAGACGGCAAATGGAGGATATGGGCTTTTTGGAAATTCAGACACCGATTCTGACCGCCTCATCGCCGGAGGGCGCGCGCGATTATATCATACCGAGCAGGAAACACAAGGGAATGTTCTACGCGCTTCCGCAGGCGCCGCAGATTTTTAAGCAGCTTCTTATGACTTCGGGATTCGACAAGTATTTTCAGATCGCGCCTTGCTTCCGCGACGAGGACGCGCGCGCGGACAGGTCGCCGGGCGAATTTTATCAGGTCGATTTTGAAATGTCTTTCGCGACGCAGGAGGACGTGTTCGCCGCCGCCGAAAAAATGCTGTATTCCGTCTTTAAGGAATTTTCGGACAAGAAAATTTCCGCGCCGCCCTTCCCGCGCATAACGTATGCGGATGCAATGTTGAAATACGGGAGCGACAAGCCCGATTTGCGCAATCCGTTGGCGATAGACGACCTTTCGGATTTTTTCGCCGGCGTCGATTTCGCGCCGTTTAGAGGCAAGCCCGTGCGCGGTATAGTAACGCCCGATTGCGTTAAAATGCCTAAGTCGTTTTTTGAGAATATGTTAAGCTATTCCGCGGAAATCGGCATGAAAGGTCTGGGCTATATCTCAGTGCTCGCCGACTTTGAATACAAGGGGCCGATAGTCAAATTCCTTTCGGACGAAAAGCTGAAAATTCTGAAAGAGAGGCTTAATTTAAATAAAGACGACGTGCTGTTTTTTATTTCGGACAAGCCGGGCGAGGTTGATAAGCTTGCGGGGCAGATACGCTCCGAGCTTGGCAAAAGGCTGAAATTGACGGACGCGGAGCGGCACGAGTTTTGCTTTATAACCGATTTTCCTATGTACGGAATCGACGGGGAAACGGGCGGGATAGAGTTTGTGCATAACCCGTTCTCGATGCCGCAGGGAGGGATGGACGCGCTTTTAAATAAAGACCCTTTGGAAATTAAAGCCTATCAGTACGACATAGTTTGCGACGGCGTAGAGCTGTCATCGGGCGCGGTCAGGAATCACAGACGCGACATAATGGTAAAAGCGTTCGAAATTGCGGGATACTCCCGGGAAACGGTTGAGGCAAAATTCCCCGCGCTATACAACGCGTTCCGGTACGGCGCGCCGCCGCACGCGGGTATGGCTCCCGGACTGGATCGTATCGTTATGCTACTGACGGGTAACGAGAACATAAGAGAGGTAACGGCGTTTCCGATGAACAGCGCGGCTCAGGATTTGCTTCTGGGCGCGCCCGGCGAGATAACGGAAAAACAGCTGCGCGAAGCGCATATAAAGATAAGATAGCGTTCAGTTTTTGTGACGGCGAATGGTTACCGGCACGGAAATGAGCGCACGGAAACGTCGCTAAGTCGGCCGAGACAAGCCTTCGGAAAACGACGCGGGCGCGCCGCCGCCTAAAGCTTGCGGATCAACGGTTTTGCGTAATGCTTACGGACAAATTTTCTAACCCGCGCAATACCGTTGGCTATCCGAATTCTGCTTGAAATCTGGAAATGTGTATAGCAGTCAAAAAGTAGTACTAATTTAGAGAGGTATAACCGCCAAAAAGTAGTACAACCGAAAAGAGGCTAAAATGGGCTTAAATAGCCGTATTTACTGGCAAAAACACATAAAAACGACAAAAAAGAAGCACGGAACGTAAAACTCAGTCCGTGCTTTTGTTTTATATTTTGAGGTCGGATTTGATATTCAAACTCGGTCAAAAAGGTCAGCTCATTTTCCGTAAAACGCAAATCAATAGGGGTAAATGGCACTTTTTCATTTTTGAGGCTTCAAACGACCGCGAAATGGGCGAATAGAACCTCAATGCTATATAAGTATATCAAAATATACTGAGTTTGTCAAACATAATAAAAATGCACCCTGACGGCACCGTTTGCGCCCCGTTTGATTTTCGCGGGCAGGTCGAGGAAATACTCGAAACAAACAGCCGACAGACGCGTGGAGAGTTTGTCGCGTTTTTAGAGAGAGTAAGCGGGCACGTAATAACACTCGCCGTTTTTGCGGTTTTGCCTTATAATAAAAGGGGCAACGGTGCGCGAAGACGCAAGTTCAATATTCAGCGGCAAAAATAAAATTTGCGGTTGCATATCAAAAGGCTTGATTTATTCACTTGTTTGTGCTAAACTATTATAAAATACGCGCAATAGGAGGCGTTAAAGTGGTTAGCTATAAAAAACTTTGGCACGTACTGGTTGATAGGAACATGAATAAGCGTGACCTTATAAGGTTGTCGGGGATAAGTACTGCGTCGATGGCAAAGCTCACAAAGGGCGAGAATTTGCAGACAGACGTGCTCGTTAAGATTTGTCGTGCACTTGAGGTCAACGTTTCCGACATAATGGACATATTACCCGACGAGTCGAACAACGGCGGCTCGGCGGAAAAGAAGTAGGAGGCAAATATGGCAGATATACAACTATTCAAAATAGGCGGACAGGTTGCGGAGATACAGGGCACTAGCGTCGCCTTGGAGAAAGAGCTTCAAAAAATACTTGAAGCGAATATGCACGCCTTTTTCGGCGTTACTTTCTTAGCGACCGAATATCCGACGACGAACGGCGGGAGAATGGACAGCATCGGTATTGACGAGAACAACTGCCCTGTTATTTTTGAGTACAAGCGCAGCCAGAATGAGAACGTCATAAATCAAGGGCTTTTCTATTTGGATTGGCTACACTTGGGCACAAAGATAGTTTCAAGGTGCTTGTTATAGAAAAGCTCGGATTAGACACGGCGAAAGTTGTCGACTGGTCGTTGCCGCGTGTTATTTGCGTTGCGGGCGATTTTAGCAAATACGATGAAAGCGCAATAAATCAAATGACGAAAAGCGTCAGTTTGATAAGGTATAAGCGTTTCGGCGGCGATTTGCTTATGTTTGAAAAGGTCGGCGAGCACATAGCGGAGGACAAGTCTGCGGCTTCCGAAAGTGACGGTAAAGAAGCGACCGGTAACGGAAAGAAATCGACCGCAAAAGATTTTGACGCGCAATATACAGGCGCGGACTTGACAACGCAAAAGTTGTATGATAAGACAAAAGAGTACATACTCTCGCTCGACGCTATGCTGTCCCCCCGTTAAGGCTCGCCTCTTTGGCGGGTTGCGGTGCGGCTGCTCCTCACCCTTGCAAACCGCAAGCGGTTTGACGGTTCGCACGCGGTTGGGGACGGCATATTTTTTTACACAAATTCAAACCCCAAAACACCGTAGGCAACACACGGCAAAACGAAAAACAAGGAGGACTTGAAAAGTGGAAAGAAAACTAAAAAAATGCG
>JAISOS010000039.1 GCA_031275485.1 Clostridiales bacterium | reverse complement strand
TTCTCCTCTCCGTTTCCGTAATTAAAACAGGCGTATTCCTTGCCGGCAGACCAACTGTTATATATATGTGTGACGCCGACAGGCATAATCATACTGTCGGTCGAAACGTCGCGGTGAATCCTAAAATAATACCGAACAAAAAAGCGCGAAAAAGCTATTTTCTTACGCCGCCCGTGAATTCGGCCGATACCGCCGCTTGGTTGTAATTGTTTTCGGGTATTTCGGCTTTTAAAAGTCCGTGTACGGTGCAGTAGGCATAGACGGCGATTACGTCGGATTCCGACGCGGGGAAAAAAGCTTCGGGACGATTGACGGGCGCGAGAACGCGGAAAAACGCGCCGCCGCGCGTCTCCGCGCAGATCCACGCGATATAATGTTCGGCGGTCATAGGATGCGGCGTTTTGCCGATTTTAACCGCCGTGCCGTTCCGCCCGTATTCGATTACGGGAATATGTCCGTCGCCGCAAGCAATCGAAACGTCTAAGGGCGTCAGACCGTCATACCCGTTACCGCTGTCCGCGCCGCTCAAACCGTTTATATTTTCCGCGCCGTTTATTCCGATTATATCATTCTCGCCGCGCGAAGCTTTTTCACCGTTCGCGCTATTTGCCGCGTTTGATATGTTCGCGCGGCTTGCGCCGCCCGATACGTTTTTTCCGTTTACGCCGTTCGCGCATCCGCCCGAAATATCATAAAAAACGTTTTTGGAATCCGATATAAAAAACTTAGCTTTCTCCATAAATAAAAAACCGTCCGATAAATTTTCGTTTTTTATATAGTTTGCGAAAAACCGTTAAATTTATGTATTTTCTTTCGCGCCTTGGAATACGCAACCCGATTAGATATTCTTGTTTTACCCGATTTTTTAGAATACATAATCCGCTTACGTATTCTCGTTTCGCACATTTTTTATAATACATACGTAATCCGTTTAGATATTCCCGACAGCCCTTTATTTATATTCGTTAAACTTTCAACCGCAACGTTTCCGGATTGAAAACGCCGCTAAAAAAACGGCGCGGTAGGTAAAACCTCCCGCGTAATAACCGTTGCGTATTATAATATATAATACCGAATTTTCTGCCGTAAGCGACTGAAAGACTATTTTGTACGTTTCACAACAAAAATTCAACGCCTGTCTTAACTCAATTACAATTCATAACGGTTGCAAAAATCTGAAGTTTTTCGGAAAAGGACGGTCGGGGTGGAATTTTTCTTCACAAAAGACTCCCCCCCTCATAAATTTAAAAAAGGAAAAAGAGTTTCCACTACCATTTTATCTCTTCTATGCCGTTTTTTCTCAAAAAAGCGTTTGTTTTGGAGAACGGCTTAGAGCCGAAAAAGCCGTTATAAGCGGACAGCGGACTCGGGTGAGCGGATTCCAGAACCAAATGGCGCGGATTGGTTATCAAGTATTTTTTATCCCGCGCGTTTCTGCCCCAAAGAATAAAGACGACGGGCTTTTCCCGCTCGTTCAGAACCGAAATTACCCTGTCGGTGATAAATTCCCAACCTTTTCCCTTGTGACTGTTGGGCAACCCTTTTCTCACGGTCAGCACGGCGTTCAAAAGCATAACGCCCTCCGCAGCCAAATATTCCAAACAACCGTCGGACGGCGGCGTTTTTCCGACGTCGTCGGACATTTCCTTGAATATATTTATAAGCGACGGCGGCGGCTCGACGCCCTTTTTAACCGAAAATGACAAACCGTGCGCTTGCCCCTCGTTTATGTACGGGTCCTGCCCTAAAATCAGCGCTTTGACGTCGCCGTAATCGGTGAATTTGAAGGCGTTAAATATGTCGCGCATATCGGGATAGACCGTGTAACGCGAGTATTCTTCTTTCAGAAATTCTCTCAAATTCAGATAATCGGCGCTCTCGAAATCGCGCTTCAAAAGCCCGTCCCAAGCGTTTCCTATGCTCACCATAAACTATTCCTCTTTTTTCGCGTATTTTTTAATTTGCTTTAATTTCAGCGTATTTTTTAATTCTAAATTATATTCGCGAAATATCGCGAATTCCGTATATATTCGCATTTTGCGTTTCGCGTTTTGAAAAATCAGCCGCTGCTGTAAGAGGTCAGCTTCGTGTCGAGTAGCTCCTTGTAGCGTTCGATAAATTCCCTGTTGTTTCTCGTAGTCATTATCCTTTTGATGAAATCCTCGGTCGTCGCGACCGTGTCGCCAGACGAGAGCTTATGCCGTATCGCCCACATAACGTCGAGCTCCTTAGTGCTCAGTAGCAAATCCTCGCGCCTCGTGCCGCTTCTGTTCAGGTCTATCGCGGGAAAAATTCTCTTTTCGGCAAGACGGCGGTCGAGTATTATTTCCATATTGCCCGTACCCTTGAACTCCTCGTAGATTACGTCGTCCATGCGGCTGCCCGTATCGATAAGCGCGGACGCTATTATCGTAAGACTCCCGCCGTTCTCGATATTACGCGCCGCGCCGAAAAATTTTTTGGGATTTTGGAGCGCCGCCGTATCTATGCCGCCGCTCAGCGTTCTGCCGGATGGCGGAATAGACGCGTTATACGCTCTCGCGAGACGCGTAAGGCTGTCCATCAGTATGACTACGTCCTTGCCAAGCTCGACCTGTCTTTTCGCCTTGCTCATCAAAATTTCCGCCGCCATGGTGTGATGCTCGGGAGTTTCGTCAAAGGTCGAATATACGACATCGCCGTTTATGGATCGCTGTATATCCGTAACCTCCTCGGGTCTCTCGTCGATTAGGAGAACGAGCAACATAATGTCGGGATAATTGATGGAAATACCCTTTGCGATTTTTTTGAGCAACGTAGTCTTGCCCGCCTTCGGCGGCGAAACGATGAGCGCGCGCTGCCCCTTGCCTATGGGCGCGATGAGGTCTATACTTCTTATAGCGAAATCGTTGTGGCTGTCCTCGCATTCAAGCGTCAGCTTTTCGTCGGGAAAAATCGGCGTCAAATCGTCGAAATGCGGACGACCGAACATCTCCTCCACGTTTTTTCCGTTAACGGAACTTACGACGAATACGGACGGCTTGCCGTCATTGTTCATGCGGCATTGTCCCTTTATCACGTCTCCGTTTCTTAAGCCCAATTTCTTTATTTTAGAGCTATGAATATACGCGTCGTTTTCGTCGTACTCGCAGTTCTTTACGCGGATAAAACCGAACCCCTCGGCGTGAATATCCAATATCCCCTCGCGCTCTTCCAATTCATCCTCGCGGATAGGGTACGGCGGATTTGTCTCTTTTATGAGCGCGCCGCGAGGCGGCGATCCGCCGATGCCGCTCCTATAGCCCGCTCCGCGCCAATGCCCCGCGCCGCCGTCCTCGAACTGCCGTCCGCCGCCCGCGTCGGCGTTTTGGTTCTGGCGGTCGAAAATACTTCTGATAGGCGGACGGCCTCTTTTGCTGTCGCGCTCCTCTAAGGGCGCGTCGTGCGACATAATGTTCAAAATGCCCTCCACAAGCTCGCTCTTGTTGTGCGTCGTAGGCGAGGGTACGCCGACGCTTCTAGCGGCGTAACGCAATTCAAAAATGCTTTTTTCCATTAGACTTTCCTTTCTGAGGTCCCGCTCCGTCCAATTAAAGGTTTTCAACAGCTCGGTTATTTTTTCTTTGTCCATAAGTTTTTTACTCCCTTCAAGGTCTGCCGATAAAGCTCGGACGCGGCGATTTTTATTTTATAAATTCCTGTAACGTTCAATTAAAAAAACGGCGGTTTTTCATGAATTTCGGCGCGTTTAGTTTAAAAAAACGACGGTTTTTATTTTATTAATAAGCGGCAATAAACGGCTGTTTTTTCATAAATTCCGATAAAAATTCACGCGAATAAGCAACATAAGGAAAGCCGGCGCCCGCCGTATTTTTGTATAAAAATAGGCGGTCATCCTTGCCGCTAAGCGGCACCATAACAATATTCTATCGCTTAAATCCGTATATTGCGGCGATTACGCGTGAAAAACGCATGCGGTACGGTTCAAGAAGCGTAATCGCGGCGAGCGGTATTAAATTAAACCGACGGGGAACCGCCGCGCCGTCTTTAAAGTATTGGACGGTTCTAAATTTCCGCGATAAAAAGCGGATACCGATAAGGCGAAATCATCACGAATTTTTAGAGCTCCCAAGTATTGCGTTTTCAAATTAGACGGCGTTCGGGCTTGAAAGCTTAACGAGTATAAACGCGTATAAAATTAATTAAAAAAAAGGAGAAGAAGGGTTGCGGTCGCGTCGCCGTTCCCGGATATTATATGCGCGCTGGCGGCGTTATATCCGCTCAAACGTCCGTATATTTTTCTTTTTTTGTATTTTTAACCGCAATTAGCGTCCGTCTTTCAGACAACGTCTTCGATCTCGCATTCGTATTTTAGTCGCATATTTGTATTTTTAATCATAACTTATTTATATTTTTTTGTTATAGCCTAACGACAGTATTTTTAAATCTAATCGGCATTTTTCTATACGTCCGCATTTTAACCGCGGCTTTTACAGGCGCATTCCGCAGTGTCTTTATCGGTATTTTTAACCGCGTATCCGCGTTTTAATTACGGCTCCGTACCGCCGTATTCCGTAGCGTTTTAGATTTTTTTTCAATATTCTTAATCGCCACTTACCGTCGGCGCATTTCATGGTATAGTATTCTTGATTATATACCGTATTTTACCGACGCTTTTAACTTGCCCTCGCTATGTCCTGCGGTGCTACGGGGTATAGCATTCTTGATTATATACCGTATTTTACCGACGCTTTTAACCGCAACTTAACGCCCGCATTACATTATAATATTATATCGTATCGCGCCGCGTCGCGTTAGCTTTCGTTATGCTACAGCTTAATAACGATATTTTTCTTTCCGAGAATAAGCGAAATCAAAACGTAAGCCGAAACGCACGCGCACTCTATAATCCACATTTGCTTCAAGGTGTACGGAGCGGCGCTCAAAACGCGGAGAAGCCCCTCTATCGACAGCGTAAGGAACAGAAACACGATAATATTGCGTCCTAACGGCGCGAAAACGGGCAATGCTCTTCCTTTTACAAGCAGTTTGTCGATTACGTAAATCACAAAATAAAACAGATTGACGGCAAAAAGCGACATTATCATATACGAGGCGTTAAACAAAACGTACGACGGCTCGCCGAGCCGCGTTTTCGCCGTCCACGCCGCAAAAAACAGTCCGACCGAAGCGAGCGCGTAGGGCGCGAATCCCTTTTTTGACAGATCGCCTATAACCGACGCTATAAGAACCGTCCCGACATACCCGACGCACGCCATCATTCCGCCGTCGTTAGAATCGAGAAATTTCAAATATCCTTGAAAACATTGATACGCCGCCAATACCGCCGCACCCAAAACAAACCGAACCCACGCGTTGTTCCTTATAAAGCCCGCGAGAAACGGCGTCAGCAAAAATCCCGTAAAAGCTATGCCCGCAAGCGCGCTCCACCTCATCAGCATGCCCTGCGGCAACTGACCCTTTATGAATATGTCCGCAAAGGTAATCGAAAAAATAACCGCGTTGCGGAAAAGGTATTTACGGTACGCCGCCCTTTTCCCCTCCGTCTTCACCCTCTTAGAGAAGCTGTCGAACAGCGTCAGCCCTATAAAAAAGAAGAAAAATATCGGACCCAAGTCCATAAGACTTATATTTAAAAAACGCCAAAAAGCGAAAGGCGTAACGTCGCCGTGATGTTTAAGCCAGCCGGGCGGCGTATACAATATGGGCGGCTCTGCAAATAAATGCGTGAATAAAAAGAATAATACCAAAAGCCCTTTCGCGTTATCTACTAACGCGATTCTGTACTTTGTGCGTTCGTTTAAATTCTTCATAAGCCGCGCCTTTTTATTTTTACCCGTCGCTTATAAATGAAAACTCAAATTCGCAAGGAATTTCCGCGGCTTTCAAGGCGTTTTCCGCAGGTTTTCAGCGAAGCCGTCGGAAAGAAAAAGAATGGTGAAAACCTCAGCTTTTTTCATTATATGCCCGCGTGTTCTTACATTTTTTATAAAAAAGAGTTTATACGGGTTAGACCTTTTGTAAACAAAAGGTCTAACCCGCGCGCCTTTATAAAAAACTTCGGTATGCTTACATAATCGTTACGGGTCGGAATCGCGCCAAGTATAAACGTTAAATTTTTTGCCGTAAGCCGCCAAAAGGTTCTTTTCAATATAAGGTTTTTTTCAGTATTCGGATAAATTTTTTTGCTCCTTACAACGAAAGGGAGGCGGACGGGTTGCATAATTATATCTTTTAACGCCGTTTTATTAAAACATAGCGCCGCGGATGATTTTTTTCAAAATACGCGGCGAAAATGAAAAGCCGCCGTCCCGTATCCTTTGAAAAAAGAAACGAGATACGCGGATTTGTTATTATAGCGATAAGCCTTTAAACTTTGTAGCGCGCAGTTTAAACGTCTGCGGCACGGTTTTCTTATATTATTTCGGAACGCGGCGGTAAAATACTCTGCGTTTTACCGTTTTTCACTGCGGCGGCGTTAAAAGGCGGATATACCCCGCCGAATTTGAAGCGAGCTTTAAATTACACGACGCGCGATTTATAAAGTCTAAAGAGTTAACAAATACAATTAAACGCTATTTCTATGAAACTGCCGTGAACTGCGCAATTTGACAATACCGTTATTTCAAATTCATTTTGTCTATCAGTTCCCGTATTTTTGAAATCGGCTCCAGCAACGCGCTGACCGATTTATTTTGATTGCACGCCGATATGATATAAGCCAAATATTTTGATATATCCGCCTCTATATACCACTCTCTTTCGTGCAAATCCGTTCTCGTATACGTAAGGTTTGTGGAAATAACGCCCTCTATACAACCGTCGGCGTACGCCTTATCGAAAGCTTCCAAGCCCTCCGTAAAGAGCGCGTATGTCGCGAGGAGAAAAACCCTGCTCGCGCCGCGTTCTTTCAGCTCGCGCGCAAGATGTAGCACGGATTCGCCCGTAGCGATTATGTCGTCCGCGACGAATATGTCCATACCCATTACGCTCGAGCCGATATATTCGTGGGAAACTATCGGATTCCTGCCGTCTACGACGGCGGAATAATCGCGCCTTTTATAGAACATTCCGAGATCTAACTCTAAAACCGAGGCGTAATATATGTTTCGTCCCATCGCGCCCTCGTCGGGGCTGACTATCATACAATGATTTTTATCGAAAGCAAAATTGTGATATTTGTTGTATAAGGCTTTGATAATCTGATAGGTCGGGAAAAAGTTGTCGAAGCCCATAAGCGGAATAGCGTTCTGCACGCGCGGGTCGTGCGCGTCGAAAGTTATGATTTCTTTCACGCCCATATTGTGTAACTCTTGAAGCATCATCGCGCAGTCCAGCGATTCGCGCGCGCTGCGACGGTGCTGTCGGCCTCCGTAGAGTATGGGCATAATTACGGTTATACGCTCGGGCTTGCCGCCCGCCGCCGAAATCACCCTCTTTAAATCCGCGAAGTGCTCGTCGGGCGACATAGGCACATCCTTGCCGTACAGTTTGTAAGAGCAGTGATAGTTCCCCACGTCCACGATTATGTAAAGATCCAGTCCCCTGACCGTTTCCGATATTACCGCTTTCCCGTCGCCCGTCTGAAAACGCGGAAAGCTCGCGTCGATTAAAAAGGTTTCTTTCATAACCGTCCGCTTATTCGTCTCGGCGATCTTCTTGTTGTACCATTCCACAAGGTATTTATCGATTTCCCCCCCCAAATCCGCAGCGCCCGGCATAGCGATAATGCCTATGGGATGCGACGGAAGCTCAAAATCAAAATAATCCATGAAAGGCGTCATAAAATCCTCCGGTTTATTTGCGGCGCGTTCGCGTAATCGGCGCGGCGCCGACAAATACTGCTCAAAGCTTATCTCCGTAGTTGAAAATGAGGACAATTCCGTTATTCGGCGTCCTTGATTTCCGCCTTATCGACCGCGTGCTTTAGAGCCTCGATTCCTTTTTTGCAGCCTTCCTTAGTCGCGTAGTATTCGCTCTCTACCAAGACCTTGTTGTTCGCGGCTATGAGCGTAAATCTATACTCGCCCTTTTTGTTTTTCGTAATCTCGTACCTTGCGGATGCGGCCATAACGTTTTCTCCTAAAAAATTATTTGACCGGACGGAAGCGAAGATAAAAAAGAAGACGAAAGCGCGCTTACCCGCCGAGCATATTAATATTTTATATCAAAATCGACTAAATGTAAATCAAAATAGCACGGTTTTAAAATTTTATTTTATAAATTTGCGCGGTTTCTTTAAAAACGTCGGTTTTTTTGCGAAAAGTAAAGCATAATGAATAAATTTACCGTCCAACCCGCTCGTCTTTTACTCCGTTACGGCGCACGCATAGCCGCGCACCTTAATAAAGAAACCTCCTATATTCGCCGTCGTCAAGAAACCGTTCCGTATTTTGCGATTAAATAATCCGTTACGGTGCGCGTCTATACGCGCACCGTATCCGCGTAGCGACGTTTTTTGTGCGCGCGTCTTTTAGCCCGGAAAGCGGGTAAAATAAGCGTTTAGAGACCGAAATAAATGTCATCGCGCGCGTCCCCGAAATTATTCGCGTCGGTCGGTAGTAGCGGAGTTTTGAATACCGTTATAGGTTTTTCCGTAGCCGCGCAAGCTTTTATTTCGTTCGCAAGCGTCCGTCCGTCGTCCGTATAAACATATATATTCAAATCCTTGTCACGCCCGCCGACGCAGTCGAAATTGAGAAAGATTTTCGAACGGAAATTCTCGGCGGAAAGACTTTCGTTCAGGCGTTTCCGGAATTTTTTCTAGCCTTGCGCGCCGGTCTCTTCACTGTTGAAAAAACAAAAAAAATCCGGCTTTTGATTTCCGGCCGCTCTTTCGCGACTTTGTCGGCGATCTACGACAGCGCGATACAACCGCTCGTATTGTCGCTGAAGTTGAATTTATTGTCTCTCGCAAAATTCGACGCCGCTCACGTCAAACCCAAATAAAATAGACGGCGGCGGCGTACCGCGCCGCAAAAATCCAAAGAAGCGCCGTTACGCCGAAAGCTATGAATATGTAGCCCAAGCACATAAGCGCGTCGGCGAAAATGACCGCCTTGTTCGTCACGAAAAACGAGGGTAGCGTCGCGGCGTTTTTCGGCGTATCTTAATGCGCGGTGAGGAATATATCCGCAGTCCTTTCGTTGCCGAACACGAGATTCGCCGCTCCCTTTTCGTTCTTGAAATCGCCATCCGCCGCTCCGCCGTACCCGCGCGCAGACATATATTAGATCTATACGGAAACTGATTTTAGGTTACGGTTGAGCAAGGCGCAAATGAGCGACATGCGAAGCTGATGACGCTTTCTGCGGTTACGGTAACGCGTGCCGAAAATTTTAAAAACCTTAATCCTTGCGTTGACGTGTTCGATTAGCATTCTCTCGCAAGAAATCGCCCGATTTTCCGTTTTTTAAGCCATTGAGAGCGGTCGCGGCTTGCTTTTCCGCTTATGAATACGTGAATTTTTGTGTAATTTTGCAAGCCCCCAATACCCGCTGTCGGCGTAAATCCGAATACTTTTCAGAGCCGCGCAGCCTATCGTACTCTTAAAAAGTGCGAAGTCATGCTCCCGTCCGGCAACTTCCGATATGCAAATTATCTTTCCGCTTTTGCGGTCTACCGCGACTTGGGTTTTGATTGTGTGCTTCTTTTTCTTGCCGGAATAGTAGTTTCGCTGTTTTTTTGGGCTTTTCGATGGTGTTTTCGGTCACATCGACCAAAATTACCTCGAAATAATTTTCCTCAAGTAGCTTTTTCTTTCCGGACAAAGCGAACTTACCGCTCTTGATTAGCACATTTTCCGTCCAAACCGTAAGGTCGTGAGCCGTTGTAGCGCTTACGCCAAAATCCAACCCCGGCTCCATAAATGTCGGATATTGCCGCCAATATTTTATCGCCGGCAACAAAATATCCGCCACGCAAAGCTTCGCCTTGCGCCCGCCCTTTTCGGTGTGTTTTTGTGCATATTCCGCTTCCAAAACGGTCGGCATTTCCGCAAAAACTGCTTTACCGAACCCCACAACACGCTTAAAATCAGCCTCTTTTAAGGCTTGCATTTGCTCGTATCTCATATGCCTGTATTATAGCGCATTATTCGCAATTTGTCAGTTTCCGTATAGGTCTATTCTTTCACATATTTTTGAGCGCCGTGCGCGCGTATACGGTACCTCCCGTTTTCACATAAATCCTTATTCAGCGTGTCGATCATAACGAAACTCCTTGTATTTTTTTATTTATGCGGAGAAAACCTTTTGTGAGCGAAAGGTTTTCCACGCGCATTTTTCCAAAAAACTTTCATGTTTTAATACTTCTGCGCGAACCAAGCGTTACGGCTAAGTTTTTTCACAAAGTCCCGCCGCTTTAAACGCGTTTTTATGAAAACAAAGAGAAGCTATAAAGAAATTATTCGGTTAAGAGTCTCGGTTCTCGCGCTTCTCTGATTTTTCGTAAAAAACTTAAACGAGACTTTTGGCTTGAACGGAACCGTTTCAAAATATGTTAAAGCTTTTTGGAAAAGGATACGAGAAACGGGGCGCGTATTTTTTTCGGATATAGAAAAAAACGCAGGCGCGGCGCAAACATTTTACCGCCGCGTCCGATGAGCTAACAAAAGGATTTCCCCCGCATAAATTCTCAAAATTCATCCCTAAAAACACTCTTTTTTTATCCGTTCGTATTCGGCGGTTTCAACCGCCGTCAGCTCGCCGAGTCTGCCGCCGCGTTTCAGAGCGAGAATTGTTGTCACCGGCTTACTGCGTTCGGGGCTTATTTTTAGCCTCGTCGAAATGAATAACGAGACTTTTTCATAAAAAATCCCGGCGTAATCTCATAAAAAAACGTTCCCGGCGCCCGTCAAAAAAACGTACGCCGCGTCGGCATGATAAGCGAGCCGTTCTACGTCCAAATAATCGTCGCGGTTCGTATGTATGTCTTTGGATTCCAAAAGGCTTTTCACGCCGTATCTGACCGAAGCGGTGCAAAAGCTGACCGAGCGCAGCTCCTTGAACGCGTGCGTATCCATATTGACTATACGCCATTTATACACGCCGAAGTCGCGTCCTTTCGCAATTTTTTCGGCTATTCCGAGTCCGCCGTCCGTGTTCGTAACCAAAAAATTCAAAGGATCGCGTCCTCCCACGCAGTCGAAATTCAGATTAATTTTTTTCGCAAGCTCCTCTTTTCCGAGTTTTTTAAGTAACCGTTCTTTGAACTTTTTCGCACCCTTTACGCCCGACTCCTCCTTGTCCGTAAAGACAAAGCAAAGCCTGTCTTTAAGCTCGGGACGCTCGACGGCGATTTTATCGGCGAGATAAAACAGCGCGATACAACCCGACATATTGTCGTTAAAATTGAATTTATTATCAAATATAAAATAATTTGGAAACACCCACGCGCTCATAAGCGCAATCCACAAAACCGAAAGGGCGGAATGCAAATATACGCCGAACAAAATCGCGGGCACGGCGACCAAAGCGAGTACGAAAAGCATAGAAAAGCCCTGCGCGAAAAAGCCCGCCTTGTTGAACAAAAACATAAAAGGTTTCAGCCCCGCGTTATTTTTCGGCGTGTCATAATGCGCCGTCAAAATTACGTCGGCGGAATTCTCATCTCCGAAAATCAAGTTCGCCTTGTCTTTCTTGTCGTAGAAATCGCCGTCCGCATAACCGGTATAGCCGCGCTCGGCAAAAAATTTCTCGGCATAAGCGAAAAATTCTTTTTTGACCTCGGGTTTTCTGCGCACGCGGAATTTTTCATCGAGGCATAGGTCTCGCTCCAAACGTTTCAATAATTCTTCTTTCATGAGGCTTCTCCCTATATAGTCTTTACGATATATAACGGCGCAAGTTAAACGCCGCCTTTTTCGCCGCAAGCGACGAAAAATTCAATATTTAACCTAACGCAATTCCGATTCATAACGACTGTAAATATTTTATTTTTACGTTATTTATTGCGTAGGCGCCGCTCGAATGTCTTTGCTTTTCTTTTTCTTGCGAATATTTACGCATTATTATAAACGGTTTACATCTTCCTTCGATACGGATTTTTAATGCAAAATACGCGTTATAGTACCGTGAATTATGTGCTCAAAAAATTCCGCCGACGCATATCATTTTATCGTATATTTATATGCTGTTTATATAAATATTGTATAATTATGCGCAAATAAAGCGTGAAAATGATTTATATACGGCATAAAAAAACACCCGCGCGCCGCGCGAAAAGCCGCTCAATACCGCAAAAATCCCGAAAATTCTGTAAAAAGCCGTTTCGACAAATAAAACGCCCTTCCCGCCCTTTCCCACTTAGAGATTGGAACATATGTACTCTATTAGTGTCAGCGCGCCGCTGTATCCCGCGCACGAACGGTTGTAAAACGATTGTAAATAAGACTCTATAAAAAAATTGCATTTCGTGTTTCATAGCGAATTTGCGCTCGTTCGTGCTGCCGATCAAGAGCGCCGCGCCCACGCTTCGCAAAAATTCGGCGGTATCGAGCGCCCTTAGCGGCGCGCCGGAAAAACGCAACGTCGGTATGCCGAAGCGTTTTTCAAATTCCTCCGACGCGTTCTTTAAAAGCCACGGCGAAATCACGATATTAAGAGATGCGGACGCTATCTCATTTATGCCTTTGTCCGTGCGAAAAAAATTTGTTTACGCTAAGTCCGGCGGTGTTTAAAAAGCGCGCAATCTCCTCAAGATTGCCCTCCCAATGAGGATCGTGATAAGGCATGATTCCCAAAAGGCTGACGAGACGCGGATTTTTCACTGCCAGACTTGGAGGCTCAACTATGTTGTCGATAAGCGCGCGCACCACTATTTCGTAACCAAGCGCGCTCCCGCCCAAAAAGCCCGACGAATTGACCGCATAGATCTTATGCCCCGGCGCGCGGTGTTTTTTTTGCGACACTTTCCGTGTCGTCGCCTATAATCCCCGCCGTACAGCCCGTCAGGATAAAAAGCGCGTCCGCATCGAGAGTTTCCAGCGCGGCGGCGACATGCCTGTCCGGCTTATCAACTTCGACCAAAACTACGCCGCGCTCGGTCTCATATTCGCGCACGGAATCGAGGTATATTGCACGCAAAACGGAAGCCTTACGCTCCCCTGACTCGCCTCGCCCGCCGTCGTATGCATACAGCAAGCCCGGCCCCGAATGATATATCCGTATAACGCGCTTTATCGCCGTCAGCGCGGCGTTCACCCCGACCAACGCGCAATTCCCGTTATTTTCGCGATTCCGATTCATAAGAGCCATACATACTAACCGAAAAAATAATTATACTAAAATCAATGCCGTGTTCGTTCGTTTATATTGCGGCGCGCCGCTCTATTTAAATAAGACGGATTTCAAGCACTCCTTGCGTTCGGCAAAGCGTCGCCGTGTTTTGCGCGGCGGGAAAAACGGCTTAACGGCGTAATCACTATTATGATAGCGCAAGCTAAACGTCGCTTTTTTAGCCGTTTACGGCAAAAATTCAATGCTCGTCTGGCGCAATTCCAATTCATAACGCTACATAAGCAATTCAAAGAAATTATCGGGAGAGGGATTAAAAACATGAAAGCTATCATAATGGCGGGAGGTCTCGGCTCGCGTCTGCGCCCGCTGACCAATGAAATTCCAAAGCCTATGGTTCCCATAATCGACAAGCCGATTATGCTGTATATTATAGAGCTTTTAAGAGCATACGATTTCAACGATATCGCCGTCGCGCTGAATTACAAGCCCGACGTCATAATCGACTATTTCAAGGACGGCTCGGCGTTCGGCGTTCGCTTGACATATTTCATAGAATCCTCGCCATTGGGCACCGCAGGTTGCGTAAAAAACGCCGCCGATTTTCTGGGAGACAATTTCCTCGCGATAAGCGGCGACTCGTTCACCGACATAGATTTAAAAGCTTTCTCCGATTTCCATTTTCGCAAAAACGCGTCGTTCTCGCTTGCGTGCAAGCGGTTGGAAAACACTCTCGGATTCGGAGTTTTGGAAACGGAACGCGACGGCAGAATCGTCAAATTTATCGAAAAGCCCGACGGCGGCGCGTCGGGACTTGTCAACACGGGAATATATATTATAAACAAGAGCGTTATGGACCTAATTCCCGACGGCTTTTACGATTTCGGAAAGGATCTCCTCCCTAAGCTCGCCGACGGCGGTTCCCGCGATTTCGGAAAACTTCGCCGCTCAAAATTTTCCGGCGGCAACTTTTATGACTTGGCGAAAAACGGCGCTTCAAAGTCCGCCGGCGGCTTTTTCAACTCCGTAAACGCCTCCGTTATAAAACATGACGGCAGATTGTACGCCTATAAAACCGATTGCTATTGGTCGGACGTCGGCAGTCTGCCGGCCTATTATTCGACGAATTATTTCGTCGCCAACAATATGGACTTTTTTTATCGGAGATAGCCCGCATGCGGCTCCGCCGTTATATAGCCGTTACGGATTGAAATCGTGCAATCTAAACGCCGCCATTTAAAGAGAGCGGCACGGACAGTTTTGCCGCCCGCGTAGTATTTTCGTCCACATCGATTACGCAAAAAAGCAAATCCTTCCTTTGCTATGCGGTTTAAACCGCGCCTGCGGTACAATTTACCGCAGGTATAATTTACGCGGTTACCGTATCATTCCGTTCTTTTTTTTATAAACTCGAACAACCCTATAAGCTCGTCGGCGCGCTCCGCATAAGGGGCGATAGCGGCGCGAATATAGTCCTCGTACTCGTCGAGTAGCTTTAACGTTTCATCCTCGCCCGCCGCCTTTAAAAAGGTTATTTTTTCCTTGTTCGCGGGCTTGAACAATTCGGAGGCGTTTTTTTCCTTGCCGAGACGCAGGAGCGTTTTACCGTCGACTTCCGCTATAGATTCGGCTATTATCTCGTCGGCCGTTTTGTTCAGTCCCAATATGATTTTCGCGTCGGAGCGCGAGCGTTCTTCCCGCGCGTTACCATCCGATTCTCTTATAACCGAACTCAAAAGCGAAAAGCCGTCGGCTTCTCCCATTTTTCCGCTGTCGTTATATACGCCGTCGCTACTTATATTATCCGTAACGCCGTAGTTCAAGTTGTTAAAAACGCCTTTACCGCCCGCGTCGCTTGCGTTATTTACGATACCCTTATCATTCGCGTTGTCCGCAATTCCGTTATTACCGCTATCCGCAACGCCGTATTTTAGATTATGAAAAACGCCGTCGCCGCCCGCGTTATCCGTGCCGTCGGCTATATCGAAGATCGAACCGGGTTTTTCCGAAAAGCCTTCGGAATTTAACGTGCGCGAAACCGGCTCCGCGCCGCCGTTTTCCTCCGCCGCAAGACTATCATCCATCGCAAGGTAGTCGTCTACAGACATGTTGAGGTCGATTTTCTCACCGCCCTCGTCCATCAGGTCGTCTTGCAGCTGAAAAAAAATACCCAAAGAATCGGCGAACGAGGATAAATTCTCAAGCTCTCCGCGTTCCGCGCCGCAAATAAGCGCGCCCGACACGAGGGACGCGCGAATCAAATCGGCGGTTTTGTTGCGGTACATGCTTATGATATGCTCCAAAAAATAGTCGGCGCAGTTCTCATAGTCAACATCCTTCGCCTGCCCGTTCAAAAGCCCGCGCGCACCCGACGCCCTCATAATCAAGTTCATAGCGCGGAGTCGCTTGAAGTCGGCCGTTTTCACGACGTTTTCGGTCATGATCTCGCAGGCTAGGTTCAAAAGCGCGTCTCCGGCGAATACCGCCATCGCCTCGCCGTGCATAACGTGCGTAGTCAATTTGCCGCGTCGCATAGAGTCGTTATCGACGGCGGGCAGGTCGTCGTGCACAAGCGAATAGGTATGTATCATTTCAAGAGCCAGCGCGAAAGGCATAACGCCGTCCTCGTCGCCGCCCGCAAACCGCGCCCCCAGCATACAGAGCAGGGGGCGTATACGCTTGCCCGAGTTGACTATGCTGTATTTTATCGCGCCGTAAAGATTCTCGTTCACCGTCTTTTCAAGCGGCTGTAAAAATTCTATGAGCGCGGAATTGAATTTCGCTTTCAAATCCGCGTAAAGACCTTCAAAATTTTCCATGCCTTATAGCCCCGTCTCGTTTTAATCATTTTGCCGTCGTTATTCTTCGATTTTTCGGCGTAATTTATCGGGAAATTTTACTTTACGATTAGGACGCGTTCACATAAAACGCAAACGGCGCGCCTTTTACGCTTATTTGCCCCTTGCGGCGCCGTTTTTCCCCACGCGCCTTTAAAGACATGGAAACCGCCTGAAATCCTCATCGTTTTCGTTTACCGTGAATACTCCTCTACGCGGTTTTATACCGTCAATTCAAAATTATTTTGCCGTTGTTGTTCACCAGAATCAACCCGTTTTCGTCCGCATAATCTATCGCGAAGTTTACGGCGGTTATGAATTCCTGGGAACGCTTTCCGACTCCCATAAGACTTGCGGTAAGGTCTATCAGGTCGGCGCGGTATATGCTGAGCGCGTCCTCGACGGCGAGGACGATTACGGAAACGTATTCGCTGACGGGGATTTCCGACGGCGCGCGCTCGGACTCGTTGTTTCTGAACAAATTGAATTTGAGCGGCGACTTTCTGACAAACTCGACATCCGCGTATTTTTCAATTATAAAGCCGCCGGCGCGCGTCAAATCCTCGACGGCTTTCGCCGCTTTTGTGCCGCCGCGCTGAGGCAGAGAATAGGAATTCAGCACGCGTTTTACGACGGTCTTAAGAGCGACGGGCTCCTCCGCCGCAACCACGGCGTTTATCTTTGCCAAAACCGCCTTGCTATTGCTCTCGTTCAGGAAAAATTCCGTATCCGCCGTTTCGTTTTTAAGCGACGCGGTCTTGTAATTTTTGGTGATTTTCGCTATAATCCGCTTGTCGTCGAACGCGGTTTTTTGGGTTAGCTTTTCGATCAATTCCTTGATTTTTTTCAGTTCGCGCTTAGGGTTCGCGAGATAGTTCAAAGACCATACGCGCGTTACGTTCCAACCCAATCGTTTCAAAACGTACTGTTGCAACACGTTTCTGTCCCGCGCGGTCCTGCTCGCTCTCGCGGTTTCGCCGTCGCTCATTACCGCGAGTATAAACCGTTTTTTATTCCTCGGGTCTACGACGGCGGCGTCTATGCGGAAGCCCGAAACGCCCACGTTGTACTTGCAGTCGTAGCCCAATTTCGCCAGGTCCTTGGCTATAAAATAGCCTATGCCCTTTTCGTCCGAAAGATTTATTTTGTCGTTCGCGGCGATTATCGCCCTGCCCTTGTCGGCGTATTCCAAGAACGCCTTCAAATGCGCCACGCCCTTGCTGTTGGTTTTGCTTAGGTCTATCATACCCGAAGTCATAGAACCGTAAACTACCATCTCGCTCCGCGCGCGCGTAACCGCGACGTTAAGCCGCCGCCAGCCGTTGGTCTGGTTTATCGGACCGAAGTTTAGGGTCAGTTTGCCGCGCTTATCCGGTCCGTATCCCACCGAAAAAAGTATTACGTCGCGCTCGTCGCCCTGAACATTTTCGAGATTTTTTACAAAAATCGGCTCGTCGCTCTCGTATGCCGCCGCTTCCAGCTTGTTTTTCAGGACGGCTTGCATTAAATTGTCCTCGATGAACGCCTGTTGCGCCGCGTTGAAGGTGACTATGCCTATGCTTTGCTTGCGAGTTTCCTCGTTTTTCAGACGCCTTACGACGTCCTCTATGAGCATTTCCGCCTCTCTTTTATTTTGCTTGCTCTCGCCTCTCTCGTACACGCCGTCTACGTATTTAAATTTGACGCGGGATTCCAGTTCGTCGGGCGACGGAAAGGTCAAAAGACTGTTTCCGTAAAACATCGCGTTGCTGAAAGCTATAAGACTCTGGTGCTGCGAGCGGTAATGCCAATTGAGATGCTTTTCGGCAAGCCCGAGCGCCAGACAATCCTCCAAAACGCTCTCCAAATCCTCCTGCTCTAAATTCTCCTCGTCCGTATAGTCGGCGATAAAGAAAGAGGTCGGCGGCAACTGCTTGGAATCGCCCACGACTATGATATTTTTGCCGCGCGCGATAGACCCCACCGCCTCGCAGGTCGTCATTTGAGACGCTTCGTCGAATATTACGAGGTCAAACATATCCGCGTCGGCTTCCAAATACTGCGCGACGGAAATAGGACTCATAAGCATACACGGAGCGAGATACGGTAGTAGGTTTTTGGTCTCGTCGAAAAGCTTTCTGAGCGTTATGCCGCGCATATTGCTCTTCGCCGCCCTTTGCATATAAAGTATCTCCAGGCTCAATGTCTCCTCAATTTCCGGACCTTTCAGCCGCTTTATCAGGCGGCGGCGGATCTCCTCTTTCGTCAGCCGCTCGTAGTACTCAAGCGTCCTTTTCAGCTTTTCTATCGAGTCCTCCAAAACCGCTCCCGAAAAGCCCGCAAGCAAAGGATCGTCCTTTATGACGGATTCGACGTAATTCTGGTACACCTTTTTTCTGAAACTCGATATAATTCCCGCCGCCTTGATTTTGCCGCCGAAAAGCGGGTCTACGGCAAAGCTAAGTCCAGCCGCTCTCAATCGTTCGACAAGCCGGTTGAAATACACGAAACCGCCGAGCAAGTCTATGTTGTCGAGAAGCGCGTCGGCGCGCGCGATCATAAAATCGAAGTAGTCGTTTTCCCCTTCGCTGATTTCGTTCTTGACGGCGAAAAAGGCGTTGAACTCTCCGTCTGTATAGAGATAGCTCTCGTATGCCGCCTTAAAGCTTTCGAGGACGACGGGTTCGGTCGAAAGCGTCTCGAAAATCGCGTCGATTATCACGCCCCTTTCGAAAGTCGTATAGATTTTTTCGACGCGCGAAAAGACGTCGTATCTGTCGATTATCCCCAAAAAGGTTTCCTTGCCGCGCGCGTCCGAAAGTCCGCACAGCTTAGGCAGATATTTTATGTAACTCTCCGTCTCGTAATCCTTCAATTTGACCTTTCTTATGTCGTTTAAAAGATAAAAAGCGTTTCGCAAAGCCTTAGATTTCCGGCGCGGCACTCCGTCCGTAAGGTCGGCGGCTATTTCGTCGGCGTAGCTTATGTCGGGCACGTTGGTAAACTTCGACAAAAACTCGGCGCGCATAAGCTCAAATTCGTTGTTGATAAAAAATTCCGAACGGATTTTCAGCAGTAAATTCGTAAATTCGTAGAGGTTTTTCAGCCGTTCCTTGTTGAATTTCCTTATGCGATTGTCAAAGAGTCCCGCCGCCATCGAGGCGGTTTCTTTTAGATATTTCAGCTGTTCGATTTTCAGCTTGAGATGATTTACGGCGGTTTTGTGCGTATTCGTTCCGTAGGAGAGTAGCCCTATGTCCTTGAACGGGCTTTTATATATGTCGCCGCATTCCGCCGCAGCCGCCGCGAGCCGCTCGATCATCGCTTCGTATTCCTTAAAGGATTTTTCGTTCAGTTTTTCATAGAAGCCGTGCTCTATGACGAGGCTGTCCGAAGCGTCGGCGTTCTCCAAATACCTTATAATTCCGTCGTACAGCGAGATATTGAGGCGGCGTTTTTTATGAATAGCGGCGATAAGTTTGTTCTGCTCGCTCCTGTACTGCTTTATCTCGTCGCTTTTTGCCTTAAATTCGGGATTTTTCGCGGTTTCGTCTAACCTAAGATTATTTAAAAGCCTCTCGGTAACGTCGTTTTTGTTGATTTTATTGCTGTGCAGTTCTAAACAAAATTCGCCTATCCCCACCTCGTCCAGACGCTTTTTGACGACGGACAGCGCCGCCATTTTATCCGCGACAAACAACACCCGTCTGCCGCAGGCTATGGCGTTCGCGATAATATTCGTTATGGTTTGCGATTTGCCCGTGCCGGGAGGTCCGTGCAACACGAAGCTCTTGCCCGCCGTCGAGGCTATGACCGCCTCGATTTGCGAGGAATCCGCGCTGAGCGGCAACATAATATCCTTTGCGTCGAAGTCCGCGTCGGGGTTCGCGGTTTCTAGCGCAAGCTCCTTTTTGCTCTTGTCGAGGCGGTTTTGGAGGAGACCTTTTATAATTTCGTTCTCTCTCATTTTGTCGATATTGCTACGTATATCGTTCCACATGACGTAACGCGTGAACGAAAAGGACGCGAGATACACGTCGTCGGAAATATCCCAATTTTTCATATGGATAATTTCCTTTTTCAGACGTGAAAAAATCCCTTCTATGTCGAGCTTATCCTTTTCAATTTCGCTAAGCGCCCTTATATCTATCGAAAATTCCTGCTTTAAAAATTCCAGCAACGTCGTATTGAAGCCGAATTCGTCCTCCTTGAACCTGACCGCGAAATTCCTGCCGCCCGTCTTTTTGATGAGATTCACGGGATAGAGAACGAGCGGCGCGTACTTCGGTTGCTCGGAGAACGAGTCGTACCATTTCAGAAAGCCCGCCGCGAGATAGACCGTACCCGCACCCGTCTCCTCCTGATTCACCCTGTCGTTTCTGTACATAAGGTTCAGCTTATTGAATAATCCGCGCGAATCCTCGAAGGTTCTGAGCCTCTTGTGCTTCAATTCTATCTGAGCGAGTTCACGTAAAGGCTGCAATTTCGCGAGCGCGCCGAATTCGTCCTTGCCGTCGCCCAAAAAGGCGTTGACATCCTGCGGAATTTCGCTCACCGCCAACTCGTTTTCGGAGATGAAACTTTTTACCGTGTCGTTTATATCCACCGAAAAAACGTGCATACTCCGTCTGCCGGGGTGAAAATTAAGAAGCGTATTCCTAAGGCTCAAATCCAGAAGCCGCCGCTCCCACTGCTTGTTTTTGGAGAGCTTGTAATCGAGCTTCAAGTTGTCGCGAAGCTCGATAATGCTTTTCGGAGCCGCGCCTCTGAAATCCTCCTCCTCCAAAATGTCGTAACCGCGCGGGGTTTTGACTCTTTCCGGAAGCGGCGATACGATGCCCGCGCGCGCGCGTTTAACGTCCACTGCGGTAACGCCGCCAAGCGAAGAAAACGCCGCCGCGCTGACCTTTTCCGCGCCCGCGAAGCTCAAATGTTCCTTAAAAATTTTGTCCGTCAAAAAAACGGCTATATCGTTAGTGCCGGAAACCAAACGCTTTTTTATGACCGTAACGTCGTCGCTCACAGTCTCGTCCAAACAATTATCGACTAACCACACGCCCGAAAAAAGCGCGCTCCCGCCGTCGCCGTCGTACATAAGAAGAGGATTGAGCCCCGCCGCCTCCAACGCCGAGGCGTAGAGAAGCATTACGTCTTTAAGCGACGCCTCCTTGGTCTCTAAAATCTTACTGAGATTGCCGAACGTATACACGCCGTCGTCAATTCTCTCGCCTACGATGTTTAAGCCCAAATTCTGAACCGCCGTAAAGACGGCGGCGGCGACGTTTCGGATTTTCGTCTTATCCGCGGCTCCGTACCCCGTGAATTCGGAATTAAGCTTCCATTTATTGAGCACGGCCTCCGCGTCCTTCAGCAATCTGACAGCCGCGAACGTCTTAGGTCGAACCAACGCGGCGAGCATTTCCGGCTCTCTGGAATCCCAATCGTAATAACCTAAAATATTGATTTCCTTGGAAAATTCGGCGATTACGTTTTTGTCCTTCAAAAGGCGAACCGCTATGCGTCCGCGCGATTTCTCGCTTAGCGCGGAAAGATAGACGGGCGACAGCTTAATCTCGTCGGGGTCTACGGCGACCGTACTGCCCGCTCTTATCACCTCGAAATCCTTGGCGTAGGACAGGATAAATTCCGGCTCGCTAAACACCTCCAAAACCGCGTTTTCTATGTCCTTCTCTCCCAAATTAGACACGTACAAACGCCTGACCAAGGCTATGTCGCCGTGACAGTGATTGTAGCTGACATTATCTATGGTTTGACAATCGAATTCTACGTTAAATTTTTTCATAAGACTCTCTCTTTATTTATATATACGATACGTTCCTAATTTGCCGCGTACCCTTTCCCAGGAAAACCTTACTGCCACGCATTTTGTTTAATGCAAACGGAAACGGGAGAATTCAGGCGGTTTTTTTGCGCATTGCGAGGCGTTTGACGGCGCGCGGAGAAATAGCGGCGCCGAAGCGGACAAATAAGCGCAAAAAACGCGCCGTTTGCGCTTTATGCGAACACGCCGCGGTTTGAATAGAACCGTTGAAACGGCGTTGAAGCTTTTTGGGAAAGGGGCGCGGGGAAAAGCCTTTCGTTCACAAAAGGTTTCCTCCGCATATTTTTTGAAAATAAAAAACAAAAAAATCTCTTTTCAAAAAGTCTCCCCCGTTTTCAGCGGTACGCGGCAAACCTCTATACCCGCTTGGGCGAACAACTCCGCGTATTTTTGTTCGGAATAGCCCTCGGAGATTACGCACCGCTTAATTTGCGCGTTGACGATCATTTTGGCGCAAAGTATGCACGGCGAATGAGTACAATAGAGCGTTCCGCCTTTGAGCGAAACGCCCCTGACGGCTGCCTGAATAATCGCGTTTTGCTCCGCGTGGACGGCGCGGCAGACCTCGTGCCGTTCTCCCGACGGGATTTTCAATTCGTCGCGGAGACAGCCTACATCGAGACATTCCTCGAGCTTTGAGCAGGCGCCGTTATAGCCTGTGGAAATTATCTGATTGCCCGCGGCTATCACCGCGCCGACCTGCCTGCGCAAGCATGTCGAACGCTTAGCGCAAAGGTAAGCGATTTGCATAAAATATTCGTCCCAACCGAGTCTTTCCATTCTTTTCTCCCGACTCATTTACATAATAAAAACGATAAGTTTTTTTGGAAAGAAGCGCGCGGTCTATTTTTTATTAAAATAATTTTCTATATCGCCTACGGTTTTGATCCGTTCGAGTTCCTTGTCGTCAATCGTCATACCGTATTTTTCCTCGAGTTTCATAAGTAAATCCACAAGATCCAGCGAATCCGCACCTATATCGGTCAATATATTCGTTTCGCGCGTCAGCCCGCTTGGGTCTATTTTGAATTGCTTTGCAATCGTCTCTTTGATTTCCTCGAACATATATCGTCAGCCTCCTTAAAAATGCCGCGAACAGACCGGCGCACCCGGACTTCCGTCCGGCCGCCGCAATCGCGCTCTTTTATATATGATACCACAAAATAATTTTTTTTTCAAGGCATTGACCGCAAAAACGAAAAATAATATTTTTGTTTTTGATATTTTTCGCGGAGGAAGCCTTTTGTGTACAAAAGCTTCTCCCCCGCGCCCCTTTCCAAAAAACTTCACCGATAATTTAGAAAAAGCAAGGTAAGTTAAAAAATACCCGAAAGAAACTCTTTTTAAAACTACGCGGAGGAAGCCTTTTCTACACAAAAGGCTTTCCCCCGCGCCCCTTTCCAAAAAACTTCACCGATAATTTAGAAAAAGCAAGGTAAGGTAAGGTAAAAAACCATCCGAAAGAAACTCTTTTTAAAACTATGCGGAGGAAGCCTTTTTTTAGATTTTAGTTATTACTCGGTATAGTTGTAAACGACCGCGAACATATCGGTTGACACCTCATCCTCGTATATTTTGTTCCATAATGCGGAGAAGCTGTATTCCGCCGCTTCCTCTTCCGGCAAATCCGCCGGATTGATGCCGCGCATATTTACAACCATTGGAATCACCGTGTCCTCTTCTTCGATTTTAACGTTTCCGAGGAACACATAATCGCCAAGGCTTCTCACCGACGCGGGCAGGATTATGCTCATGAGTTTGCAATTTGCAAACGCCTTGCTTCCTATGCTTATAACGCTCTCGGGCAACGTTATAGCCGCTATTCCGCTACTCTCAAACGCTCCGTCTCCGATAGTCTCCAACCCGCTCGCGACGCCGAACGTTACCGACGCCAAAGAACCGCAATTCGCAAACGCGCTCGCACCTATGCTTATAACGCCGTCGGGTATCGCTATAGCCGTAAGACCGGTAAACCTGAACGCGCTCGCACCTATGCTTATAACGCTCTCGGGCAACGTTATAGCCGCTATTCCGCTACTCTCAAACGCTCCGTCTCCGATAACCGTTAGACCGCTCGGCAGACTTATCGCGCTCAGCGCAAAGCAGCTGGCAAACGCCCTCTCGCCGATAACCGTTACGGTGTCCGGCATATTCACCGCCGTTACGGCAACGCACAACTGGAATCCGTAATCCGCTATTTTAGTTATCGGATTTCCGAGATAATAAGGCTGTATATATATATATCCGCTCGGAGCGGTATAATCGTTTTTCTTGACCGAAACGCCGCCGCCTTCGATATTCTCGTACACAAAATTCGCTTTATCCGTGAGATAGGCGTACAGCGTCTTATCCGACGTATCCGTCCACGCCGCGAGGCTTACTCCCAGCTCGTCGGTATATCGCGTTCCGCCGCCGTTCGGCGCGTCAAACCAGCCGCCGAATTTGAAGTTATCGTAGGTAGGAACCGCCAGGGCGTATTCATAGCTTTCCACGACGTCCGCCGTCGGATCGCCGTTGCTTCCCGTCGCGCCGTTATAGTCGTAAGTAACCGTATAGACGGCAAGCCAAACCGCGGTTATCGTTCTGTTTCCGGTAGACCCCAGCGTTATAGAAACTATCTTTTCTTCGTTTTCCAGCCATTCCTTGAATACGTAGCCCGGCCTTTCCGCCGGCGTCAGCACAAATTCGTCAAATTCCGTATATGTCGTAGGATTGTTATGCGATCCGCCCTCGCCCACGACATAAGTAATTTCATACTCTAGGTCGTTCCAATTTGCCTTAAACACACGGTTTCCGAAGCTTCCCAAAGGAATTTCGGTAATCGCCGTATCCGTATCTTCGACCGCGTCCGTCCACTTATCAAAAACTCTTCCATCGAAAATCGGGATAGGCAACGTTACCTTTTCCTCTATGTGATACGTTTGCGGGTATTCCAACGAAAGCCCGTTATCGGTGATACCGTAGCCCAGATTTATATACGATATACCGTACTGCGTAAGCGTCCAGTTCGCGGTAAAGACCTTATTTCCCGTACTGCCCGTAGCGATTGCCGTAACGGGCTCGCCCTTCTCGTCCGTCCAGTGCGTAAAGGTATATCCGTCTACGGTCGGCGCCTCCAAATCTATATCGTGCGGCTCCGCGACGGTATAAGTCGCGGGATTCGCGGCGTTATCGGCGCCGGCTTTCAAACCTTCGTAAGTAATGTCGTAAGTAACGTACGTCCAGTTTGCCGCAAAGGTTTTTATACCCGTGCTACCCAAAGGTATACCGGAGGCGTCGCCGCTCCCGTCCGTCCATTTGACGAAAATATATCCCTCCGCCGACGGGTTCGTAAGAATAACCTCATCCTCTATCGTATATACCGCCGGATTATTATTTACCGCAGTCGCGGGCAGGCCGTTGTATACGATTCCGTAGGCTATCGGATCCCAAACCGCCGTAAGCGTTATGCCGCCCACGCTTCCCTCCGGAATAATCGTAACCTCGTCGCCGCCGTCGTCTATCCATTTGACGAAGTTATATCCCGCGCGCGACGGGGCTCGCAGAACAATCTCGGCGTCCTCCGCCGTATAAGTATCCGGATTCGCCTCGTCATTCAAAGCGTCCTCCGGCAAATCGTAATTTATGTAATAAACCTTCGGCGTCCACAGCGCGGTAAAAGTTAAGTTCCCCGTAATACTGCCCGCGGTTATTTCGGTAAAGGTATCGATGGAATCTTGTCTTTGCCAGCCGGCGAAGTCGTAGCCGTATTTCTCCGGAGTCGGCAGGCCGACGGTCCGTCCCACGTTATACGTCTGCGGATAATCGAGCGAAACCCCGTTGTCCGAAACGCCGTTATCGAGCGCGTAAGTTATATCGTATTCCACGAACGTCCAATTCGCCGTAAATGTTCTGTTCCCCGTGCCGCCGGAAGGTATGCCCGTAGCGGGATCGTCCTTCTCGTCCGTCCAGCCCGCGAAAATATACCCGGTCGCGGACGGATTTTTCAGCGTGACCGCGCTTCCCGCGGTATACGCCGCGGGGTTGTTATTTGCCGCCCAAGACGGCAGTCCCTCGTATGTGATAGTATAGCTCGCCGCCGACCATTCAATCGTAAAGGTTCTGTTTCCCGTGCTTCCGCCAGGGATCACCCCGCCCGACGACCAGATTGCCGTAAAGCCGTTCCTTACCGGTAGCTCAAGGGTAATCGTCGGAGATTCTATCGTATACGACGCGGGATTCGCGGCGGGATTCTCCGCGCCGTAAAACTCGCCTATGTATGATATGCGGTATACGATAGGCGTATACTTCGCATACACAGTAATATCGTTCTTTATAGGACTTTTCGTCAGCGTGTTCGACTCGAAGCGATCCTCCCAGACGCCGTCGTCCTTGTACCACCCGTCGAATGCGTAGCCGGTTTTCGCCGGCGCGTCGGGCAGAGTTACGCTTTCCTTGCCGCTTTTCGTCTCGACGGTCTTAATAACCGCGCCGTCCGCCGAAAAGTGAACCTTCCGCTTCGTCTCGCAGGCGGTCAGCGCGCCGACCAGCATCGCGAGAGCTAAAAACAAAACGATAAATCTTGCCGCTTGTTTTTTCATAAATAAAGTTCCTCCGTTTTTTTTATTTCTCCACAGCTTAGACGACAACCTTCCCCGCCCTTTCAAAAAACTCTTTGAAATACGCCGCTATGTTAATTTTTATGATATTCGTAAATTCTCAAATACGCGCCTTTTTCACGCCCGCTAAATTTTCAAATTAAACGCCGCCCGATTTGAAAACGCCGTTTTTTCTTATAAAGAGCGCGCGGACGGTTTCCTCGCCGGCTCGACGCCGTCCGTAGCGTCCGCGCATAAAAAAACTTCGCTCTTTTATGCGTCCCGCTTTGCGCGACGGAAAAAACGCGCGCTTTACGGTTTAAAAGGGTAACCGCCGCATAACGCGTAAAATCCCGCGTATTCTTGTCGGTTTTACAATGTTTCTTGTATTATAACACAAAATTTTACGGTTGTAAAGGGCTTTTAAAAAAAAATAGGGGGGGGGGGGGGCAGAAAAAGTAATGGTTTTACGCGTGGGACGGTTCCGTCGCGGGCGCGTCGGGGCGCGTACACGCCGCCGAGAATACTTTGCCGCCGCGTTCGATAAGCTCGCGGAATATTTCTCCTTCGTAATCTTTATAAAACCTTTCTCAAAATATCCTCTATCTCAAACGGCGAGGCGGCGTAGCCGATTATGTGTTCTCCCGCGATTTCCTCTTTTTTCCCGAAGCCGTAAGTAACGGCGAGACAGGCTATGCCGACGGCTTTCGCGCCGTCCGCGTCGTATGAGGTATCGCCTATCAGAAGACATTCGGCGGGTTTTTCGCCCGAATCGTTCAGCGCGTATGCCAAAACGTCCTCTTTTTTGACCCTGCCGAGAGTGGCGTCCGCGCCGTAAACGTTGTCGAAATAGTCCGCCATGCCGAATTTGCCGAGGATTTCGCGGGACATAATTTCACTCTTGGAAGTAGCCGTATAGACTCTCAAACCGACGCTCCCGCAATAAGACAAAACGCGCTCGATTCCGCGGTAGGGCGCGGCGTGAAATTTGACCTCGGGTCTGCCGTAAAACGCCCTGAATAAATCGTGCGCCTCGGCCGCCCTTTCCCTAGGAAAAAAACGCTCTAAGGTCTGCCTCACGGGCGGACCGATAAAAGACGGATATACGCTTTCGTCAACATCCGCTCCGTACCGACCGAATACGTGCGCGAACGCCGCGTACACGCCGCCGCTCGTATCGAATAACGTCCCGTCCAAATCAAAAAATACCGCCTTATACTTCATAGCTCACGCCTTTTATCGTTTTTTAAAACTTATCGCGCTGGAAACCTTTCGTAAACAGTTTTCCCATGCGCCCCTTAAAAAAATATTTAACCGCTTTTCAAACAAAACGCTTCGGCTAAGCTTTTTCAAAATTCAAAGCGGCGTTGCGGCGGGAGGATAAAAAACGTCCGCCTCCGCGCCGTCTTACAAAAAAACTTAAAAAACTTCAACGGCGTATTACTTTACTATACGAAGCAATATCGCCCCGTCCCGCGGCATTTTTCAAAGAAATTTCCGCCTTGCCCCGCAACATATCTTTTCGTTTTTTACAAAAAAATTAAACTCACCCCCCGACTTGAATAGCAAGGCACGCGGGTTCCGCGTTAAAATACTAAAAGTTTTTTGGAAAGGGGCGCGGGGAAAACCTTGTGTTCGCAAAAGGTTTTCCCCGCATAACCTCCCTTCTTAAAAAAAATTTAAGAGTCCGCGTCCCCGCCGCCGTTTCCGCGTTTTACGGACGTATTCAGAACTTGGGTAAAGCCTTGACCGAGAACCTCGGTTGCGGGCATCGCGAAAGCGAATGCGTCCTTATCGGTTTCTTTCAAGATTCTGTGAAAGTCGCTGACCTGTCTTTTACGGACGACGCATTGCAGCACGGTGCGCTCCTCGCCGGTATAGAGTCCGACGCTTTTTATCGCCGTTACGCCCCTATGTATTTCCGAAATGATTCTGCGGCCGAGCTCAGGCGCTTTTTTCGTAATGACGGTAAATGTAACCGCCGTCGTAAAGCCGTTCGTAATAGCTTCCGATACCTTGCTCGAAACGAAAAGACTGACAAAAGAATACATAACCGGCTCGAAATCTCGGAGCAATACGCCGCCCAAGACGGCGATCGCCAAATCGAACATCAGAATAAACCATGCGACATTTGTCGCGGAATATCGTTTTTGGATAAGCGCGCCGACTATATCGGTTCCGCCGCTCGACGCGTTGACCTTGAAAGTGAGCGCGAGCGATATGCCCGTGAACGCGCCGCCGAAAAGCGCGGCGAGCATTTTGTCCGCGTTCTGTTCTATGCCGTATTGCGGAACCGCGCTTATTTTGCCGAACAGCTCTACGCCGAACGAAAGCAGAACGATGACCGCAAGCGATTGTAGCGCGAACGTTTTGTTCATTTTGAAAAACGCGAGTACAAGCAGAGGGATATTCAACAAAACGATAGTTACGCCTACCGGAATATGCGTGGGCAGATTGTAAAGAATTGACGCCAGACCCGTTACGCCGCCCGGCGCGAACTTGTTCGGCACGGTAAAAACGTAGAGTGAAATACACCGCATCAGCGACGCGAAAAGCAAAATGCCGCACGTCCGTAGCCCGCGCAGAGTCTTTTTTTTGTCCAGCTTAACCATAATAACCGCTTCCCTATTTTTTTTGCGAAATTCCTTATTTTGCAAATACCTTATTTTGTTAAATCCGTTATTTTACGAACGCTTTATATGAACTTTTTTCTTGTCTAATTATTTCCCTTTTATCGAACTTTTTTAGAAAATTTCTATTTTTCCGATTCCCTTTTTCAGCCGACGTCCGCGCTCTTTAACCGAAAAAATTTTACCACAACGCGGAATTTCTGTCAAGCGTAAAAACGCGGTATAATCGGCGCAATCGGAAAAAACCGTTGCGCATTTCGGCGGACGATTTCTTCTAACTTGTCTTTGTCTTACCGTTTCTTGCCGCGGTCGGCTTTATTTTTTCTTACGCGCATAACATAATAATATTTTTTTCTACGGCATGACTCGCGCCGTCGCCCGCAACCATTTTACCGCCGATTTACCGCAAAATAGTTTGCCCGTTAAGTTAAAATATACGATTCTACGGCGGCTTTACCGCTATCGTTGATTTTGCTTCGCCTTCAACCGCTCTTGAGCTTTGGCAAATAAATTACCGTCTATAATTTGCGGATACATTGTTTCGCAAAGAATATCTCTATACATAAACTTGCCCGTGTATTTCGAGTTGGCAAGCCAATTATCAAAGGCGCGTGAAACGTGAAATAAATATTATATTTGCTCGCCTTGCTTGTTTAATAACTCCGCAATTTGCGTTTTGTCCGCGCCTTTGGCATATTCGTCAAAAATAGTTTTTACAATTTTGCCGTCGTGCGCATCTATTGCCGCTTTGCGAATTATGCCCCGGTATTACAAGCCGAGCGTCGCTATCCGCTTGCCTTTTGCAACGAAATATAATATATCCATAGTCGGAGTAGTTCCGTAGATAAGCGTATTACCTGCGGAAGCGCGAAATATTGAAACAAGAAATTGTAAAGCAAATTGATTACCGATAGGCCAACCGTCTATATTACTTAGGTAAGCGGAAAACTTGTAAAATAAAAAGAAGTTAAGTTTGGAACAAAGAGTAATTAGTGCATAAGTTGCCCTAAATAGGGTAAAGCAAAATAGCCGTTATCGAGCGTACGGAGCATATACCGACACGGCAAGCTCGGCATACCCGTCGCCGTACGCGACTTTTATTTTAATCTCGGCGTGCGGCTCCGTTATCCGCGTTTTTAACTTGAACGTGCCGTCGGGCAGGATATGTCCGTTTTGGACGTAGTTCTGCCCCGAGAGAATCACGTAGTTCAAGCCGGTCGTTTCCGTACCGTTTACCCAAGCTCTTAAAGCCGCCGTATCGCCGGAACCGCTCCCCGAAACCGCAAGCGGCTTACCGTCCGAAGTAAAAACGCCAAGCGGAGTTTCCGCCGCCATCTCCACCGGAGCGGACGGCATTGTAGCGTATACGTTACGCTGTCCGAATAGCTCTCGTCGTCAACGGAATATGCCGTTATGACGACCGTCGCGTTTACATTTAACGTCGCGATATCTCCCTTTGCGGCGACCTCTCCCGTCGCCGGATCGAATGATTCCACATACTCCAAGCCGTTCCGGAGATTTCATATCTAACGGTTTTATTTGTCGCGAACGCCGGCTGAACGTCGGCAACAACCTTTCGCGTCTTTCCGATATGCAACAACGAATCGGTTCCGTCCGGAGCAAGCGTTAATCCCGCAACGGGAATTTTCTCAACCAAAAACTCTAACGATTCGCTCGTAATATTTTCGGAATCGTCGGCCGTCGCCGTGACGGTAAAGACGCTTCCTACGACCGCATCCGGAGAAACGGTCACAATCCCGTCTGCAACGCTTGCCGCCCCTTCCGGAAACACATCGTAAAAAACATTCGTCGTAGTCGTCCAAAACGGTTCTAAACTGTACGAAATATTAAAGTTTTGCCTGGGTTGAATTTGAGTTATGCCCCCGGCATTTAAGGTAACAACCTCGACCGGAACCTCTTCGAACGTATAATCGATCTCCTTTGCGGAAGACGAAGCCGCATTAGTAAAAGCGTTATCCTCCGCATACGCGACCCCGTCGGCATACGGCGACATTAGCGCCGCAATCCCGCACACGATTAACACGCCGACCAACAATACCGCAAAAAATCCCGCGTGTCGACTTTTATTTTTTCTTATCGTTTTCATTGCCCGTTACCTCCGAAAAAATTTTCCACCTCTCCGGCGCCGATTACGCCGTTGTCAAACAGAAACAGCCGATTGTCTTCGGATACCCTGTAATATACGGTCACCGTAATATCTTTACTAGGAAATATTAGCCGTACCGTTTACCAAAAGTTCAACCGTTATGTTGCCGTTCTTATGAATATCAACAAAGTCGCGTCCGTAGTAGCTCGCCGGTCTGACGTTTCCGCGCGTCATCATGTGATTAAACGACGTTACGCCGTTTTCGCTGAGTTTTATAAACGTTGCCGCAAGCAATCCGTCCGCGGCAAACGCGATTTCAATTTTCAAGTCGTCTGCCGAAAGCAACGAATACTCGTACCGATAGACGAAAGTCTTTAATGCGACCGCCCCGTTTTCTATCCGGTATACGCCGCTTATTTCGACAGATTGCACTCCGTTAACCGACGTTCGATACGAATATGTTCCGTCCGGCGACAAAATCAACTCGTGTGACAGGATTTCGCCGCCTTTATTAAACAAACCCGTCCATGTCCCCACAAAGTCGAGTCCGGCATAATCTGCCGGTTCGAAAGTCGGCTGCTCCGGTTCTTGCGTCGCGGGCTTTTCCCAATCGCTGTAAACGGTTATATTGCCGCGCAATACTAATTCCAACAGTTCGGTAACGGTTAGCGTATTTTGCAACGCCGGGTCGTTATACAAAGAATCGCTTTCCAATATAGCGTTCAATATTTCCGTCGCTTCTTCGCTAAGCACACTCAACGCGGCTTGCAAACTCTGTTTCCCGACGAGATTATCAAATTTTTCCGCTCCGTTTGCGCACTCTATAGTGAAAGAGAATCTGTTGGGTATCCTCGTCACCAACACCGCCGTGTCGCCGCTAAACGCGACTCCGTCAAATTTTCGTAATAATAGCCGACTTCGCCTATCGTATAGACGTTAAAATATTTTCTATTCGCTTCGTCGAACATAAAAGCAAGGTTCTTTAAATCGACGGTTGCCATAATACCGTTCCAGCCGGAAGGATAAACGTATTCCGTCCGGTTGTTCCCTACAAACGAAACCGTTATCATATCGGTCAGCTCGGTCAGCGCGGTCGTAAAAGTAACGACGCCGCATGTTTGCCGCTTTGTAATACGAACACGGCCTGAACAATAAAGTTGTTTACCCAGTTGCCCTCGCTTACGCCGTCCACCAAAATGTCAGTTATATTGGCGTGCATCGAAATCATCGTAACGATAGCCCCTATCGGAGCAACAAACACCGTGCCGACCATCGGCGTTTTCGCCGCCTGTTGCGTGTCCTCGCTGTCGGTGTAATCGTATACCTATGACAGCGTCGCGCTATCCGCGTTTTCAAGGTGCAATTCGCGCGGCGAAGCGGTTTTAACATATACGGCAATCGTCGCCCCGACGCTCAAATCCGCTGCGGAAATACGCTCTAATTCCGCCGAATAATACGCTATCGGCAATCTCCCGCGCTCGGAATAGATTACTTGCGCAATCGCATTTGATTCGAGGTCATACGCCGCCGTCCTGATAACGCCCGTAAGCGTCGCTCATTCCGTATCCTCGTCATAGTCCACAAATATTATGTTTGTCGTCGCGGTAAGCCGCCGGCTCATACGTCTTTGCCCGGCTCCGCTTTTGCTTTAAAGCGGCTCGTTGAGCAGATTGAAATCCCAGAACGTCAGACCGAGGAAGTTAACGAGTACATATCCGAACTCTTGCCTAAATTCAACTCTCTCCGCCGTTAATGACCACGAACCAACTCTCTCCGCTGTTTTCGTTTCCGAAACCGGCGACGTTAACCGTTTCGACTCTCCCGATAAACCGGCACCTTTGCGCCGGCGTTGACACGTCCGTCAATCAATCGGACGGGTTCTCTCCAGCTCTAAAGTCCGTATGTCCAAACGCGGCTCTCCTTACCTTATCAAAAGACGCGCTTTCTTCCTCGCCGCCGTCGCTTCCGTTATGCGCAATCCCGCGCTCAAAGCTCTCTACGATAAAAAAACCTTCT
>JAISOS010000028.1 GCA_031275485.1 Clostridiales bacterium | reverse complement strand
TAAACTCGCAATTCGCGGCTATATTATACCTCTCCTTACCGTCAATCGCCACATGCAACACATCCGCCAAAACCAAAGTTTCGCCGTTCTGCGACATTATCCATAACCCCTTAATCATTCTCTTTCTCCTCCTTCTCGATTTTCTCTCCGCTCACTCTTTCGCTCTCCTCTCTCGCGTAAACGGTAAAATTATAAATATCGGGCCAACTCACAAAATAAACCCCTCTAAAACTTGAGACAAGCAAACCGTATCCGTCCGAAACATAAACGGCATAACGAAAGCCGCAACCGGTACAACAAGGCTCGGAAAAACATTCTCGAAACACGCGCCCCTCATATTCCGGTTCCTCGCCGTCAACCGTATCTTTCAGCCTTCCAACATCCTCTTTCCCTAACATTATCATCTTCTTTCCCTCCAAATTGTTATGTGAAATCTATAATTCGCCTCTTTTCCGCATCGCCAAAATCTCCTTCTCAATAAACGACCGGCTGACCGTCAAAGGCTTCCCATATCGTAAAAACCAAAATCCTTTAACCCCTCGAAACACTCTTTTTTTACATATTTGCTCATAATCATACCTATGCCGGCTTTAATGAAACTGGCAAAAACCTTTTAAACAAAAAAATAGACGCGCCGACTCTACTGACACATCTATTGTATAATAACAAAAAAATTTACGGAAAATTTCAAAAAGGTATTGTAAATAACGGCATTTTGTGGTAAAATAACAAAAAGCGAAAATGCGGCGTATCCAATCGCGCGTTTTTATAAAAAAGGAGTGTTTATCTTATGAGAAAAGCTTTTATTTCACCTTCCAAGTTCGTTCAGGGCGAGGGAGAACTCAACAATTTGGGCAACTACGTCAAGCTGTTCGGTTCGACCGCTCTTGTCATCGGACATAAGGACGACATCGCGAGAGTCGCGGACAAACTGAAATGCACCGAAAAGACCTACGGTGTAAAACTGTTTTACGGCAATTTTAACGGCGAATGCTCGCGTGAGGAAATCGCGCGTCTTTCGGATGCGGCCAAAGCTCAGGACTGCGAATGTATAATCGGTCTTGGCGGCGGCAAGGCTATAGACACGGCTAAATGCGTCGCCGACAGTCAAAAGCCCGTCATAATAGTGCCGACTATCGCCGCGACCGACGCGCCTACAAGCTCGTCCGCCGTGTTGTATCACACGGACGGCTCGTTCGACGATTACGCGTATTTCAAATCTAATCCGAATATCGTTCTCGTTGATACCGAGGTAATCGCGAAAGCTCCCGTGCGTTTTCTCGTTTCGGGAATGGGCGACGCGCTTTCCACCTATTTCGAGGCGCGCGCTTGCGCCGCGTCGTCCGCTAAGGTCAACGCGGGCGGTCAATGCGGCGGCGCGGTAGGCACAAAGGCGGCTATGGCTCTCGCCGAATTGTGTTATCAGACCCTCCTCGAGGACGGATACAAAGCAAAGCTTGCCTGCGAAAGCAAGGTAGTGACTAAGGCTCTCGAAAATATCGTCGAAGCAAACATACTTCTTTCGGGCTTAGGTTTCGAGAGCGGCGGTCTCGCGGCGGCGCACGCGATACACGACGGTTTCACGGTCGTCGAGGAGGCGCATAAGTTTTATCACGGCGAAAAGGTCGCTTTCGGCACGATTGTGCAGCTCGTTTTGGAGAATGCCGACAGTGAAGAAATCGACGAGGTTATAAGTTTCTGCAAGCTCGTAGGCCTGCCTACGTGCCTCGCGGATTTCGGCATTAAGAGTTTGTCTGACGAAGCGCTGAAAAAGGTTGCCGAGAAGTCCTGTATACCGGAGGAATCCGTTCACAATATGCCGTTCAAGGTCACGCCCGACGACGTCGCGGCGGCGATACTTGCGGCGGATAAATTGGGCGGCGACTTATAAAATAAAAATCAATCGACTGCGTTTAACACGCCGTGTTCCGTTATAATATGTTCGCGATTTCCGTGGCAATTTCCTTACGATACGCCGCCGTGCGATATGAAACGATGGGCAAATCCAAATCGAGCGCGGAAAGCGCGGTATTATGATACATGATACCCGTAAGTTATGATATGAAAAATTAAAAACGCGTTAAAATTAATCGCGCTACGCGGGTTCAACGAGCGGACGCGCCGCGATTAGTGATTACATTGTAACGGTATTAAACCGGCGGATAAATCGTCCGCGTCCTTTTAAAGATTGCGTTTCCAAGTTAGACGTCGTCTAATTTGAAGATTTAGTTGAGTATAATGCTAAAAAATATGTGGGTTCTAGAAATTCGCGATGATTTTTGCCTCGTCTGTATCCCGTTTTTATCACGAAAATTTAGAACCCCTTAAAAATTTCTAATTTTAAGAGGTTTTGTAAATGAAAAAAATCATTAATTCACCCGAAAACCTTGTGCCCGAAATGTGCGAGGGTATCGTTAAGGCTAATCCCTCACTCGAATTTTTGCCGAAGTACAAGGTCATAAAAAGAAAAGATTTGAATCCCGATAAGGTTGCTCTCATAAGCGGAGGCGGGAGCGGTCACGAGCCGGCTCACGCGGGCTTTGTGGGTTACGGCATGCTCGACGCGGCGGTATGCGGCGACGTGTTCGCTTCGCCGTCCTCCGTGCAGGTTTACAACGCGATAAAGGCGGTCAAATCCACAAAGGGCACGTTGCTAATAGTAAAAAATTACAGCGGCGATTGTATGAACTTCGACGCCGCGAAAGAAGATGCGAAGGACGACGGCATAGATGTCGAAAGCGTTTACGTAAACGACGACATAGCCGTTAAGGACAGTCTCTACACAATAGGCAGGCGCGGCGTCGCAGGCACTGTTTTTGTGCATAAAACTGCGGGAGCCGCCGCCGAGGACGGCAAATCCCTCGCGGAGGTCAAGGCCGCCGCCGAAAAAGCGATAGCGAATGTGCGCAGTATCGGCTTCGCTCTTACCTCCTGCACCGTCCCCGCAAAGGGTACGCCGACTTTCTCTGTCGGAGAGGGCGACATCGAATACGGCGTAGGCATACACGGTGAACCTGGAATCGCCCGTCAGCCGCTTCAATCCTCCGACGCGCTGGCAGAGAAAATGACGGCGGCGTTGCTTGCCGACCTAAAAATTTCTTCCGACACGGAAATCGCCGTTATGGTGAACGGATTCGGCGGCTCGCCGCTTCAGGAGCTGTATCTTTTCTATAACTCGGTCACGAAATTCCTGCCCGATTATCTCAGGATCCATAAGGTCTACATCGGGAACTATATGACCTCTATAGATATGGCGGGAGCGTCCCTGACGTTCTTTAAGCTCGATGCGGAATTGAAAAAATATCTCGACGCCGAGACAAAAACGGCGGCGTTTAAATAAAAAATCGAACAAAAAAGGTCGATTTATGCGGTTAATCGCACATTCTTACAAAGTATCCATAGTTATTATAATTAGGAGCATCGTATGTCTGTTTTTACTCTGAACGATATTGAAAAAATAATTTCGGTTATGACCGAGGTGATACTAAAAAACGAAGTTGCTTTCTGCGAGCTTGATTCGGCGGCCGGAGACGGCGACTTTGGTATGTCGCTCGCTAAGGGCTTCAACGAATTAAAAAAGGAGTGGGCTAGTCTTGAAAGAACCGATATAGGCGGCTTTATACGGTCGTGCGGCGGCGTAATCGCCGAATATTGCGGCGGCGCGTCCGGTCCGATATGGGGCGGCGGTTTCAAAGCGTCAGGAAAATACGCCGCCGAAAAGAAGACTCTTTCTCTCTATGAATTTGCCGAAATGCTCGGCGCGGCGGCGGATGGGATTATGAAACGCGGCGGCGCGAAGCCGGGCGATAAAACCCTGCTCGATGCGCTTGTCCCCGCCGTAGACGCGCTTAAAGCGGCGGCGGCAAGCGGCGCGGACGTCAAAACCGCGCTGAAAAAAGGCGCGGAGGCGGCTGTGAACGGCGCGGAGGCGACAAAAAATATGATTGCGTCGCGCGGCAGAGCATCCTATGTCGGCGAAAGAAGCATAAGCTATCCCGACGCGGGCGCGGCGGCTTTGGGGGTCATTTTCACGAAAATCGCGGACGCGTTTTAGGCGGGAAGTTTTGTTTTGTAAATTGGGCGTTAACGCGTGAGGAACCTTTTGTTCACAAATGGCGGAGCAGGAATCGCGCACGATATTTTCGAATATAAAATGCGCTTATAAAAGAAAGTTCGTGGCGGGCGGGTTTATTTTGAGGACGGACGCGACGCTCGGCTACGCGCGGGATAAAGACAAAAACATTATAATCAAGCCGAACGAGGCACTGATTGCGTAACGGATTTATAAAGA
>JAISOS010000010.1 GCA_031275485.1 Clostridiales bacterium | reverse complement strand
TACACGGATGCGTTTATTGTGAAATTCGTAAGAGGCGACGAGGATATGCAGGGCTACGACAATATAACCTTGATATATGAGGCTTTTTATCGTTTGATAGACAGTTCTTTATCGCTTGACGGGCAATGAGAACGAAGGAAAGTTTTATTATACCGCGCGGGACGGAGGAACCCTTTTCTTTCAAGAAAAGGGTTCCTCCGTCCCTTTCCGAAAGACTCCGGTTTCATTATGACGATTTATAGCCGACAAATAACGGGAGGATTGCCTTAATTTTAATTACGGGAATCTCTTTTTATTTTTGAGGCAAAGACGCGTATACGTTTTTTATATTTTGAAACGCCGTAAATATTTAAAAAATTATCGGTAACCGCCGTCAAGACGCTTTACTTTATTCGCGTATGTGGTATAATATTATCGTAGGCTTACTTGAAGAAACGTTCCTTATCGGATAAAATAAAGGGCGGATTTTAAATTCCGCGGGATGGGCGGTATAAAATACGGCCGTTATGAAATATAGCGGCGCAATCTAAGCGTTGCATTTTTTATAGTAAACGGCGAAAAGAACTGTCTTTTACGCGAATTACGGATAAAGAATTTTTCAATCGCTTACGGAAAAAATTCAAATCCGATTCATATGGACTATAAAAAAATTTAAGGAGATTCCGTGATATGACAAAAACAAAAAAATATTTCAAGATATTTTTGGCGGCGGTGTTCTGCCTCGTAGCGGCGTTCGCTTTCGCGTCCTGCGACTGGAAGCTGACCAATCCTGTTATCAAGGTCTACATGCCGGACGGCGCGCCGCTTCTCAGCCTTGCGAAGCTCAGAAGCGACGACTCGCAAATCGTCAAGAGGTTCGACGCGGAATATTACACCGTCGCCGACCCCGACACGCTTACCTCCGCGCTTATAAAGGGAGAGCCCGATATCGCTCTCGCGCCGATTAACGTGTGCGCTATGGTTTACAACAAGGGCGGCGGCTATCTGCTTGCGGGCGTGAGCGTGTGGGGCATTATGCATATCGTGTCCAACCAACCGGGCGACGTTACGCTCGAAAGCCTGATCGGCGGCACGGTTTTGGCGTTCGGCAGGTCGGAAACTCCGGGGATTACGTTCAGGGAAATACTGACGCAAAACGGTATTCCGTATGTCGAGGACGGGACGGATACGCCGGGCAAGGTCAACATACTGTATATGAACGGCGCGGGGGACGTCAGGAACGTTCTCGCTTCTACGGGCACCGTGGACGGCAGACAGATCAAATACGCGCTCCTCGCCGAGCCGGTCGCGACGGCTATCGCGGACGCGACGGCGGGAAAGGAGTGGGGACCGTACAGGGCGGTCATAAATCTGCAAACCGAATGGGCGAAGCGCAACGACGGCGTATTCCCTCAGGTGGGCTTGATTTTCAAGGAAAAGCTGTTGCATACGAGTATGGATTTCTTCTTTCAATTCATAGAGGGGCAGACGGGCGAGGAATTCGTAAAGGGTTTCATAGACGCGGCGTCGGCGTCTACCGCGTGGGCGGCGGAAAATCCGTACGCGGCGGGCGAGCTTGCCAAAAATTCTCTCGGTTCGGCGCAGATACCGGGCGGCGCGGTCGTCGAAAAGGCGGTTACGGAGGGCAGGTTGCCTCTGAATTTTGTCGGCGGAGCGGACGCGAAGGGTGCGGTCGAGGCGTATCTGACGGTCATTCTGAACGCAAAGCCGACGCTGATAGGCGAAAAGCTGCCGTCGGACGGTTTTTATTACGCCCGTTGAATTGTATAAAAAACGCCGGAGTTTTTTGGAAGAGGGCGCGGGGAAACCTTTTGTACGCAAAACGGCTTCTCCCGTGTAAGCCTTAATAAAACTGAGCGGGATGAAACGGCGGCGGGTTTTGAGAACGGGGCGCGGGATACGTTGAGCCGTAAAAACGTCAGAGTTTTTTGGAAATGGCGCGGGAGGGATCTTTTGTTTACAAATCGTTTCTACCGCATAAACCCGCATCCCTTTCTAAAAAAGCAAGGTGAAAATGTTACAAGGCAAAAAATTGGGGACAAAACCGATTAAACCTCTGCTTTATCTCGTGTCGGCGGCGATAATTTTGGCGGCGTGGCAGGCGGTTTCCATGACCTTTTTTAAGGATTACGGGATAATTCCCCCGCCCTTAAAGACGTTGGAAATTATCGTCGGCGAAGCGGGAAAGCCGACCTTTGCGCGCGCCGTATCGGACACGCTTTGGAAGAGTTTTTTCAGTTTTGTTCTTTCCTTTATACCGGCGTTTATATTCGCCGCGCTTTCACATATTTTTAAACCGCTGAAATACCTGTTCGAGCCGTTCATAACGATATGCCGCGTTATGCCGACAATGGCGCTCGTCGTTATACTGCTCCTTGTGTTCGGGAGCCGCGAGCTACCCGCCGCCGTCGCGTTTCTGGTAGTTTTTCCGCTTGTGTACGAGAATATATACGCGGCGTTCGGAAACGTGGACAAAAATCTGACGGTTATGGCGAAGTCGTTCAAGGTGCCGAGAATGCGACAGATTACAGGTATTTACGCGCCGGCGGTGTTGCCGTACCTCTTTTCGTCGGTTATCGCGGGGTTCGGGTTGAATATCAAGGTGGTCATCTCTGCGGAGGTTATGGGTTTGCCGTCGTTCTCTATAGGCTACCTTATTCGCTCCGCGCAACAGGGGTTCGATTTTTCGCTCTCGTTCGCGTGGCTTGTCGTCGCCGTATCGCTGAGTTTTGTCTGCGAGGCGGTTTTAAAGCTTATCGGTCGCTTTTGTATGCCCTTTCAGTATCCCGACTTCGGAATTGCGAAAGGTTTTCTTACAAAAACGGGTAAAATTATCAAGAGTATTTTCGCTAAGCCGAAATAAAAAGGTTTTTATCGGACGGAAATCGCGTTCGCGTATGAAATACGGATAAAAAAGATGCGGAAACACCGTAAAAACGCCGGCGCGTCCGCGCCGTTCAAGGCTTTAAGCGCAACGCGCGGTTACGTAAACGCGCGTTAAAAGATAAACGGATTCGTGCTTATGATTATTTTTTCGGGGATATATAAAAAATTCGGAGATACCGTCGTGTTCGACAATTTCTCCGACGGCTTCGAGGAGGGCTGCGTGAACTGTATATTCGCGCCGTCGGGGAGCGGAAAAACCACGCTTTTGAATATGGCGGCGGGCTTGCTCTCGCCCGATAAAGGGACGGTTTCCGGTATTCCGGACGGCGTGTCCTATGCCTTTCAGGAGGATAGGCTGATACCTCAAAAAACCGCTTTCGGAAATCTCAAGTTCATCCTGCGGAATATATATCCCGATAAAAAAACGCTCGAAGAGACCGTGAATCGTTATCTTGCGGAAGCGGGTCTCGGCGACGCCGCGGAGCTGTATCCCCGAGAGATGAGCGGCGGAATGCGGAGACGGCTCGCGCTCATACGCGCTTTCGCCTATCCTTCGGAGCTGTTGCTTATGGACGAGCCGTTTAAGGCGCTCGACCTCGCGCTGAGGAAAGACGTTGCCGGCTGGTTCTCGAGATACCGCCGAACCGTGCTTTTGGTTACGCACGACCCGGACGAGGCTTTTTTGGTCGGCGATTATATACACGCGTATTCAAAAAAACCTATGACGCTTTTGAAAAAATTCAAAATTCCGGGGGAAAAGGGCGGGAGAGAGATTTACGGAAACGAAAGCGCGGAATTCAGAAAACGGCTGTTGGAACCGGCGGAAGACGGGAACGCTTTAGGTTCGGACTGAGAACGGTAACGGAAGCGAAAAAAGCGATATGTCAAAGCGCGGAAAACGCGACGGCTAGTTGCGAAATATGTAAAAAAACGTGACGGTAAAAGCGAAAAAACGCTTCTTTATTTCATGCGGGGAATCGCGGTTCCGACGCGCGGAAAACCGCAACGGTTAATTGTGAAAAACGTTTTCCGTTTCGCATAAAAAACAATGCGATCGACACGGGGAAAGCTTACTGTTTTTACGCGCAAAAAGGCGGTAATAGGAACGTGAAAAATAAGGCAATAAAAAAGTGTAAAACGCGGTAATTAATACGAAAAAACGCGGCGATTAACGCGCGAAAAGGACGGATAAATATGGTGAGAATTGCTATTTTGGGTCTGGGCAACCGCGGAAGGCGTTACGCCTATCAGCTTAAACGCTGTCCGAACGCGGAGATTACGGCGGTTTGCGAAAAAAAGCCCGAGCATCTGGAGGGCGCGCGTCTCTACCTCGATCTGCCGCCGCAAAACGCCTTTCTTTCCGACGCGGAGTTTTTTTCACGCGGCAAGCTCGCCGACGCGATAGTAATCGCGACGCAGGACCGCGACCATTACGGACACGCCGTTGCCGCGCTTAACGCGGGCTATCACGTTCTGTTGGAAAAGCCCGTTTCGCCCGCGCTCTCCGAATGCGAGGAGATCGCCGCGCTCGCAAGAAAAAAAAATCTCGCCGTCGTGGTCTGCCACGTGCTACGTTACTCGCCGTTCTATAACGAGATAAAGCGGACGATAGACTCGGGAGCGATAGGCGACATAGTTTCCGTAAACGACACGGAAAACGTCGGCTATTGGCATTTCAGTCACAGCTATGTGCGCGGAAATTGGCGGCGCGAGGACGAGACGGGGCCGTCGATTCTCGCCAAATGCTGTCACGATTTGGACATAATTTACTATTTTACGGGGCAAAAATGCGCGGAGGTGTTTAGCAGCGGTTCGCGTAAGCTGTTTTTACCGCGGAATATGCCCGACGGCGCGGCGGATTATTGCCTTGCGCCCTGTCCGCGCGCAAAGACCTGCCCGTACGACGTGAAAAAGATATATCTTGCGCCGACATTGCATACGTTGCCGCGAATGGGCGCGCATATCAGGCTGATAACTGGACTTGCCAAGCCGAAACCGAAAGACCTTAAAGAAGCCTTAAAGACCTCTCCTTACGGGCGGTGCGTCTATAAATGCGATAACGACGTTATGGAAAATCAAAACGTCGCCCTGCGCCTCGAAAACGGCATCAACGCCAATCTCACGATGACCGCCTTTTCGCGGGGCTGTTTCAGACGCTTGCATATCTCCGGCACGAAGGGCGAAATAATCGGTATAGACGGCAAATCGAAATTCAAGATCAACGTGTTCGGCGGCGCGTCCAAAACCGTGCGCGTCAGATGGGGCGGCTTTTCGGGGCATTTCGGCGGCGACAGAATGTTGATACGCGATTTTGTTGAATTTTTAGAGACGGGCAAAGTTACCGAAAGGCTGTCGCTGATCGATACCACCTTAGAAAGCCACCGCGCGGCTTTCGCCGCCGAGGAGTCGCGAAAAACGGGAAAAGCGGTTTCGTTGTAGAGTTTTGTTTTGTTTATTTAAAATTTATGCTCGGGATCTTTCGCGGACTTATCGGGCGCGGCGGCAAGCTATCCGCAGGAGCGGAGACGCGTCTTTGTCCGCCGATATTTCGATAAAGAGCTTTGCAGTTGTTTAAGCCGCGTCCGCGTTTTTATTTATCTTTGCAAAAAAACCGCCGGTCTTGCGTTCGGTCTATGATTGCCGCCGCGTTTCGAGGCTTCTCCCCCCGCGCCCCTTTCCCAAAAAAGCTTCGACGGGTTTTCGCGGATTCGCGCGGGCGGAGAATGCGGTTAAGCTTTTTTACGGAAGTTAAATAATCGTCGCGGTAAGATTGGGAATAAACGGAATTGCGCGTTACGAAAGTTCCGTTTTGAAAGACGCCGTTAAATCCGGCCGAAAGATAAAGTAAAATCCGGCTTGCGGAGCGGGAAACCCCGCGCCTCTTTCTAAGGATCGCCGCCGGCTTGCGGAGTACGGAGTTCCGCGCTAAGGAGGGTTCGACAACCGGGTGCGGAGGTTTGCCGAAAAAAAATTATGACGGTACTGAAAAAAACTCTTTTTATAGACGGGGATTGCTCGCATTTTCGTCTGCCGTTTACGGTCGGGCGCGGTATTGCGCGTTTGGAAATCGACTTTTCATATTCGCCTAAATGCGTTGCGGACGAGGGATATTCGCGCGGATTGCTCTTCGAATGCTTTGAAAAGGGCGGTTTCGGCGGTCCCGAAACGGACGGTTTTTTGCCGCTGAAAAATCTCGTTACGCTCTCCGTGGACGCGCCGTCGGGCGAATGCGCCGGCAACGCGCACCGCCATGACGAAAGACAGAAAATAGTAATTTCGGAAAACGGCGGCTCGCCCGGTTTTTACGCCGTAAAAATTGCGGAAGGCGAATGGAGCGCCGTCCTCTCCGCTTTTTTCGTCGAAAAAAACGGAGTTACCGCGCGAATAGAAATTAAGGCGTATCGTGGCGTATTTACATAAACGAAAGCGGGAAGTTTCAGGCGGTTACCGTGCCTTTCGAGGCGTTTAACGACGCCGAAACGGACAAATAAGAGTAAAGAAACGCGCGTTCGCGCTTTACGCGAACGCGCCGTAATAAAAAAGCGCGGCTTTTTTCGCGTAAAAAGCTAAAAAATAACGGAAAAATAAAAGCGAAAAGAATAACAATAAATAAAAAAATTCCGTAAAAAAATAATAAAATAAACGGAATAGAAACGGTTTTTTCGTGAAAACACAAGGAAAAAGCGGGAAAAACTCCGAAAAAAAACGGACGGAAAAAATGTGAAAAACTCCGCGAAAAACGATAAAAAGCTTCGCGGAAACGACGGAAAAACGGGAGCGCGCGATGGATAAAACGGAACGTAAATATTTCCCCGCCGAGCTGCATTGCCATACCGTTCACAGCGACGGCGCGATGACGCCTGCAGAGTTGGTCGAAAACGCGGCGAAAAGAGGATACGCGGCAATCGCGCTTACCGACCACAACACCTCGTCGGCATACGCGGAGGCGAAGGCGCGCGCGGATAGGCTCGCCGGCTTTTATACGAATAGCGATTTATCGGCGCATGGGGAAAGAGAAACCTATACGGATAGGTCTGCGTGTATCCGTATGAACGGCGTTTCGCCGGCATACGCGGGTAAGGCGCGCGCGGAGACGGAAAGCGCGGGGCTCGGCGTCATACGGGGCGTCGAGTGGACGACTTTTTTCGGGCATATATTATGTCTGTACGACGGCGCGGGAGAGGCGGCGGACTGGCGGAAATTCAAAAAGGAAAATTTCGACGGCTTCGCCGAAGCCGCTCGCGAAAAGGGCGCGGTTTTGATTGCCGCGCACCCGAGAAGACTGGGAACGCCCGTAGGGACGGGCTGCCGGTTCGAATATAACGAAAGCTGTTTCAAATATTTTTCGGCGTTCGAGGTCTGGTCGCAAAACGAGCCGAACGATTCGCCCGCGAACCGTCTCGCCGTAAAAATGTACGACGGACTGCTTTGCAAGGGATATAAGCTTGCCGCCGTCTACGGCTACGATTGGCATAAGCCGCTTTCGGACGCCAAGCTTTTCGCCAACACATATATAGGCGCGGAAAACGCGTCGCCGGAGGCGTTAAAGGACGGTTTAAGACGCGGCGACGCCTACGCCGCTTTAGGAATTTCCGCAGAATTGTACGCGGACGGCGAAAGAACGCCTTTCGGCGCGGAAATAGAGAGAGGAATACGTACTTTTGAATTGAAAATCGGCGGAGGATTATGTCCTTGCCCCGCGGAACCGCGTATTTTCCGCGCAAAGGGTACGGCGGTATGCCGTATGGAAAAAGCGTCGGTCGGCGCGTACAACGCGTTTTACGGCGCGGATAAGCACGGTAAACCGGAAACGGCTTGCGGAGTGAATGCGGCGGATTTTAAGGTCGGGGAGAAGTCGGTTTTTGAGGTGCAATCGGGCTGGCTACGTTTTGAAATTTTCGGTGCGGACGGCAAGCCGCTTCTGTCCGCAAGCCCGATTTATGTGAAATGAAGTTTTCGGCAGGCGCCGGTTTGCCGGCGTCCGTCAATTCGCCGCACGCGGAATGAAACTGCGGGGAAGTAAGCGCCCGTAAGCTATCGGCAAGAGAGGCGCGTACCGAAATAAAAGCTTGCGGCGGACTTACGGAAATGAAAACGCCGTCCTTTTCTGAAATGCACCCCAAAAGAGCCGGACGCTTAAATAAAAAAGCGGCGGCAAAACAAGCCTCCGCAAGCCCGCGCGCGGAATGAAACTGCGGGGAAATAAGCGTAGGTAAGTCCGTTTTATACGAAATTAAACGTCGGCGTAAATAAATTAAATAATAAAAAAGGAAAAAAAATTATGCTTATTACCGCGCATAGCGGCGCGTTGCGCACGGGCGGAAACAGCCGCGAATTCTTTGAGACGATAAGCGCGTACCCCGTTGACGCGATCGAGGTGGACGTTCGGGAGATCGGCGGGCGGCTTTGCCTGAAACACGACTTTTTGCCGTTCGGGAAACGCGCCCTTTCCTTGGAGTTCGCTTTTGATTATGTCAAGGAGCGCGGTTTTTTTATCAATTGCGACATGAAAAAATACGGGCTTGCGCGGGCGGCGGCGGCATTGGCCGAAAAACGCGGCGTTTTGGACCGCGTGATTTTTACGGGCAATTTGACGAAAGAGGATTTGGAGTTCGCGGAGGGCGCGAACGCGTATCTGAACGCGGGATTTTTTCGCGGAATAATAAAGTTCGCTAAGGGAAACGCGCCGGGAATAAAAGCCGCCGTAGCCGCGTTGAATACGGCTTGCGTCAAGGGCGTGAATTTGGACTATAAGCTGTGCGGCGAGGATTTTTTGGAGGAGGCGAAGCGGTGCGGACTCGGGCTTTCATTGTATACGGTGGACGACGCGGACGCTTTGGAACGGCTTGCCGCGCGCGGGGAGCTTTGCAATATCACCACGAATATACCCGATAAGGCGATAGAAATATTGAGAGGGCGTTAAGGAACGGTTTTTTTGTTTTTTAAATTTATGAAAGGTAATTTTTTACTCGCAAAAGGCTTCCTAAAAAAGACTTTCAAAAAGAAAAGGGGAGAATAAATGCCGAAAGAAAACAAAATTGAAGCGGAAAAATTTTTAAGAACGCGGGATTACGCGACGTTTTCGATGGCGAAGTTCGCCGTGTCCGCGATTGTGGGGCTGACGCAGGGCTATCTTTTGATTTTCTACACGTCGGTGTTGGGGATCCCGCCCGTTTCGGTGGGCATAATGTTTCTCGTCGCCAAGATATTCGACGGGCTGAACGATCCGTTTATGGGCGCGCTCGTCGATAAGACAAAGACGCGGTTCGGCAAAATGCGCCCGTATCTGTTTTTCGGCGCGGTTCCGTTCGGCGTGATAACTATATTGCTGTTTTTGCCGGTTACGGGTCTGCCGTCCTCCTTGAAAATCGTATATATGTACGCAACCTATATCGTCTACGGCATAATCGGCACCCTCGTGGGCGTGCCTCTCGACGGACTGCCCGCCGTCGTTTCGCCCAACGACGCGGAGCGCGCTAAAATTATTTCGGTAAGCCGCATAGTCGGCTCCGTCGGAGAGCAGTCCGCGCTCGTTTTGTATTCGGTATTCGCGATTTTTATGCCTATGCGGGAGATTTATATGACGATAGGCATAGTCGTGGGCATACTCGCGCCGATTTTTATGCTACTCGGCGCGAAAAACGTCAAGGAACGCATTCCGCCGTCGAAGGCCCCTGTGAAAATTACGGACGGTTTCAAATATCTTTTTCAAAACAAACAGTTTCTTATGCTGATATTATCGATGCTGTTCTCGTTTTTCAGGAATCTCGCGACCGCGACGATAATATACGTCGTGACGTACATATACTCGAACGGTTCGCTGAACATTTTTTTCGCGCTGCCGGGCGCGGTCGCCGCGATGGTCGGCATGCTTTTTGCGCCTACATTGAAAAAAAAGATGGATTCCAAACAAATTTTTATAACCGCGACGCTCGTACATTCCGCGGGGCTTTTGATAGTATACTTCGTCGGGTTCGGCGTGCCGTGGTTCGTTACCGCGGCGTTTATGGCGATAGCTATGCTGCCCGTGGGTCTTTTGAACGTCGTGCCGCATTTTATGGCGATAGACACGCTCGACTATTGGGAGGAGAAAACCGGCAAACGGCGGGAGGGCATTACTTTCGCGATAATATCCCTGCGCGGTAAGGTTTCGAGCGCGCTGAAAGATTTTGTTTTCGCCGCGCTTTTGAGCTATTTTCTTTTCACCACGCCTCTGCTTTCCGTCAACGGACACGCGCCTATGCAGCTCGCGTTTACAAAGGAAGGAATTTTTATGATTTTTACGATTATTCCCGCCGTTTTGAATCTGGTTTCCATAGCGCCTATGCTGTTTTACAAGCTCGACGGCAAAAAAATGGCGGAGGTCGGCGCGGAGCTTGCGAGACGCAAAAAGACAGCGGAAAATTAAAAAAAGGGAGCTCTAAAAACTCGTGATAATTTCGCCCTACCGGTATCCGCTTTTTATCGCGAAAATTTAGAACCGCTCAAAAAAATTTTTATCCGGATTTCGGTGAAAAAACATATGTTTTTTGATAAAAACGGCGTATTTTGTTCCGAAAGAACGCGCAGCTTAGTTTTGATAATAGGAGAACGGCGTGTTTTACCCGGTAAAAGCAATGCGTTTTGTTCGGTAAAAAGTCGTATTTTATTCGGCTGAAAAATAATATAAGGAAAGTGTTTTATGAAAAAGACGAGAGCTTTAAAAACGGCGGCGGCGGTCGTTTTGACCGTCCTGTGCGCCGTGTTTTTGTCGGCTTGCGCGGCGGACGCGGCGGGTTTTTTTGCGGATTTGAACAAAAAAGTCGATAAATTTTCTCAAAATTACGCGAAAATTATGAAAAATTTGCAAAGCGAAACGGCGTATTCGTATCATATGAGCGTCGGTTTTGAGGTTTTGGCGAATTTTGACGGCGCGGAAAGGATCTTGCCCGAGAATAAGACTCCCGCCGAAAAAAATAAATGGGACAGACCTAAGCTCGAATACGATTTCATAAAAAGCGGCGGCGACTGGTACGCGAAGGCGGTTTTTACCGATACCGTAAAGGACGCGGACGGCTTGCCCGTCTTTTCCGATAAGGATTTTAAAGAGTCCGCGTACGCCTCCCCGCAAACCGCCGAATACTATTTTTATGACGGAATTTTGTATGTATACGCGGACGGTATACCCATATATTCCGGACCGGAAGAAGAATTTGACAGGAACGACAGCGAACATTCGGCGAATTCGGCGGCGTTCGGCTTCGGCTTCGGCAATCTCGCGGCGATCCTTATGACCGACGCGGACGGGGACGCGGTTTTTTCGGCGGAGGTGAGGAAGTGGTTTTCAAAGACCGTCGCCGTCTGCACCGCATACTACGTTTCGGCGGACGGAGAGCGGACGCCGTATACAAAAAGCGCGTTCGCGTCGGGCTACGGAGAGGATTTGTCGTTCGGTTGGGAGACTATAGACTCGGCGGACTCTGTCGCGTACAGCTATACCTCGAAAAATAACCGCGCGGAAACGGTCGAGATATACGCCGAAACCTATAAGTCCAACGTCAAGGAGACCTTTCAAATATGGGATAATAAAACCGTTCCGGTCTGGAACGGCGACTGCGCGGAGCGCGTTTCGCGGCTTATAAAATTCAAATATCCGGACAAAAAAACGCAGATAGTCCCGCCTTCGCTCCCGCAGGATCAGAAATCCGTTTCCACGAATTAAAACAGGTATCCTTCACTTGTATGCCCGCGGCTTTCGCCGTTTTTTCCTCGTTACCCGACTCTCCGCCGGAATCTCTCCGAAAACGCTCCGGAAACCGCGTAAATTCCCCGCAAATCCGACGGTTTAATTAATGAAAACGGATTCCGCAAGGAATTCGCCGGCGGCGGGCGTGCCCGGCGCGGTACGGTAAGAGGTAAGCCTGATACACGCATAAGAACAACGCGCGTCCGCCGCCGCGAACAGCTCGGAGACGCGTCCTTTCAAGGGGCTTCCGGGAGTCTGTCGAAAATTTACGGATGAAATTAGAAAAATGCGAAATTGGAAAACGCCGCGAAATTAGAAAAAATACGGGATTGAGAATATGAAAATACTTTTGACCAACGACGACGGCATATTTGCCGACGGTATAAAAATCTTGGCGGAAACGCTCGCGCAAAAACACGAGATTGCAGTCGTCGCGCCCGCCTGCGACTGCTCCTGCTCGGGACACAGTCTGACCGTGTTCAGAAAGCTGACCTACGAAAAATACGACCACATAAAGGGCGCGAAGGGCTTTGCCGTCAGGGGCACGCCTGCGGATTGCGTCAAATTCGCGACTAAGGTGCTACTCGGCGGGCTTCCGGACCTCATAATATCCGGTATAAACAATATGCCGAATTTGGGAACCGACGTCGTATACTCCGGTACGGTAAGCGCGGCGTTAGAAGGCGCGATTTGCGGCGTTCGGGCGGTTTCGCTCTCCGTTCTATACGAGGACGACGGCGATTACGAGTACATTTCAAAATTTATGCTGAAAAATTTGGAGAAATTCTACTCGCTACTCAATGTCGGCACGGTTTTTAATATCAATTTTCCGAGCGGCAAGCCGAGTCTTTTAAAGGGCGTGAGGTTTGCGCGTCTCGGAGTCCAGTCCTATTCGGACGAGTATATCGAGCATGTTACGGGCGCGGACGAAAAGCACTATACTCTCGTGGGCGACGCGGTCAAAACGCCGGATAACGGCGACGACTGCGACGTCGAGTTGCACGACGGAATGTTCGTTACCGTTACGCCTATGCATATACAAATGACCGACTTTGACGCGCTGAAAAAGCTGACGAAAACCGGGAGCGGAATAGAATTGTAGGCGTAGAGTTTTTTTGTTTTCCGTTTTTAAAATTTACGTAAATTTACATAGGGGGAACCTTTTGAGAATTATCGGACGCGGCGGAAAGCTACGCGGGAAGGCAAAACGTTGAAGTTTTTTGGAAAGGGGCGCGGGGAAAACCTTTTGTGAATAAAAGGTTTTCCCCGCGTAATTTTTTAAGCCGCATATTTCTTCCGCATAAGAGTCGGCCGCTTTTTTCAACTTTTACGCGCCGTAAACATACTATAAAGCATAATCGTTCTCCGCGGAATTGGCGGTAAGGCGTGCGCGCCGCCGAAATTCCCGAAACGGCGAACGGTTAATTTTACGCTTTGCGGGTGCTTATGATATGAATATTGCGACGGTTACGGACAAAAAAATTATGGACGGGATAGACGGTTATTGCGGACTGCTGAGCGAGGGCGGTATGCTCATAGCCGGTTTCGGCGCGACGGACGATTTCAATTATATGTCGGAGTTCGCGGGCAAGACCGAAAATTTAAAAAAATACGTTAAGCTGTCCTGCGACCGCCAAATAATTTTCATAGCGGCGACGGTTTCGCGGCTACTCGGCAAGTATTATCATACCGCCATCGTCATACATAAAGGCAATATTTTGGGCGTGTCCGACCAAACTCACAAGACACGCTCCGAGCTTACGCTCGGCAACAACCTGAAGCTTTATGAAACCGATTGCGGCGTACTCGGAATCCTGATAGGCGAGGACATATTTTTTCCCGAATGCGCTCTGTCCCTCGCCTTAGGAGGGGCGGAACGGCTGATATATCTGTCCGATTGCCCTTACGGCAGGGAACCCGACGCGATGCTGAAAGCGACCGCGATTTTTTGCGGCGTGAATATCACGGCGCTTTTTTCCGATTTTACGGCGGAATACACCAACCGCGGCGCGCGCGGCGTTATCGAGCCCGAAAAATTCATGGTATTCGAGAGCGCGTCGAAACACAACGGCGCCTACGTCAAAAATCGCCGCGAAGCGGTCTACCGCACCGTTTTGATTAATAAAAAAAAGACCTGAAAATAAATATCGGCGAGCCTTAAAAAACGGATATTTGAAATCGGTATATAGCCGTTTTACCTTTATTTCGGATCGTTTTTTTGAGACGGATAACGGATATCCGTCGTTTTTTAGTTTTGAAATCGGCGTCAAAAAGCGGGCTTATGTTTTTCGTCGGTTCTAAAAAGCAAACGCCTTTTCCGTATCCCGAAACCTTCGGAGCGACGCGCCGTAAATCGCCGCTTCCTAAATAACGGGTTCGGCGAATCGAAACGACGGCGGTACTTTAAGTATAAGCCGTCCGGCGGCGTAAAGCGTTTTCATAAGCGGAAATATTCGACGTTCGGCCTGTCGGATTTTATATAACAACGCTATTAAGCGCTTCCGACTGGTAAAAACGGTTGACATAAGGATGGGTATTATATTATAATTATCGGTACTAAAACGATTATCGGTATTCAGATAAATTTGAGGTGCAGTTTATGAAAGAAAAAATTCATCCGGACTATCACGAAATTACGGTTACGTGCGCTTGCGGCGAGACTTTCGTTACGGGTTCGACGAAAAAAGGCGATGCTTTAAAGATTGATATTTGCAGTAAATGCCATCCGTTCTTTACGGGTAAGCAAAAAATCGTGGACGCCGGCGGCCGCGTGGACAGATTCAAAAAGAGATACAATTTGGGCGATTGAAAATAGGAATCCGCGCGTAAACGAAAGGCGCGCGGCTTTGCGGAGTTTTTTCGCGGCTTTCGTCGTTCTTTTTTTGTCGCCGGTTTCGCCGTCCCTCCCGAAAAACGTCTTGAAAGCCGCAAAAATCCCTTATAAATCCGACGTTTTCATTTATGCGGCGCGACCGCGATATCATTTTTTGCGTCCGTCCTTAGCTAAACGACGCGCGGATTAACGGAGTTTTGGCGATTGCGGAGCAGTCGTTTTTAACGGAATGAGTAAAAGCGGACGGACGGCGCGTCGCGGAATTTTCCGACGGCGGCGAAGCCGTCGCGCTTAAAGCGGCGACTGGCGGTCGGTATTCGTGGGTAAATCCCGTAATAAGGTCTTTCTTTTCGGGGATTTCTGTAATTTTTTACAGCGTATACGAAAAAGTTGACTGCGGACACGTGGGGATTATTCCGTGTTCGTTTTCGTTATTCGCGGCGAATTTATAATTTTTGAAATTACGCGGGTAAACTTTTTTGGCAAAAGGGTTATTACGCGCGCTCTTTCCCAAAACTTTTAGCGGATATATAGTTAATATAGTCTTTATGAAATATAATCGCGCAAGCTAAACCCCGTATTTTCGGCGCAAACGGCAAAAAGAACGGTTTTCCGTATTAGTATTATACGAATACTAATACGGAAAAGAACCTTATTGGCCGCTTACGGCAAACGATTCGACGGTTATTTTCGCGTAATTCTAATTCGTGACGACCGTATTACGCGAGAACCGCGACGCTCCGTTCCTCTTTTTTTGCGGGACCGCGTCCGTTTAGGAATGAAAGTATTTCTCCCGGTTTCAAAAGAGACCTTATCAAACGAAATTTATTACGGTGAAAAAAAATTGGAAAAACAAAACGGAACCGAACGCGGCGCCGCGTTCGTAAATGAAAAACGCGCGGAAAAAATTAAAAAATCCGACGGAACGGAGGCGGACGGCGGCGCCGTATGCGCAAATAAAAAACGCGCCGAAAAAAACGAAAAGCCCAACAAGACGAGAATAGGCGGGCAGGCGGTAATCGAAGGCGTAATGATGCGCGGTATAAGCTCGGAGGCGACGGCGGTCAGGAGCGGCGACGGTAAAATTCTTATCGCGTCGGCGCGTTCCGAGACGGGAAAGACCGCGGCCGCCGTAAAAAAAATACCGCTCGTGAGAGGGGTCTATAATTTCGCGGTTTCAATGCTTTACGGCGTCGGCTCGTTGCAAAAAAGCGCGTCCGTTTCGGCGCCGTCGGCGGACGGGAAGGGGGAACCGCCGTCAAGATTCGAAAAATGGGCGGAGAAAACCTTGAAAATCAATGCGGCGACGCTGACAATGGTCATGGCTGTCGTGTTCGCGCTGGCGTTCGCCGTCGGCATATTCGTAATTCTGCCGCATTTTTTGATGCAATTTATCGACTTCGACATAGCCGTGCCCGAGTTTTTGGGCGGAGGCTTTCGTAATTTTCTTAACGGTTTTTTAAAAAATCTTTTGACGGGCATATTCCGAATCGCGATATTTCTCTTGTATCTCGTAACCGTTTCGCGGCTGAAGGACATACGGCGCGTATTCGCCTATCACGGCGCGGAGCATAAGGTCATAAATTGCTATGAGCGCGCCCTGCCGCTGACCGTGGAAAACGCGCGCAAAATGACCGTCAAGCACGAACGCTGCGGCACGACTTTCATTTTTCTCGTTATGCTCGTGAGCGTGTTGTTTTTTTCGTTTTTGGGCTTTGACGAAAATTTGTTTTTGAGAGTGCTGACGCGCGTAGCTTTTTTGCCCGTCGTCGCGGGAATATCTTACGAGGTATTGATTTTTTCGGCGAAGCACGACAACGTATTTTTCCGCGTATTGAGAGCGCCCGGAATGTGGCTGCAAAGATTGACGACGCGGGAGCCGTCCGACGATATGCTGGAGGTTTCGCTCGCGGCGTTCAAGACGGTTTTGGAGACGGACAGGGATAAGAGCTTTCCGCTTTCGTCGTTTGAAAGCACCGTGTATCCCTACTCGTTTGTCCGCGATTTTATAAAAGAGGAATTGACGGATTATCCCGCCGATCAGGCGAAGTGGATAATCGCCGAAGCCTTGAATACGGGGCGCGCCGCCTTGCCTGCCGTAAGGTGCGTTTCTATCGCGGAATTTGAAAAGATGAAGGAGTTCGCCGCGAAAAGAAGGACGGGGATGCCCCTTCAAAGAGTGTTCGGCAGAGCGAATTTTTTCGGACTGGATATGTATGTTGACGGAAGCGCGCTCGTGCCGCGTCCCGAAACCGAATTGCTGGCGGACGAGGTGAAAAAATATCTCGAAAAATTGTTGAATAAGAAAAAATCCGAACCGGAAAAAGACGTAAAAAAGAGCGGAGATTCGGGCTTGATAGATTCGGAAAAAATCTCAGAAAACGGCGGTATAGAAACGCGGAAAAGCTTCATTGATAGCGGCGCGGGAAACGATAGGTTAGGCGGTGCGGAAACGCGTGAAATTTCCGTTGACGGCTATGGGACGGAAACGCGGAAAATCAACGCCGAAAGCGCGAAACCGGACGGTGCGGAAACGCGGAAAATCAAGGTTTTGGATCTTTGCGCGGGTAGCGGAGCGATAGCCGTCGCGCTTGGCGTATTTTTTAAGGAAAAAATAGATCTTACGGCGTCCGATATAAGCGCGGAAGCGCTCGCCGTCGCGAAAAAAAACGCCGGAAAACACGGCGCGGAAATTAAATTCGCGCGGAGCGATATATTCGGAAATATAGAGGGGCGGTTCGACGTGATCGTATCAAATCCGCCTTATGTTAGGACGGGCGACATAGCCGCGTTGGAGCGCGAGGTAAGAGATTTCGACCCCGTAACGGCGTTGGACGGAGGCGCGGACGGCTTGGATTTTTACCGCGCGATAAAAGACGGGTTAGCCGATAAGCTGAATACCGGCGGCAGGCTGTTTTTGGAGATAGGCGAGGGGCAACGAGCCGCAATCGCGGAGATTTTCGGCGAGAGCACCGAATTCGTAAAGGATTTTTGCGGCACGGACAGGATAGCGGTAGTTAAAAACTAACGGCATACTCGCAAAGAACGCGGTAATTTAGAATTAACGGAGATTTTCGGCGGGAAAACGGAGTTCGTCAAGGGCTTTTGCGGCGCGCACAAAAACGGCGGCGGGAATTAGCGCGCGCCCGTAAATAATAAAGTTTTTGAACGCGTAAAATAAAGTATAAAATAAAGTTATTTAAGATATAAAGCTATTAAATTTTTTTGGAAAGGGGCGAGGTAGGGAAACCTTTTTGTAAACAAAAGGGTTTCCTCCGCATAAAAAAACCGCCTCTACCCCAAAAAATATCCAAAAGGATTAATATATGTTTGATAAATTAGACGCGATAAAAAAACGCTGGAACTTTCTATCGGAGGAGACGGTGAAGCCCGAGGTTATCGCCGACCAAAAGGAATGGAGAAAGCTGATAACGGAACGCGGCGCGATAGAGGAAACCGTCCTAAAATACGAGGAATATTTGCGGCTGGCATCCGAGATCGACGGGTGCACCGCGCTTTGCGGTTCGGCCGGCGGTGATAAGGAGCTTGCCGACGCGGCGGCGGACGAGCTTTCCGTGCTTAAAGAGCGGGCGGCGGCGATCGTCGAGGAATTGAAGGCTTTGCTCGTTCCAAAGGATCCGAACGACGACAAAAACGTCGTTATCGAAATCCGCGCGGGCGCGGGCGGCGACGAGGCGGGGCTTTTCGGCGTGGAGCTTATGCGGATGTATAAGCGGTTCGCTGAGCGTATGCGGTGGAAGGTCGAGGATATCGACGTGAACGAAACCGAGCTTGGCGGCGTTAAGGAAGCCACGTTTATGATAAACTCGAAGGGCGCGTACAGTATGCTGAAATTCGAGAGCGGCGTGCACCGCGTTCAGCGCGTACCGGAGACCGAGTCGCAGGGGCGCGTGCATACATCCACGGTTACGGTCGCAGTATTGCCCGAGGCGTCGGACGTCGAAGTCGAGATAAACGAAAAGGATTTGAAAATAGACACCTACCGTTCAAGCGGCGCGGGCGGTCAGCACGTCAACAAGACCGAGTCTGCGATAAGGATTACGCACATACCGACGAATACCGTCGTAACCTGCCAGGACGAAAAATCGCAGATAAAAAACCGCGAGCGGGCGATGAAAGTGCTGTATAGCCGCCTATACGAAATCAGCAGGCAAAACGCCGAAAAAGAGTATTCCGAAAAACGCCGCGCGCAGGTCGGCACGGGCGACAGGAGCGAAAAAATCAGGACGTATAATTTTCCGCAAGGACGCGTAACCGATCACAGAATTAATATGTCCGTATTCTCGATAGACGCGTTTATGGACGGAGATATAACCGCTATGCTCGAAGCTCTGCGCGTGGCGGATAAAAAGGAACGGCTGAACGGTTGATTTTTTATTTTTTTAGAATTTACGCGGGGGAAACCTTTTTTCAAAAAGGTTTCCCCCCGTGCCCCTTTCCAAAAATTTTCGGCGTTTTTAGAGTCGGTCGGCATACTTTTTACGGCGCGGGCTTATCGTTTCCGCTTGTGCGCGCCGCGAAAAACTCTATGAACGCCGCTTTACCGAGAGGCGTATTGAAAAAAGTCTTTTCGCGAAAAGGGGTCGCCGCATAAAACGAGGCGGGGAGCGCTCCCTAACGGAGTATTAATTACGGAGTATCAATTGTTGAGTTGAAGTTTTTTTGTAAAAGGGCGCGGGGAATAACCTTTCGTTCGCAAAGGGTTATCCCCCGTAAAAAACCTATCCGAAAAACTAAAATTAAATATGCTACGGAGGTGTGCGCTGTGAATAAGGACGGTACCGAAAAAAAAGGCGTTTTCGGCGGCGGAAACGGCGGTATGGAAACGCAAAAAAACATTGCGGGCGAAGAGGGCAACGCCCTTAAAAACGGCGGTATAGAAGCGCGGAAACTATCTGCCGGAGGAAGTGAAAACGGCGGCGCAGGGGGAGCGCGCGCCTCCGACTTCTACGGCGGCGGCAGGACAAAAAAGCGTTCGGAGACCGGCGCGGACGCGGATAAAGCTACAAAACGCCCGAACGCGGAAAATATAAGCGGACGGTTAAATTCCGGGAAGGAAGACGCGCAAATAGACGGCGGTTCCGAAAACTTGAAGGAGCGGTTAAATGTCCGAAACGGAAAATTGAATACGGAAAGCGGAGATATAAGCGGACGCGGGCGGACGGACGGCAACGCCGAAAAAAACGCCGCGAACGGTTCTTTAAGCGGCGGAAATTCTGACGGCGCGCCGCCGCGCCTTGGCGGTGCAAACGGGCAATTAAACGCCGAAAGCGCTGATATAAGCGCGCAAGCGGACGGCAATACCGAAAATAACGCCGTAAACGGGCTTGCAAGCGGCAAAAACGCGGACGCGGGAAACGGCGGCGGAAAAACGGGTTTTTTCGGCAAAATAGCGGAACGGATAAGACTGCGCGTAGCTTTATTCAAGAGCTTTCCGCGCGGCCGCAGGCAAAAAATACTCGCGGCGACAGCCGCCGTGTTGCTCGTCGTCATAGCCGCGCCGATAATAATCACGTCGGTCGTAAGAAGCGGATACTACAAGCTGAGCATGTCGGCGGCGGATACTTCGGCCGGCTCGGTTTCCGTCGTCGGTATCTCGGCGGGCTATAAAATCGGCGGCGATCTTTACGTACCCGCCGGCAATACGGTACACGTGACCGCGCAGCCGAAGGCGCAGTATGAGTTTTCCGGTTGGTACGACGGCGACGGAAATCCTTTCCCCGACGAGAGCGAATATTTAAAGACCGATTTGACCTTCAAAATGATAAAGGCGAATTTGGATTTGCATGCCGAATTTTCGCTTATAAAATACGAGTTAAGCGTGAACGCCGTTTCCGACGAGGAGAACGCGTCGGGCGGCAGATTCGACCTTGTCGCGGTCAGAGAGAACGGTCGCGGATACGCGGGTTATAAGATAGCGAAATTCCCCGATCCGGACAAAAACTTAAACGGAACGTTCGGAGAGGGCGTAACAATTACTCTTACGGTTAAGGACGAATACGTTTTTTCGGGATACGGTTTTTACGGCTGGTTCGAGAGAATCGGCGCGGAAGGGGACGGCGGGGAAGAGCGCTGGGTAAGGGCGTCTAAGGAAAAGACTTACGAGTTCGTAATGGGCGCGGAGCCGCGCGGTATAGAAGCGCGTTTTTACAGAAAAACGGAGGGCGGCATAGAGTTCGATAAAAGTACCGATTACGAAACGAATTCCGACTATATTAATCCGTCGGGGAGCGGCACGTCGGACGATCCTTACGTTTATAAAATAACGACTAAGGAGCAGCTCGCGCTTGCGGCGGAGCTTATAAACGGCGACGAATACGGCAGATACTACAGAGGCGGGGAGAATCCGTCCGGCAGGGTTAATATTTTCGAAAAATTCGTGCTGAAAAACGATATAAACCTTTGCGGCGCGGAATGGACGCCGATAAATATTTTTAGCGGCGTCAGCGTTTTCGACGGCGACGGCTATGAAATCGAGAATTTTAAAATTACCGTGAATGCGCCCGAGGCCGAGACGGTGTACGCGGGGCTGTTCGGGCGTCTCGGCGGCACGTCGCGCGTTCAAAATCTAAAAATTTCGGGAGCGGCGGTCAACGTGAACGCGCCGAACGCGGCGGTGTACGCGGGAATTTTGGTCGGGAGGGCGGACGGCGCGCTGTGCGAGCAGGACGCGGATAATTTCGGCTTCGAAATAGACGGCACGGTTAAGGTGCTTGGAGGTAAGGACGTATACGCGGGAATTTTAGCGGGTTATATATACGCGCAGCCGACGCAACGGCTTGAAAAAATCAAAACGTCGGGCGGGGTGAGCGTTACGGCAAGCGATACGGCGTCATACGCGGGCGGCGTCGCGGGTTATGCGGACGTAAACGAATTAGGAGAGGTTTCGTCATCAGCGAATGTTACGGTAAACAAAGGCTCGGCGGGAAAATTGCTTGGCGCATGCAGGGTAGCCTCGCCAAAGTTGACGGATTCGGGCGGAACGGGAACGGTTAAGGTCGGCAACGCCCCGAAAAGCGGCGATGTCGGAAAAACGGGCGTGAATTTGCCGTAAAAGGACGGGGATATTACCGCGAAAAGACGCCGTGAAAACGCCGAAAATCGATAAAAACCGTTTAAAAACAGTGAAAAAGCGGTTGAAAAAACGATAGGATCGGTCCGGAAAAAACGTTAAAAAACGGCTGAAAAAATGACGAAAAATCAATGAAAACCGTCCGTGAAAGCGTTGAAAAAATTAAACGGAAATACTGTAGAAACGCGCTGAAAAGCCGTCCGTGAAAACGATTAAAAAGGGTGAAAAAACGTTGTAAAACCGTTGAAAATTTTGATAAAAACGCCGTGAAAAACGATAAAAACGACGCTGCGTAAAACGGTAAAAAGCCGGCTTTTAACGGCGAAAAAACGTTGAAAAAACTACTTAAAAAACGGTAAAAATTGCCCTGCAAACATTGAAAAATTCGATAAAAAAGGGTTGAAACGCGGTGAAAAAAACATTGAAAAAGCGTTAAAAGGCAATGAAAAAACGGTGTGGGAAGCATTAAAAAGACTGTGAGAAAAAACGTTAAAAAAACGTCGTAAAAAGTGATGAAAAACGCAATAAAAAACGCTGAAAAATCATTGCGGAAACGCGGTGACGGACGCCGCGAAAACACGGTAAAAAGCCGTTGAATAATACGGCAAAAAGTGTTGAAAAAATATGGTAAAATACCGTAAAACGCGGTAAAAACGCAAAAAATATGATAAAAACGAGAAAAAATACCGCGCAGGACACGGTGAAAAGGTAATGAAAGTTTATAGAAAAAAGGTTGAATTTTATGATTTACTTCAACGAAAAAAGAAATATTTTAGAGGAGCATATATACGCGCCCGAGTTGCAGGACGTGAGGGAGCCGGAGCTTTTCAGGGAGATTTTCGAGTACGATTCCATTCCGAAAATTACCTTTAACAACCGCATCGCGCCGATGAATCCGCCCGACAGGATTTGGATTACGGACAGCACTTTCCGCGACGGGCAGCAGGCTATGTCGCCCTTTACCGCCGATCAGATAGCGCATCTTTTTAGGCTGCTCTCCAAGCTCGGCGGCGAGAACGGCGTTATCCGTCAGAGCGAATTTTTCCTCTATACCGAAAAGGACAGGCTCGCCGTCGGAAAGTGCAGGGAGCTGGGATTGCGCTTTCCCGAGATAACAAGCTGGATAAGGGCGAACGAGAGAGACTTCGAGTTCGTCCGCGAGATGGGCATAAAGGAGACGGGTATCCTCGTCAGCTGTTCGGATTATCACATTTTTAAAAAAATGAATATGACGAGAAAGCAGGCGATGGATAAATATCTCGGCATTGTTAAAAAGGCTTTGGAACGCGGTATAATTCCGCGTTGTCATTTCGAGGACATAACCCGCGCCGACATATACGGCTTCGTCATTCCGTTCGCGAACGCTTTGATGCAACTGTCGCGAGAGAGCGGTATTCCGATTAAAATCCGCGCGTGCGACACTATGGGTTACGGTATTTCCCACGCGGGAAGCTCGTTCCCGAGAAGCGTGCAGGGTATTATATACGGGCTTCTCCATTACGCGCAAGTCCCGTCCGAACAACTCGAATGGCACGGTCATAACGACTTTTACAGAGCCGTTATAAATTCGACGACGGCGTGGCTGTACGGTTGCGCGTCCGTAAATACCACGTTGCTCGGAATCGGCGAAAGAACGGGAAATACTCCGCTCGAGGCTATGGCTGTGGAGTATGCCGGTATACGCGGCACGCTCGACGGAATGGACCTTAGAGTCATTACCGAAATAGCGGAGTATTTCGAAAACGAGATGGGCTACGAGATACCCGATAAGACGCCGTTCGTGGGAAGGAATTTTAATCTGACGCGCGCCGGAATCCATGCCGACGGACTTTTGAAGGACGAGGAAATTTATAATATATTTAATACGGGAAAGCTACTGAACCGTCCGCCCGTCGTCGCGATAGACGCGTTTTCGGGACTTGCCGGCATAGCATTTTGGGCGAATAACTATTACAGACTCGACGGCGCACATAAGGTCGATAAAAAAAGCGCGGTCGCGGCTGAAATCAAACGCAGGGTGGACGAGGTCTACGCCGCAGGTAGAAACACGTGTATGAGCGACGCGGAATTGGACGAAATGTTTTTCGAGGGAGATCCGAAACTGCACGCGGAATTGATGTCGTTGAGAACGGGGAGCGGAAAAAAGCACAGGAAATAAGAAGCGGGAGCTTGCGTTGATTTGCGGGCGTGGATTCTTAAATATTAAAAGCGCAAAGGACGGAGGTCTTTTGGAAGGGGACGCGGGGGAAGTCTTTTATTCCGAGAAAAGGTTTCATCCCGTGTAAATTTTAAAAAATAAAAATAAAAAAATTTGCCGAAATTTTCCGCAAGGATATTGTAACCGGCGCGTATTTACGATAAAATGAAAAATAAGATCTTTTAAGTTTCACTGATATGCACCCCATAAACTGGACACAATTGAATGATTGTTTGAAAACGAGAAGCCTCAAAATTAGACATTAACAAAAGCAAAGCGACAAATCCAAAGACTGGACAGGTTGATTGTGCC
>JAISOS010000072.1 GCA_031275485.1 Clostridiales bacterium | reverse complement strand
ACTTTATCGTATAATTGTTGGGATAGCTTGATATTTAATGTCGCGTCCTTCATTTCGACCTCCGCTAATACTATCTATTTTACTACAACTTTTACAACTTGTCAATAGAAAATATCACGCTGTAAAAATGTTTACAAACGTCACGTTAAATGCCGTATCAAGAACAAAAACGACAGGCAATCGCCCACCGTTCTCGATATTGCAAATCGGTATGTCAACGCTATTTATCTTACTGTAACATATCCCTGCCACCTATTCGCCAGATTATCCGGATACGTATATGCCAGCCGCTCCTCCTTTATCAACCGACCCAGCACATAGTGTATGTGCGTTTTCGGCAAACCGAAATACGCCGCGACCTCCGCTTTCGTCTTAGGCGTTTCGCAAAGAGATAATATAGCGTCGTCCGTTAGAGTAGGCGCGGCACATTGGGGAATCATGTACTTTTGATTTTTATTTGCCGGCTCGGCGGGTATCAAATACTTTAATTTGCCGCCTTTCAAAAGTCTATTGAGCATTGTCTTAACAGTCCAGATTTTTGCGTTAAAATGCTCGCGGATTTCCTTCTTACCCCTCGGCACGGCGCAATATTCAAGTACGGCTTCGTCCGTCAAAACCGCGTTGTCCTTATCGGCGGTATAGTACCTCAAATGCGTGCCGCAGGTGTCAGCATTATAATAACTTTTCAGCCGTAAGCTTTCCACTAACGGAGCTATAAACAGTTTTATTCCATCACGCTTTCGGCTTATTCCGAAATGCTCCCCTACCTCGTGCAAATATTTTTGAGTGCGGCAAAACGCCAGCACCTGCTCGTGAACAGTCGCGGCGTTATCCGTTGCGGCTAAGTATCTTTGCCCGACGTTATTCTTGTTTCCCTGCGAATTGACCTCTATGAGCTTTCCCTCGGTGATTAACGGCGCAAGCAGTTTATTCAGTTCTGCAAGATATACTCCGAACCGGGTCAACATTTCTTTCTTGCGGCGCGGCACATTACAGTATTCGAGAACGCTATCCGCCGAGAATATCGGCACGTCTACCTCCGCCGCAACATAGCGTTGGCGCGGGCTATGATGAAATGCGGGCAAGGTCTTTTTTAGCTTTCCGCTTGCAATCAGCGGCTTCAAATAATACTCTACAACGAAGTATACGGTTTTAACACCTAAAATCTCGGCAATCTCTCTATCCGCTCTCGGCGTTTGGCAAAATTGCAATATCGCCTCCGCCTTTGTCACCCCCGAAGGCTTATGCCTACTATCCAACGCACTTTCGCGAGGTTTTATCGTTATTGTACGGGTTGTATGTAGATAAAAAGGTTTGTACTTTCTTGTCGTTAAGTTTTCAAAAATATCATTTCGCCGAAGTACTGCGGTCTATGGAATTCCGGATAATCAAGAGGGATTGGAAACGCGGAGCCGTAGTGCGGAAACGGTGTTTCGTCGCCGCATTTAAAGAAGTTAGCTTTTACGGTTTCGGTAAACGGACAGAATTTTTTACCGTATATTTCGCCTATAATTTCGAAAGGAATTTCAAAATAAATTTTCCAATTTTTCCGCGATACAGCCGCACTCGCGTTTAGACTTTTTTTGTATTTACGCACAAGCTCTTCCCTATCGTTTTTCCCGTCGCCGAAGCCAAAAACGGCGGCGCAAGAGCTGTTGAATTCGAGGTTCAAATAGCGCGCGTCGCCGTCGAACGGCTTCAAAAACATTTCGACCGCGCTGTCCTTATACACGGGCATTCCGTCTTCCTTGTATCTTGTCGCGGCGGGCGTCTCTCGCGTATCAAACCCGACGCAAATCCGCCGCTCGCCGCGCGCTAAAAAAACCTTTACGGACGGCGAGTAACCGCCTCCGCTCCGCGCATAGCGGGTTATCGAAATTTGAGGCGTTTTCCAAAAATCCTCCGACATGCTCGGAATAAAAACCTTGCTCATAATTTTACCATCCGTTTGGTTTTTAAAATTTTACAGCGGTTACGAATTATAACCGCGCGAAAATAAACGCCGAATTTTTCGTCGTAGCGGCTAAAAGGCGGGCGGCTTTTTCGCCGTCTTTTTTTTGAGGGGGGACTGAAACCCGGGGCGTGTTCACAGAAAACGCAAACTTTGCGTTTTGACGCTTATTTGCCTCTTTCGGCATTGTCTTTTCCCCGCGTAGCGTTAAACGCCTTGAAAGGCACGGTAACCGCTTGAAATCCTCTCGTTTTCGCTTATGCGAATACGCCGTAGTATTCCGCATTTGTTTTTAATAAAAAAGCGCCCGTAAACACACGGCGATTATACCTTTAAACCGTTCTCGCGGACGCCTTTTATGCGTAAATCGCCATAAAAGCGTTAACCAGGCGGATGAACCGCCGCGCCTTTCTTAAAAACGGCGTTTGCAAATTATAAGCCGTCCGGTTTGAAAGTTTAATCAGTATAAATTACGGGCGCTCTTTTTTTATTTGCTCGTTAAATATTTAGATTTTTACCGTACCCGCAAGTCCGGCTCATAAAATATCGAGTTTTTTGAAAAGAGGGGCGCGGAAAAAAATCTTTTCTGTCGAACGCGGCGGCAGAAACGCTTCTTTAATTTACGGATATTTTGACAAAAGATTCCGCCGCAACGCTTGTCGTTTTTTGTCTTTATCTGCTTTGAAAAATCCGCCGCTCCGTCCCAGAAAGGTTTTTTCCCGCAATTATTCCCCAAAACCCTCCTATTCCACCTTAAGTATGCCGTTCAGAATGATTGTTTTACCTTCCATTTCGACTGTAACGATCAGCTTATAGCTTCCTGCGGTGAGAACGACATTGCCGTTCTTGTCTAAAGCGTCCGCGATTTCTACGTTCGCAGCCGCATCGAACACCTTAATCGCTTCAAGCCGTACTCCGTACTTCGCGTCCGCGAAATAGTAGCCGTTCGCGTTCATATCGAACGTACCCGTTGTGACGATTCCCGTGAGAGGGTTCGCGTAGGTTATCGAGGTCGTTCTGTTTATTCGCGCGCCGGAAGCCGCCTTATATTCCTGCTCGCCGTTTACTCTAAGATCTGCGGAGCCCGCATATTCGCAAACGACCTCATAACCGTCTATAACGGTCTTAATCGTCATATCGTAATTGCCTATAGGCAGTATTACTCCGCCTGAAGAGTTAAAACATTCCGCGTTAGGAATTGCGTTTTCTGTTCCCTTTTCGTATACGGTAACGTCGAGCCAATACTTCGTCTTGCCTATCGTAACATAATATTTTTGCGCGTCGTAATCGTACTTAGTTTGATAGGAACCGCTCTCGTTGTTGGTTACGGAGTTGTAGGCGTTTATTTGAAATGCGCCGGAAGGCAACGCCGCGCCGCGCTTCACAGTTTTATACGAAAGCGAATACTTGAATTTCGGATAAAGATTGCTTATCGTCCATACCGCCGTATTTTCGCTTTTTAAATCCCCGTACATAGCGGTAAGCTCGACGGTCAAGCCCGTTACCGCCTGAGAACCGTGAGCGATCACGCCGCCGTCCGCGCCGGTTCTCATCTTGATTTTGCCCGTCGCCGCGTCGTAATATTGCCCGGTCACGTCCTCGCCTCCCTTTTTGACGGTAATTATCACGTTGTCCGCGACAACGTTGCCCAGCGGATCGTATACCATATATCCGCCGCCCGCCCAAACTATGCCCGTGCCGACATATTGCGTCTGCGCGACATAGGTATTTCCGTTGCCGTCGGCTCTTAAAAGATCGCCCATCCAAACGATTCTTCCGTCCTCGTAAGCCGTAGAGGACTTCGTCGCCGTAAGAAATTTGAGCGTCGGGTTGTCGAACTTCACGGCGAGTCCCGAAAAGGTTCTCGTTATGCCGACAAGCCCGCCGTTTCCGCCCACTTGGTATTCGTATTTTATTTCGGAGCCGCTCTCCGAACCCGTGTTCGGACTCTTGCCGCTGCCCCTTATAAACTCGCCCATGATATCCACGTAACCCAAGCTAACGGACGAGCTTTGCCGCGCGCTTACCGTCCTTTCAACAACCGCCTGAAGGGACTCGTCGTAGTATTTTACCGTCATATCCAGATCGCTTACCGGTCTGCCCTCGTACAATACCTCGTCCAGGTTCGGGAATATTTCCTCGTTAATATAGACGTGTTGGGAGAATACCGCGCCGTCGCTCGTCGTGATTTCGATAAAGAACTTGCCCGCAGTTACGGCGTACCCGTTCGCGTCTATAGCGTCGCTCGCCGCGCCGCCCTCTTTTTTGAACAGCGCGAACGACGCGACCGTAGCATTGGATTTAACCTTGCCCGACTCCCCGCCCGTTATCGTCACGGGCTTGCCTATAACTCTCTCGCCCGTAAAGACGCCGTCCGACTCCAAAGCGTACGTCAGACCGTCCTCCGGCTCCGACACCTCTATCTCGTAGACGTATTTTAAAAGCCCGAAAGGTATGCCCGCGTCCGTAAGCGTGGAATATACCGCGTTCGCCGCCGTAGCGGTAAGCACGTTGGCTTTCATCCTCACCGCGAGAAACAACGTAACCGTTTGCCTACCCGGTGTGAACGGGTCGAACCCGCGTACGCCCATCACTTTAAGGTCGGTCTTTGTCGGCGAGGTATCTACCGCGCCTCCCTTTATATAGCGGACATTCATATTTATCGTGGAGTATCCGCCCTGAAAAGCCTGTCCGTATTTATACTCTTTCAGTACGCCGTCGCCCTCCGCCAAAGAATACGGGAATGCGTAAGCGGTTTTAATTTGCGAGACGGCATCGTAATCCTCCGCGACGGAACCGTAGACGAAGCTGTCGAAGCCTATGAAAAGTCTCTCGCCGCCGTAGCCCAAAAACATATCGGCGACGCCCGCTACCTCCTTCATGCGGCGCGGATACAGCGCTATGCCGAAATCCGCGTAATCGCCGCCCGTTTCGATCTCCAAGCCGAGGGTTTTGAGTATGCCGGTTATGTCCGTGAGTACGGAGAGGTCTATACCGAGACCGCCGCTTTCGGAAGCGGCCGCTCCCGCCGCGACCGCCGCGCCCGCACCGGCGTTCTCACCGAATACGTATAATTCTAATAAATCCGACAGGTCGAATTTCATAGGCATTACGCCCGCGTTGACCGCCACGCCCTGCAATTTAAGCCCGAGATATAAACAGTCGTCGCCGCTGTTTTCCGGATCGTAGGCTATCTCGGCTATAGTGGATTTAGACATACTGTCGGAAAGCGAGTATACGTATATATTGAGCTTGCCGAGCTTTTTCAGCACCTCTTCCGCATTATACCTGTCTATCCCGTCTATAAAAGCAAACGGGTCTATATCCGCGTTTATCTCCACCTCGTATGCCATCGACTGACCTGCCGCGTAGACCTTTTCGCCGTTAGGCAATATCTCTCTCAGAGCCTCGACGCGGGCGACGCCGCGTATTTCAAAATTAATAAGGTTGTGTTTTGCGTAAGTCGACGTATCGACATACTGCGGAATACCGGTGAACAGCGGCGCGCCCGCCGTAACGTTCAGCTTTGTCAGAGCAAAGGAATAGCGCGAACCGTTCGGAATTTCTATACCGACGATTTCTTTGCCGTCCGCACCGTCAATTCTTATCCCCGAATCCTCCAAAAAGACGACTGAGGTCTCGAAAGTCAAGAGCGCGCCGTCCGCGTCGAACGTAGCGTCCGCGCTTATGTCCATATCGGGTATCGCGGCTACGGCGTCTTTCAAACTGGAGAAAGTCAGATCTATATTCGCCATCTCCATGATATCGTCGAAAGCGCCCGCTACCCCCTCTATACCGCCTACAAGATCCGCCGCTATGCCTAAAAGCTGTTTTAAATTTTCGACGTCTATTTTTAAGCCGGCTTTCAAGCCGTCGTCTGATATATAAGGAGATTTGAATATGGATTTTTCACCGTTAAGTATGAAATTCTTGACTAAAACGTTGGCGAAATCCGAATATTCCCCGAGAGGCAATAAGCCCAAAACGCTTTCGACGCTCCACGCATCCCCGCCGTTCGGCTCGCCGCTAACCGTCATTTTCGCCAGCTTTTTGACGGAGAAAAACTTCACCGCGTGCTTCTCGCCGCCCGCGCTCACGTATAAATACGGCGTCTCGTCAAGCGAATCCTTGTAATACAGCGAGAGCGCGTCCTCGCCGTCCTTTTTCAACTCGACTATATATACGTTGTCAGCCGTGTTCGTTCCGGGATCGAGATCGAAGGACATATTAACCGTAAGCCCGTATACGTCCTCCTTGCCGCCCGAGTTTATCGTAAACTCGGCTTTCGCGTCTATATTGAAACCCCAACCGTCCGGCATAAACGCAAGCCTTACGCCGTTCAAAATCTTATCCAAAACATCCGTAGACCGCAAAACCGGCGTGGTATCCGAGGAGCCGCCCGCAGACGGCAACTCGGGCTTCGGTATGCGTTTGTTGAAAAGATTGCATGACGAAAGCATAAATACCGCGAGTATCAGCGCCGCGCAAAAAAACATAACCGATTTAAGCCGCGCCGCCGTTCTCCCGCCGCCCTTATTATTCGTCTTATTCTTGTTCATATCGTTCCTATTCATATAACTTTACCTCCGTTCGCTTCCGCGCGCGTATTGTTTTTGCCTTACGCATCCGACCGCAAAGCCCGTAAGCGCAAGCAGTCCGCCGAACATATAAAACGCGTTCCTGATCGGAAACACCGACAGGAGAGCGATTAATATATGATTGCTGTTTAGCCACGCCATTTTTTTGTAGTCCCATACGCCGCGCGCGCCGCCCGACGACTCAATCGAAACGGTCAACGTCTTATCAGCGTAGTTCACGCTCACATATATCGGCGCGCCCAGAAGCTCGTCGCTCGCTATCGCGCCGTTGACGGACGTCAAAAGCTCCTCCGCCATACCGCTCTCTCCAAAGAGCGCGGGCATCAACCAATCGACGACTTCGCCGTAGTCGGCGGGCAAAAGCCCGTCCGTGTCTATCGAGAAAGTCATCGCTCCGCCCTGCAAATCCAAAATCGACCAGCTAAGCGGCGCGTCCTTATTCTCTTCGCCTCTGCCCTCGCCCGTATAATTCGAATATCCGTTCGACGGTGAGGAACGCTCGTCGAACAACAGGTGAATCAGTACGGGCACGGTCAGCCGCCCGCCGTCCGCAAGACTCACGAGCATACCGTTAAAGCTGTCGTAGCCGTCGTAGGTGAAGCTGTTGAAAGAATTCGCGATAAGCTCGCGCACGGCGTTGTTGCCGTAGCCCTCTTCCCTGTATAAGTCCGCCTTTTCGGGCGAAAGTCTGCCGTTCCTTACGTTCATCTCGATAAAACCCGTGAGAAGCTCCGCCTGCGCGATTCCGCGCGCCTCGTAGTCCTCTTTTAATTCGTCGTATGTAATCGTGTACTGCGTCGCCTCGTTCAATATCGGCGGCACGTATTTATCCGCCGCGAACCACACCCCCGTAGAGAGCAACGCGCCCGTAACTACCAGAGCGACGGTCGAGAGCATAACGCCTCCGCCGCTCTTGGCACGTTTCGCCGCCGCGCCGGTAATGAACACCGCCGCGTAGTAGAGGAGCGCCAAAACCGCGAGAACCGCGATTCCCGCAAGCAAATACGGGAAATAGGAATAGTTGTATTCCCAGAGCGTCCAGCTCTTATAGACCGCATAACCCGCTATAACGGGAAACCCGAGCAATAAAATTAAAAGCTTGTATACGTTGTATTTTTTCATACCGTCCGTCCCTCCTTGACCGTTATCTTATCCGTCTGTTTCCTTTCGGCGTATGCCAGTAAGTAGGCGATTATCATCGCGAGAGGCGCAAGTCCGCCCAACCTGACGAGAGCGTCCCTCGCCGCGAGCCACGGATAATATTTAGGCATAAATTCGCTTTCTATCTCGATTCTCTTAAACAGAGAAATCACCTGCGTCTCGGACATAGGCGAATTTCCGGACGCGCCGTCGAGCGTAACCTCGCCCACGCCGCCGCCTATCAACACCGAACCGACCGTTTGACCGTGCTTTGTGCCGAGATATTTCGCGTAAGCGTAATCTCTCAGCGCCGCGTCCTCTATAAAGAACATTTTCGGATACGACGACGGCGCCTGATAGAACGAATAATCGGAAATCAAGCCGAGTAGCGTTTCCTCGTTCAGCGTCCCGCCGTCCGTCTCGATATTCAGCGCGGCGAGCGCGTCCATAAGCTCCGCGTAGCCTATATTTTTATAATCGTCGAATAAATCTATAACCGCTTGCGGCAAATCCAAGCTCAGCAAGCCGTTCGCGCCCTTTATCAGCGCGGCAAGCTCCGCCATAGCCTCGTTTTCGCTAAGCTCCGCGAAGAGCTTGTCCACCATTTCCTTAACCTCGTCAAGCGTCAGGTAATAGCGGTCGGCGCGTAGCTTATAAAGCGCGTACTCGCCTCCGCCTATCTCGATTTTTTCATTCTCGTCAACCGCCGAGTCGCCGTAGCCGCGCAGGTATTCCTCCGTCTTACGGTACGCCGACCATAGCGAATCCTCCGCGTCCAGAGCTTCCAACGCCTTTTTTAATTCCGCATCCGCGTCCAGACCTCTCGCTTTATATTCGTTAAAAATATTATAATACGTCGTTAGAATATATTCCGCCTGCTTATACCCGAATATGTAACCGTCCGCGTAAAGCCCGTTCATGCTGTAAACCGCGCCCGTCTCTCCGCCGAAGGCGTAATGCGCGAGTCCGCCGAAGCCGTTCAAGAAAATATTCCCCGACGCGCTCGCCGTAGGCGTGCCGTCGAGGTTTCCTCCTTTCAGCTCGCCGTCCGTACCGCTCAAATTATACCGCGACATAAACTCGCCAAGCGCTCTCTCGTGACCCGCGGCGCGCTCCGCGTAATCGGAGATCTGAATCTCATAACGCGCAAAGCCGTAGCCCTCCGCCGCATATTTCGCCTCCAATTTCGCAAACTCAGCCCTGACCGCTCCCTCCGTGTACGCCAAAGGCGCGATAACCGCCGCCGCCGCCGCGACCGCCGCAATCAGCGCGCGGGGCATAACGCCGCACTTTTTCATAGCGAAGCCGACGGCAAGCTGTACGGCGGCGACTGCGGCGAAGCACGCGAGCAATACTTTGAACGCGTTCGTAGCCGACTGCGCCGTAACGCCGAAGCCCTCCAAAACGGCGGCGTCCCCGTGAACCGCGAATAAAAGCAGAGGTAAACCCGTCAGGTATGCCAATACTTTCAACGCGCGCAAAGCCGTCGCTTTGACCTTAATTGTTTCGATACCGTTCATATCCTTTCCTCCTATTTGTTTTTTGTTTATTTTTTAAATTTACTTATGCAGGGGAAACCTTTTGTTAACAAAAGGCTTTTCCCCGCGCCCCTTTCTAAAAAACTTCAACTTTTTTATATTAAAAACGCTATGCGCGGTTATCCACTTTAATGACGCCATAATATACCGTTTCAATTATACGTCGTCGTCGTCGTCGTCTATGTCAAGCGTTTTTCCGCCTCTTTTTTAACTTTTTTCAACTTTTCATTTTTTTTACAAACGGTTTATTCCACATTTTCTCCACAAAAAAGATTGTCTTTTTAACGACGGATATCCAAAGTCCGCTTTTTTACAAAGCGGCGGCGCGTTCCCGAGCGTAAGCGGTTTCTTTCTTGTATTCCGCTTTCCTTTATTATGTTTTCGGAAAAGGCTTATATAGTGAAACTTTTCGTCGATTTCGTCAAATCCCTCAAAGCGGGCGCCGCGTCGAGGCGGACGGTTGCGGGATACGCCTGCGGCGATATATAATAAAATGCCGCGCGAACCTTTATAAAAAAAGCGACGGAGTATAATGATAACCGTTTATCATATTTTTCCGTTGCCCGACAATATAAAAAAAACCGTTTCACGCTTTAACGTATAGCTATCCCGCCTATCCTGCCGTACATCATACATCATATCGTATCGTACCGTTATAATATCTTATCGCCATAATAGAAAACAACGGAACAAAATAAGATAAACCGAACTCTATCCTATTTCCTTAACCGTTGCCTATTACTTTTTTGTTAAATTTTGTTTGAACGCGAGCTTTGAATTTCACGTGCTTTTTAAAGTCTTTTTGTTTTGCTCTCTTTATTATAATACATTTTTCGTATTTGTCAATACCCTTTTCTAAAAAAACATATTAATTTTTCTTATATCGCCATCAAATAATTATCTTTTATCCATTGTTTACCTGCGGCAATAGTTGCGGGCATTCGCCCTAAAAAAAGCGGAGCAAAAAAACAAAAATTTAACGCCCGCTCATTCTTCACTCATATAATGATGTTGTGTGGATTTAACCGGAGAACCGGTTAGCAACATCAGTTTGGTATATTGTTTTTTGGAAGGGGTGCGGGGAAAACTTTTTTATTAGAAAAAGGTTGCCCCGCGTGTCCATCCAAAGATGATATAATAGACACAGGTCTGTGATCCGGTTCAATATTTTTTAACGCTTTGTCGTTTGAGAGGAGCATCCGGTCGCAGGTTCTGTGTCTTTTTTTGTTGATCAGTTAGATAACGCTTTGTCGTGTAATGTTGAACGAGTTTACAAGAAGCACACGAATCCCGCGAACCTCACAGAACTAATTTTTACAAGGGAGTTTTTGCTTATGATTTATGTCGGAATCGACGTTGCCAAGGACAAACACACGACTGTCACTATCAATCCTTTCGCCGTCAAGCGTGAATATCCCGTTGCCGTTGTGGTGCATAAGCCTTTGGTCTTTAAGGTCGGGATTATGCCACGCTTTCGTTATCTGCAAAACGGCGGCGTTGTAT
>JAISOS010000003.1 GCA_031275485.1 Clostridiales bacterium | reverse complement strand
TCAATGTTATTCTTTCTATTTTGCAAAATCCATTCTCAAAACCAATCCTTCAACTTCAATACTAACAATTAACAAAGGCGACTTCTTTCAAAACCGCCTTTGTCTACAGTCTGACGCCTTTTGCAAACAAAAGGCTTTTCAGGATAATTTTTAAACAAGAAAAAAGTAAATACGCAAATTCGATAGACACGGCGCGGGAAAAAATGTATAATATAAACGGTTAAAGCGACGTATAAACGCGTGCGCGCGTTAAAAAATGCGGAGGCGCTATGCAAAAATACAAAATTCCCGGCGGAATGTGCGATTATCTGCCCGACGAATGTTATATGAAAAACCTCGTCGAGGACAAAATTCTCGCCGTGTTTAAGTCGGACGGTTACGAACGGATCGAGACGCCGAGCGTCGAATATCACGGCGTTTTCGCGTACAACGGGGTTTTTCCGATAGAAAACGCCTTCAAGACGACCGATACGGACGGCAACTTGCTTATTCTACGTCCGGATATTACTATGCCTTTGTCGCGAATTGTGTCCACAAAAATGAACCCCGTTTTTCCGTTGAAGCTGTGCTATCTCGGCAATTCCTTCTCGCTGCTTGCCGACGAGTACCGCTACCGCGAATTTACGCAGGCGGGCTTGGAGCTTATCGGCGAAAAAAGCTACCTTGCCGACGCGGAGGTCATAATTCTTGCGATAGAGGCGTTAAAGGCGGCGGGGTTGGACGATTTTTTGATAGAGTTGGGAAACACGGAGTTCTTGCGCGGGCTCATATACGAATGCGGCTTGGACGAGCGCGGCGAGGCGGAGCTCATAAAAAGCGTCGGAAAAAAGAATAATTTCGCGATAACGGAAATACTCGGACGCGCGGGCGTTTCGGCGGAGCTGAGCGCGGTGATAACCGAGTTGCCCACGCTTTTCGGCGAGGACGCGGCGGAAAAGGCGCGACGGCTCACGGCGGGCAACAAACGGAGCGGGGACGCCTTGGACGAATTGGAGCGTATATACGGGCTTCTCGCCGCTCTGGGCTATGAAAAATATATTTCGATCGATCTGGGACTTTTAAATTCGATGAATTTCTATACGGGAACGGTTTTTAAGGGAATTTCATTACATTTCGGCGCGGCGATTCTAAGCGGCGGGCGTTACGACGATCTCTTTACCGACAAGGGCGGCGCGGCGATTCCCGCGACGGGCTTTGCCGTCGGCATAAAAAATCTCTTGACGGCCCTCGCCGGAAACGGAAAAATTCTTTCAAAGCCGCCTTGCGACTGCGTTATCGGCGGCAGACGCGAACACGCAGTCGAAGCGTTCAAGAAGAAAACCGAGCTGAAAGCGCGCGGTTTTACCGTAAGCTATACGTTCATCGACGACGAAATAAAATTGAAAAAATACGCGGACGCAGTCGGAGCCAAACGCAGCGTTTTTATAGATAAACGGCGTTAAAACGGCTGTAGATGCCGTAAATTGCGTTTAAGACCGTCTTAAAACTGCGCTACGCGCGTACATTATCGAAAGGGCGCGTAAACACATCCGGAACGGCGCGCAAAACGGTGGTGCGGCGCATAAAATTTACGCGGTGTTTTAACCGGAAAATAACGCCGGATTTTGTGAAAAACGAAGCCGGAATCGGGTATTAAAACGACGTTATAAATTACGCTTTCGGGCGTGTAAAAACGGAGCGCAATAGCGCGGATCTATATCTTGTTTTCACAAAAAAAAACGAATGCGGCGTGCGGTTTACGCTCAATTTACGGTATGAAAAACGGCTTGATTTACATATAAAAATAAACGGAAAAACGCATACGGAAAAGCATTAAAAATACGTGAAAAAAACGTTAAAAAACGGCTCCGTCCGTGAAAAAACGGCGCGGACGGGTGGGTATGAAAATATGATTACGGTCGCTCTCGCAAAAGGCAGACTCGCCGACAAAACTATGGAAATTCTCGCCGCGTGCGGTTACGACTGCGCGGCTTTACTCGCGGAAAAAACCCGCAAGCTCGTCCTCGCGGAGCCGTCCGGCGCCCTCAGGTTCATATTCGTCAAGCCCTCGGACGTGCCCGTCTATGTAGAATACGGCGTCGCCGATATAGGCGTGTGCGGAAGCGATACGTTGCTTGAAGCGGATGCGGGAATATACGAATTATTGGATTTGAAGTTCGGCAAATGCCGCCTTTGCATCGCCGGCTATCCCGATTACGCGGCGCGGCGCGGAGATACTCTCAGAGTCGCCACGAAATACGCGAATATAACCGGAAATTATTATCATAATAAAGGCGAGAACGTCAAAATCATCAGGCTTAACGGATCCGTCGAGCTGGGACCCGTTATGGGTCTCAGCGACCTCATTCTTGATATCGTGGAAAGCGGAAGTACTCTGCGCGACAACGGGCTTTCCGTATTGCACGAAATCTGCGCCGTTTCGGCAAGGCTGGTCTGCAATAAGGTCAGCCTGAAAATCAAGTCGGAGGAAATTAAACCCCTCGTCGCGAAAATAAAATCCGCGTTGTAGGAATATGCGGATTTTTTGTTTTTAAAACGCGCGAAGGAAACTTTTTATTAACAAAAGGCTTTATTTCACGCCGCTTTCCAAAAAACCTCAATAATTTTATACGCGCGCGATATTCGTCATATTTCGCTAAAAGCGCGACCGCAATAAATTTGTTTATATATAATTATAATAAAATATTAATAAAGCATTAATAAAAATATTCATTTAAGGTTTTTTGTGAATGGGCGAAGATGAAAACTTTTCGCGAACAAAAGGTTTTTCCGCATAGTTTCGCGCCCGTTTCAAAAAAAATGAAGGAGAACGTAATATGCTGCAAATAAAGACTTCTTATGAAAAGAGGCAGACCGCAGGGGATTACGGCGAGGAGAATTCGGCGGTAGCCGAGATAATAAAAAACGTGCGCGCGCGCGGCGACGCGGCGTTGTTCGAATACGCGAAAAAGTTTGACAATGCCGACCTGAATAAAGACAATATCAGGGTTACGGAGAGCGAAATTCTCCGCGCCTGCGAAACCGCCGATCCGGAGCTTTTAAAGACGCTTTTGCGCGTTAAGACCAACGTGCTGGGGTATCACGAGCGGCAGATGAAAGAAAAGGAAGGCGGTTTCGACGGCGAAACGGGCTGGAAATTCGTTCCGGTAAAGCGCGCGGGACTATATGTGCCGGGCGGGCTTGCGGCGTATCCCTCGTCGGTTTTGATGTGCGCGCTACCCGCGGCGGCGGCGGGAGTCGGCGATATAACTCTCGTGACGCCGAACGTCAAAAATCCTTTAGTTTTGGTTGCCGCGAAGCTTTGCGGCGTCAACAAAATATACAAAATCGGCGGCGCGCACGCGATAGCCGCGCTGGCATACGGTACCGAGAGCGTCGGGCGTGTGGACGTTATAGCGGGACCGGGCAATATATACGTAACGCTTGCGAAAAAAGCCGTATTCGGCGACGTCGGTATAGATATGCTTGCGGGACCGAGCGAGATTTGCGTACTCGCCGACGACACCGCCTCCTCCGAATACGTAATCGCCGACTTGCTTTCGCAGGCGGAGCACGGTCCGCTGGGAGAATCCGTACTCGTAACGACGAGCCGGCGGCTTGCCGAAGACGTTGCCTCGAACATACGCGTAGCCGCCGGAACCGCCGCGAGACGCGGTATAATAGAAAACGCGCTTGACGGCGATAATTTCCGTATAATCCTTACCGAAAATACGTCGCAGGCTCTCGCGGTCGTCAATGAAATCGCGCCCGAGCATTTGGAAATATGCGCGGAGGACGCCCGCGAACTCTCGAAACGCGTCTACAACGCCGGCGTGATATTTATCGGGCGGTATACGCCCGTCGCCGTGGGAGATTATTTCGCGGGTCCGTCGCACGTGTTGCCAACGGGCGGAAACAGCCGTTTTTCCTCGGTCTTGTCCGTCGATACCTTTTTGAAAAGAATCTCGCTGGTCGGCTATAATAAAGAACGCCTCGCCGAAGCCGCGCCCGATATCGTGAACGCCGCGCTCGCCGAAGGTTTCGACGCGCACGCGCAATCCGTTAATGTGAGATTGAAGGAATAGGGAGGGGTTAAGAAAATAAAATACGCGGGGGAAAACCTTTTGTGAACAAAAGGTTTTCCCCCGCGCTCCTTTCCAAAAGACCCCGACATTTTTAAGTTTTTTACATTAGAGCGGGGAGCGCGGCGGCAAATCGCGCGGCGGTTGAAAAAGACGGTCATAGAGCATACGCCCGTTTATATAATTTTTATCATAAAAAAGTTGTGTTCCCACAAATCATTCGGGCGGACGGCACATAGAACGCCCGATCGTTGTATAATAAAAACGGTAAGTTTAGAAGAGAACGCTAGACGGAAGCCCTTTGCGAACGAAAAATTACTCCCTCCGCGAAAAACTTTTTTCAAAAGATAAAGCCTTTTGTTCACAAAAGGTTGCCTACGGCGCGCATTCAAAATACTTAAAAAAATATTAGGAAACATAGAATGAAAAACACCAAGAAAACGTGGTTTATTGTCGTAACGGCATGCGCGGCGGCGCTGGTTGGCGGCGGGCTGCTTCTCGTTCCGTACAGCGCGCTGTGGGGGTACCTTTTTTCGGGATTGTCCGTAATTGTGTACGCGGTATTTTTAATAGCCTATAAAAAGAATAAGGAAGCGCTTGTAAAGTTGTCGATCGTGCTGTACGTTACGGGGATTTTCATATGCGCGGCGATGATAGGGCTTGCTTACAGCGGTCTGTTCGGTATGCTTGGCGGACTTACGGACGCCGAGCTACGGGAGTATTTGGAGCGGTCGAGCGTGCCGCGTCTGTTGTTTATTCTGTTGCAATTTTTGCAGGTAACGTTTATTCCCATTCCGTCTGCGGTTTCGACCGTCGCCGGCGCGCTGGCTTTCGGTTGGGAGAGCTTGTTTTTGACGCTGATCGGCGTATTTATAGGCTCGTTTTTGGCGTTCGGGTTCGGGCGTTGGTTCGGGGAGAAGGTTGTCGTATGGATTGTAGGTAGTGAGACTCTCGACAAATATCATAAATACGCGAAAGGTAAGGACAAAACTCTGTTGTTTTTGATGTTTTTACTTCCGTTTTTTCCGGATGACGCGCTTTGTATTCTTTCGGGATTTACGGATATGAAATTTCGGACCTTCGTGCTTATGATGTGCGTTTCGCGTCCCATACAGGCGGCGGCGACGATTTTCGTCACGCTGGTATTGAATAATAACATACCTAACGAATTGAAATTGACGGGCTATATAGTCGGCGGCGCGCTTATTGCCGCGCTTTTTATTCTCGTGCTGAAATACAACAAGCAAATAGAAACGTTGATGCTCAAATTGTCAGAAAAACTTTCGCGTATAAAGGATAAAACCGTTCGAAAAATAAAGAGTACGGCGGCGTATAAAAAATTCGACGAAAAGACTTTCGCGCAAAGGGAAAAAATCAAGAATGCGCGGCTGTATAAAAAATACGCCGAAAAAGTCAAAAAAAATAAGGGAACCGAAGACGCGAAAGCGGACGTTAACGCCGGGTCGGAATCCGCGGGTATAAACGATAGGGAGAAGGTCTTAAAAAGCGTCGATCGGGATAAATAAAACGCACGAAAAAAGGACTTTAAAAAATGGAATAAAAACGATGCGAAACATACCGGAAAGTACGTAAAAAAGTGCGAAAAATATATAAAAACATAATAAAATTGATAAAAAAGCATTTTAAAAACATATAAAAAAGGCTGTAAAAACGGGCAAAAAGGCAAAGACTGTAAAAGGGACGAAAAAGGGGAGGCAAAATGAATAAAATAAGCGAAAAAAATATAGTTTTAACCGCCGACAGGCCGACGGGAAGACTGCATATAGGGCATTATGCCGGTTCGCTCAAAGGGCGCGTCGCGTTGCAAAATTCGGGCAAATTCGATGAAATTTTCATTATGATTGCCGACGCGCAGGCTCTGACCGACAATGCGGCCGCCCCCGACAAGGTGCGCGCGAACGTTACGGAGGTTGTTCTGGATTATTTAGCGTGCGGACTCGATCCCGATAAGTCCACGCTTTTTATTCAGTCGCAAATCCCGGAGCTTACCGAATTGGCGTTTTATTATATGAACCTCGTGACCGTCGCGAGACTCAAAAGAAATCCGACCGTAAAGGCGGAGATTCAAGCGCGTAATTTCAAGGACGATATACCCGTCGGCTTTTTTACCTATCCCATAAGCCAGACCGCCGATATAACCGCGTTCGACGCGACCGTCGTGCCCGTGGGCGGCGACCAGTTGCCGATGTTGGAGCAGGCGAGGGAAATCGTCAGGAGCTTCAATTCGGTTTACGGCGAAACGCTCGCGGAGCCAAAGGAACTTCTCCCCGATAACGCCGCGTGCGCGAGGCTACCCGGTATCGACGGTAGGGCGAAAATGAGCAAATCGCTCGGGAATTGCATATATCTCGCGGATTCGGCGGACGAAATCAGGACGAAGGTTATGAACATGTATACCGACCCCAATCATTTGAGGTTGGATGACAAAGGCGACACTAAGGATAATCCCGTGTTCATATACCTTACGGCATTCTCAAACGACGGACATTTTGAAAGATATCTTTCCGAATACGAAAACCTCGACGCTTTAAAGGCGCATTACGAGAGGGGCGGGCTGGGCGACGTTAAAGTGAAAAAGTTTTTGAACGATGTCTTGCAGGAGGTCTTGGCGCCCGTGAGAGCGCGCCGCGAGGAATGGGCGAAGCATGTGCCGGACGCGTATGAGATACTTCGCTTAGGCGGCGTAAAGGCGAAAGCCGCCGCGGCAAAAACTCTCGGCAGAGTGCGGTCAGCCTTGCGCATAGATTATTTTTCGGACAAATAATAAACGAAAAACGAAAAAACGGACGCGAAAAATCCGCGTATAAACGACGCTTTTTTTGCGGGCAAGCAACGACTTTTACGGGAAATAACGCGGTTTTTATATCGAATTTTGTGAAAAAATACGCGGTTTTTTATATCGGATTTTACAGGAAAACAACGCGATCCTTAAATCGAATTTTATATAAAAAAACGGTATGAATTTACGTTGGGTTTCAGCTTTGCGTTAAAAAACGGTTAGAACTAAGCCGTACTGAGTTGCAATTTTGCGTTGAAAATGTGAAAAAGTACCGGGAGGGTGCGGGTGAATATGGAAATATTGAATAATTATTTCGGGTTGGACGACTGCGCGAAGGAGAGCGAGGTAGACGCCGTTTTTCAAAAAATGAAAGCGGAGCTGGCCGAAAAGATAACTCTGAAAGGCGCGGAGGGAGAGACGGCGGCCCGCGAATCGGCGAGACTGAGCGACAACTACCGCAACGCGGTGATTTTTGTCAGAAACCGCGATTTCAAGGACGGCGCGCGCGAGATAACGCGGCTTATAAAACAAGCCGCAAAGGCGAAGGACGACGGGAGCGCGGATGCGGTTCAGGCGTATTTGGATATGATTTACGACAAAACCGCCTATTGGCACTACGTTCAGGCGGCGGTCTATTATATAAAAACGCTCTATTCCGACGCGCTGAAGCATTTGAAACTCGCGCGTTCTCTCGACAAAAATAATGAAAAATACAGGAGAGCCGTCTATCTCTTAAACGAAAAAATTATGCTGGTGGATCGGGACGGATTTCTTGACGGCGGCATATAACATTAAACGTTTTTTGAAACCGTGCAGGCGGGTATCTTTTGCCGCTTTCGGCATTTCCGCCGTATTGTGTTTTTTCTAACGTGCCGTCGAAAACGTTGCCTCGCCGCGCAAAAACCTTATAAATATTCGCCGTCGAGTTTAAAGATAGGTTTAACAAATAAAAATATTAAGTTTTTTATTAAGAGGCGCGGGTCTTTTGTTCGCAAAGGTTTCCCCCGTATATTCCCTAAACTCCCTCCCCGTTTACCGCTACCAAGCACACGCTGTATGCGGCGAGGGCTTTTTTATCGCCGATAAGACCGGTGCGCTCGTTGGTTTTGCAGGAGATGGAGACACGTTCGGGAGCGATCTTCAGCGCGGAGGAAATCGCCCGTTTCATCGCGGTCACGTGGGGCGAGAGCTTCGGCGCTTCGGCGATTACGACCGAAGACACGCAGATTATTTCGACGCGTTTTTTTTCGAGAATCCGCCGCGCCCTTTCAAGCAAAACCGTTCCGCTTATATCCTTGAATTCCTCGCCGCCGTCGGGAAAAACGCAGCCGATATCGCGTTCGCCTGCCGCCGAAAAAAGCGCGTCTATTATGCTGTGCGTCAGAGCGTCCGCGTCGCTGTGCCCCAAAAGTCCCGAACCGTGAGGGATTTCCGTGCAACCTAAAATAAACCGCCGCCCCTCGGCAAAACGATGCAGGTCGTAGCCGTTTCCCACGCGGAGTGAAAAGCCGCCGCCGTAATTTTCAAATTGCCTTGCGCCGCTTGTCGTGATTTCGGTAATTTCCGTATTTTGGGATTGTTCGTTTATCGGGCGCAATACGGCGTTTTTCGTATTCGTGAATTGTTCTTCCGTCAAACGAGTATGCGAGGTATTTTTTGGGGGGACGTAACCGTCGGCGAAACCGTACGTTAGTTTTTCTAAAATTACGAACGGCGCGCATTTGGGAAAAACCGCGAAACCACCGTCATAATTTTCAAATTGTCTTACGTCGCTTTCCGTCGTGATTTTTGTGTTCGAGGATTGCCCCTCCGTCAAATGCGGCGGCGCGATATATTTTTCATAGACGGAGGAGTCGTCCGTGAAGCCTACGCCGTTTTCGGAAACGGCGTAGGCGGCTCTTATTTTTGCGGCGGCGTAGCCCTGCGGCGTGGAAACCGAGAGATAATTTTTGCGATCGGTCGACATTGCGGTTTTCTTGTCGTTTTTAAAGATTTTCGTTATGTCCGTTGCCGTCGGCGCTTCGCTTTCAAAAATTCCCGGCGTATCGGCTCCGGTCGGCGTTTCTTTTTTTAAAATTTTCATCGTGTCGGCGACGGGGACGGCGGGGACGGCAGAGTCGTATTTTGCCGCGTCGGATATGACGCGGTCTATCAACGCGCGTTCGGCGTAAGGGCGTGCGGCGTCGTGTATAAGCACGGTTTTACAAGCTTCGTCCGTATACCGCAGAGCGCTTTTTACGCTCGAGAATCGGTCGCGACCTCCGGCGCAAAGAATTATTTTTTTACCGGCGCAAAAAAATTCGATCGTTTCGATCGGTGCGCGTCCGTCGTTTTTTTCCCCGCCGCCGTTATCGCGCGCAACGTTATTTTCAAGGACTTTGCCGCTATTCATACGGTTCAAGACGCCGTCCGCGCAACCGTTTAGAGCGGCGCGCGAATCCTCGTCGAAAACCTTGATTATTTCCCGAAATTCGCCGGGCTTTGCGGCGATTATGATTTTTGAAACCTCCGCGACTTCCAAAAACATATTCACGGAATACCAAAGCGCGGATTTTCCCTCCGCGGATTTTATAAATATTTTATTTTGCTCGGTATTTGCGCGGGACGCGCTACCCGCCGCGGCGATGATTACGTTAATATTCAAGGCGGTAAATCTCCGTTTTTATTTTTTTTACGGGGGCGACCGCGTATTAACGCGAGCGGATTTAAGAACATAGCATGCGTAAATGAACGCGTATTCCGAAAGATTTTTTCGCCCGTCGAAGACAATTTTCAAAGAGCTATTTGAGCATAGCCGTTATGAATCGGAATTGCGCCGCCGCGATACGTCGCGCGGTAATCTGCGGGCGGCGCGGTGCGCGGACGGGCTGTAACTTGCGATTTAACGGGCTTAATCGGATTTTTTCATATATTTATTATATCATACGCGGCGGGATTATTGTCAAGAAAATGAAAATATGATATAATAAAATTGAAAAAAGGCTGATGCGGAATGCGAGATCCGTTTGCCGGATAATTCCGGGCGCATAAAAAACGGAACGGTATTGCAAAAAAATAAAATACGGTGCGATTGAATCATGGACGTCGGATACGGTTGCCCGCGTGATAATTCGGAGCGGGAAAGTTTTTTTACGAATACGGGAAGCGGGGAATGCGAGATATCTTCGCCGGCTAATGCGGAACGTATAAAAAGAACGGACGGCAAACCTCGCGGGAGAGCGGCGAACGTTGTCGTGGGTATGAGCGGCGGTGTGGACAGCTCCGTCGCGGCGGCGCTGCTGAAAGAGCGGGGCTTTTCGGTCACGGGTTTTTTTATGCGCAATTGGCGCGAGAAGGACGAGAACGGACGGTGCACGGCGGACGACGATTTTTTGGACGTAAAACGTGTCGCCGCGAGGCTCGGCATAGACTATTACGCCGCGGATTTCTCAAAGGAATACGCCGACGGAGTTTTCGCGTCGTTCGTAGCGGAATACGAAAGGGGCGGAACGCCCAATCCGGACGTGTTGTGCAATAAGGAAATTAAATTCGGACGGTTTGCGGACGAAGCCCGAAAGCTAGGCGCGGATTTTATCGCGACGGGGCATTACGCCGCGACGGAGGTAAAGGACGGTTTGACTTTCTTAAAAAAATCCGCCGACCCGTCGAAAGATCAGACGTACTTTCTCAATCAATTGAGCGAGCGCCGGCTTAGAAACGTGATTTTTCCTCTCGGGAATCTTTTGAAAACGCATGTGCGCGGCATAGCTCAAAAATACGGACTTCCGACCGCCTCGAAAAAGGACAGCACGGGCATTTGCTTTATCGGCGAAAGGCGTTTCCGTGAATTTCTCGCCGGATATATTCCCATGCGCGAGGGCGATATTATGACCTTGGACGAACGGATCGTGGGGCGGCATAAGGGCGTTTGCTTCTATACCTTAGGTCAGCGCAGGGGGCTTGAAATCGGAGGAAAGAAAGGCTTTGCGGGCGGCAGATGGTTTGTCGTCGGCAAGAACACGGCGAAAAACATACTCTATGTCGCGAACGGCGATGAAAGCGCGCTGTTTAAAAAGGAAATTACGGCGGAGAATTTTAATTTTATCACTAAAAAACCCGATAAAACAGTAATGGAAATCACGGCGCGCATACGTCATAGGCAACCCGAACAATCCGGAACCGCCGAATTCGACTTCGCGAACAACCGCGTCCGCATAACCTTCCGGGAGCCGCAAAGAGCGCCTGCCCCGGGTCAGTACGCCGTACTCTACGACGGCGAATATTGCGTAGGCGGCGGCGAAATATGCGGAAACCCTTAGAGGCGAGAGATTTTGTAATTTTTTTATTATTTTAACGTTATACGGGAAATCTTTTTAGAACTTATCGGGCGCGGCGGCAAGAGCAACTATCCGCAGTGGCGGCGGGAACGCGTCTTTATTTTAGCAAAAAATCCGCCGCCTTTCCGTTCCGGTCTATTTGCCGCCGCGCCCTAATACTTTCTCCCGATACTTTCTCCCGCGCCTCTTTCAAAAAAACTTCGGCGATTTTATTTATAGCAGTTATGCATTTGAAATTGAACGGATATTAAGAGCTGAATTTTTTCACCGTAAAGCGCGGGCGTTTTTCCGTCGCGGATGTGCTTATTTTTTCAAAGAGCCGACGGGCGGAAAGGGCGCGCAATCCGCGCCCGCCGTTCAATCGCGGTTCAGAAAAAAGTCCGTCATTTTTTCTATCGCGGTTTTGCTTATTTTCAAGAGTTGGCAAACGGGAAAGGCGTGGACCGCGGACGCGCCCGCGCCGTGATAGCCGTCGTTATCGACGTTCAGCGCGGCGAGTTTTTCGGACAGTCTTTTGCCCTCGCGCAAAAATGCGTCCCGCTCGCCCGTGATTACGAATGCGGGAGGGAAGTCGGAATTTACGAATCTTATCGGCGACAGATATTCCGAATCGCCGTCGTTTAAAAGTCCGTCCGCATCCTTATCCGCATAAACGCAAAGATATTCCTTGATGTACGGATAGCCCGATTGCAACGCGGAATGCGTGTCGAAAAGTCCGCAAATCGGCGCGATTCCGGAAAACCGCAAGTCTGCGGCGGATTTATCGAGATTCGAAAAGAATCTTTTGTATTTATCGTTCGATGAAATCGCCCCGAGAGATACCGCGAGAGTCGCGCCCGCAGAATCGCCGCCTACATATACGCGTTCGGGATCGAAGCCGTATTTTTCCGCGTCGCGGAGCAAAAAACCCAGGGCGGCGTAGATATTTTCTATCGGCGAAGGAAATCGGTAGCGCGGCGCAAGCCCGTAGAAAATTCCGACGGTAAAAAACCCCCTCGCCGCAATGTTCGCGATAATCGCCTTTCTCGCTTCGGGCGCGCCCGACACAAAGCCTCCGCCGTGCAGATAGACGAACAAAGGCAGTTTATCATTTTCATTCGTCCGCGCCGTCGGAACGCAAATATTCATATATAGGCGTTTATCGGGGGAATAGCGGATTTTTTTCTCGAAACGGACGGATTTGCGCGCGCTGAGCGCGTACAAAGTGCGCCCGAACACAAGCTCCGACGCCATGCAATAATATTTTGAAAAAACATACGCTGCGGTTTTTTTCATAAAAAGCGCACTCCTTTTTCGCGTTCGCGCAATGTGACGATTATCTATAAGTTTTTAAATAATGAATCCGTTGATTATCGATTATTTTCGGGCTTTCGCGTAACTTCGTAATATCGTTTTGAGCGCAAAAAACTCTTCCGCGGTACGGTATGCGATAGCGTCGCCAGACTCTAACTCTAAGGCTTTTTTTACAGTCCGCCGCCGCTTTTTCGTATTATTTTCTCATTAATAACGATAATTTCCGCGACCTTACGCGCATGGGTGCCGCTTGGGCTTAGCTATGCGGCTTTGCCGCGAACCGCCGTATTTTTCACGTCTTTTTCATTTGTAAAACGACGGCTTCTTCTTTTAAAGCGCGCTTTGTTTTTTCGACCGCGTATTTTTGAAAATTCACCTTAATCTAATATAATTATATCATAAAACTGCGACGCTTGCAATTATTTTTATTGATTAAAAATAAATGTAATATATTTAAATATTTCAAAGCGTTTTTCCTCGTATCGTATAAAAAACACCGGATCGTAATTCAAAAAAAACGGGAATTTTTAATCGGTTTTGAGCTTTATCATCGTGAATTTTGCTAAACGCGCCCTCTTCTTGTTGACTTTTTTTAAAGGATTGTTTAGAATATTAAACAATACTTTTGTGTTAAAAAATTTTATAAAATCATTAGGAGACGAATCAAAATGGAACGGACGGAGCAAGATAAAACGGGCGAACGGTTGAAGGGATTGGCAAAAAGAGCGACCGGACCCTTGAAAAAGTGGGCTAAGAGATGGTTTATAGACGCGTTCGGCGGAATGGCGCAGGGGCTTTTCGCGACGCTCATAATAGGCGTCATAATCGTGCAAATCGGAAAGCTGTTCGGCGGCAATCCGTTCGGGATAACCTTGCAAGCGATGGGAATGATCGCCCAGAGACTTATGGGCGCGGGCATAGGCGCGGGTATAGCCTATTCGCTCAAGGCCAACAAACTGGTGATATTTTCGGCGGCGGTCGCGGGTATGATAGGCGCGTTCGCGGGCGCGGATTATGTCGGCGGCGGAATCGCGGGCTTTTACGGCGGCGGAAAACCCGTAATCGACGGCTCCGCTCTGACGCTCACGGGTCCGGGCAATCCCATAGGCGCGTATTTCGCCTCGATCGCCGCAATCGAAGTCGCCTCGCTCGCGGCGGGAAAAACCAAAGTGGATATAATCATTCTGCCCCTTATCACGATTATCGTCGGCACGCTCGTCGCCGTTTTGATATGCCCGCCTATAATCTACGCGATAAACGGATTAGGCAAGGCGATAGGCTACGCGACGGGCGTACAGCCGTTCTTTATGGGTCTGATAATATCCGTCGTTATGGGGCTTCTCCTGACATTGCCCACAAGTAGCGCGGCTATGTGGGCGGCGATAGCGGGCGGCGCGGCGGTCGCGGGCGACGCGAACATGCAGCTTGCGGGCGCGGCGGCGGCGGCGGGCTGCGCGGCGCATATGGTGGGTTTCGCCATCGCGAGCTTCAGAGAAAACGGCGTAGGCGGTTTGATTTCCCAGGGCTTGGGAACGAGTATGTTGCAAATCCCGAATCTTATGAAAAAACCGATAATCCTGTTGCCGGCGGTAATATCGAGCGCGGTCGTCGGACCGCTGTCCACGTGCGTTTTTAGGCTGTACTGTACGTTCGAGGGCGGAGGTATGGGCACGTCCGGACTGGTGGGCGTGATTTCCACCATAACCGCCTCGGCGGAGCGTGGAGTTCATCCGGCGGTCATCGGCACGGGCACGGCCCTGCTGTTCTTTATAGTCCCCGCCGCGGTATCGCTTTTGGTCGGCGAGCTTATGAGGAAGTATAAGAAGATAGAATTCGGCGATATGAAGATATAAAAAAATATAAATATCCGGCGGTTTTGAATTTCTGCGGGCGTCGGGCGGTTTATCCGCAATGAAAATTCATATTTTCAAAAATATTAAAGTTTTTTTGGAAAGGGGCGGCGCGGAAAAAACCTTTTGTTCGCAAAAGGTTTTTTCTGCATATCTTTTATAAAAAACAAAAATCGGAGGTTACAGAATGAAAGAGGAAATTGTTGCGAAAAACGCGCCGGCGGCTATCGGACCTTATTCCCAGGGAATTGCGGCGGGGAATTTGGTGTTTCTTTCTGGTCAGCTTCCCGTAAATCCCGGAGACGGAAGTATGCCGGACGGCGTAGAGGCGCAAGTCAAGCGTGTCTTTGAGAATATTTCGGCGATTTTGACAACGCACGGACTCGGCTGGGAAAACGTCGTCAAAACGACGGTTTTTTTGAAAAATATGGACGATTTTACGGTTATGAACGGAATTTACGGCAAATATTTCACCCGTCCGTATCCCGCCAGAAGCACCGTCGGGGTCGCGAAGCTACCCAAAGACGCGCTCGTTGAAATCGAAGTAACGGCGGTTCGGTAAAGGAAAAATAATCGGCGTTTTATCCGTTAGGTTTACGGGCGTTTTCGGGGTGTAAAACAAGTGTTTAATGAGACTCCGCCGAAAACTCTCGGAAAACGCTTTAAAAGTTGCGAAAATCCCCGCGAATCCGACGTTTTTATTTTATGCGCGCGGGTTTAAAATAGTCGAGGCTTTTTGAAAAGACGCCGGCGGGAAAGTCTTTTGTTTACGAAAATAGTTTCTCCCGCGTAAACCTCCCCTTCAAAAAAAGAGAAATCTCCGAAAACTCCTTTGTTCATCCGTCGAATTCGCTCATAAAATGCCTGTATTTTTTCGGAGCAAAGCCGCGTTGCAAGCGCGGATTGCTCCGTTCCTTTACGGCGATAGTTTTGTGATAGGTTTTCCAAAGGTTTTGAAAGGCCGTTTCGTTCTCGGACAACTCTACCGTTACGTTTTCGGGCATATCGAAATAATTTATTTCCGCGCCGTCCCAAACGGCGGCTTTTTTCCGTTTATAATCGTGCAGAATAAACGGACGGTCGCTGAATCTTTTAGCGAAGTTGGACGCGAGGCAATCCAAAATGTCGTTATCGGATGAGAAGAAGCCGTAATACGCGCCGTTTTGCATTTCCTTCAAGCGGATAAAGCCCAAAAGGCGTTCCAATTCTTTTTTGACTTTACGCAAAATTCCCCCAAAATCCGACACGGCATTTTCGCCGAACATTTCCGCGGCGGCGGCGCCGTGTTTGAACGACAGTTTCAGATATCCGAACACGGTTTCTTCTTTATCGGGACTTCCGCTACGGAGCGCGTACAAAATTTCGCCGTATAGAGCGCGTGATATTTTTTTTATGCCGTTTTTGACCCTTTCGGCGAGGCTTTCGTCCTCGTCGACCTCGATATATTCGTCGAGGAAATTGCGCGGCAAAGCGGCGGAAACGATTTTTTCCGCATCCTTATGAGTATAATAAGCGTGATACACCGCCGTAAAAAAGCCGTTTACGGACGGAGGAGAGAGTAAAATTTTCATATTTTTTATTTTAAAATGCCGAAAACCGGCGTTTTGAAGGCTGATTTTATGCGGAAAAGCACGTTTTTGACGCCGGTTGTTAAACGAGCGTCAAAACTTTAATTTTAAGCCAACTCGTTTTAACGTTGATTTTACGCGAAAGATAAACGCGTTTTTGCCCTCGAATTTTTATGAAAGCCGGCGTGTTTTATAACGCCGAATTTTATGCCGGAATCGACGCGAACAAAATCTTTCAAAGGTCGAATATGGAGATTTGCGCGTAAGTTTGCCTATCGGATTTCGCGGCGACGAGACTGCCTTTGGTCAGAGCGGCGCGGATTTCGTTCGGGTCGCCGCTTCTTACGCCGAGAAATTCGCCGTTCGCCGTAATGAAATGCGCGGCCTTTGTAAGGCAGACCCGCATTTTTTTCAGCGCGCCGAAGCCGAGAGCGGAATATTTGCGCGCTTGCGTTATTCTGTAAGCGTTTTGCGCGCCGATTCCGGGCGTTCTAAGGAGAGTTTCGTAGCTCGCCGAGTTGACCTCGACGGGGAATTTGTCGATGTTCCTAAGCGCCCAATCGGACTTAGGGTCTATGTCTAAGGGGAGATTGCGCTCCGGCGGCAACAACTCCTCCGCTTCGAAGCCGTAAAAGCGCAGTAGCCAATCGGCTTGGTAGAGACGGTTTTCGCGGCGCGGGTCGGCGGGGAGCGCGGGAAGCTTGCCGTCCCCGTTGACGGGCGCGTAAGCCGAATAATAGACGCGTTTCAGGCGGAAATTGCGGTAGAGCGCCTCGCTTAATCTTATTATGCGCCCGTCGCTGTCGGGAGACGCGCCGATTATCATCTGCGTGGTCTGTCCCGCCGGAAGGGGACGGTTTGCGCGCGGCGCGTCCCGCCCATCGTAAATTATTTTCGCGATACGGAGCATTGGCGCCGTAATCATTTCTTTTTTCTTCTGCGGAGCAAGCAGAGTCAGACTGTTCTCGCTGGGCAACTCGATATTGACGCTCATTCTGTCGGCGTATTCAGCCGCAAGGTCTATGAGATGACGGCTCGCGCCGGGTATCGCCTTGACGTGGACGTAGGCGCGGAATTTGTATTCCGTCCGCAGCATAACGAGCGTCTCCGTCAGTTTCTGCATCGTCGCGTCGGGCGACGTTTCGACGGCGGATGACAAAAACAACCCTTCTATGTAGTTGCGGCGGTAGAAGCCCGAAACTAATTCGCAAATCTCGCGTGGAGTCAGGCTTGCGCGCGGGACGTCGTTGCTACGGCGGTTTATGCAGTAGAGACAGTCGAATTCGCATTTGTTCGTCATCAAAAGCTTAATCAGCGACACGCACCTGCCGTCGCTTGTGAAGGAATGACAAAGCCCGGCGATGTGACATTGCCCTAACTCGCCTTTTTCCGCGCGGCGCGCGCCGTTCGACGAGGAACACGACACGTCGTATTTCGCGCCGTCGGCGAGAATTTTTAAACGTTCCTCGGCGGACGCGGCTTGTATTATTTCCATAAGATAAACGTTCCTAAAAAAGATAAAAATATACGGTTATTACTTAATGCCGTTATTATACCATCGAAGCGCCGAAAAGTAAAGACTGCGGATAAAAAAAGCGTCTTAAAATTTAGAGCCTACGGCGGTTTTTTAACCGGACTGGCGGCAATATCGAGCGGGCGGTGAATTGCGTCGGCGCCTCCGCGCGGTAGAAACTCCGCCTTTTTCGCCGTAAAGCTCAAAAAGAGTGATTTTTCGTATTACGCGAATACGGAAAAGACCCTTTCGTCTCTTGTCTCCCGCGGCAAAAAATTCAAAGTTTATTTTTAACGCAATTTCAATTCGCAACAACCGCGCGTTAGATACTCTTTCAAAACCGTGTCGACGGTATCCCGTGCCGCTTTCGGTCTGCCGCCGCGTTGTATTTTTCCGGCATACCGGAGAGTACGCGCCTTGAAAACGGCGCGGCGTCACGCAAAAAACGTCTAAAAATCATTCGCTTTCAAGGTTCGGAAGAAGATCTAACGAATTTTGACGCAAAAGGAAAAGTTTTGTACGGGAGCTATTTACAAATCGGAAATATAGGCTTATAATATAACCGCGCCGAAAGTACCGTAAAGCGGGCGCAACACGGTCTGTGAGCGTCGCTTATAGAAAGAGGTAAAAACCGTATATTTTTAGAATCCGTTTCTGTTTACGCGCGGGTTTTTATCCGGCGGGTTGAATGAAATGAAAGACGGAACACGCTGTTTTTTTACACTGGTAAAATACGAAATAATTTCCGCCAAGAGGTATTACGCCGTTTTGTTTATCATTTCGGTGTTGCTCTTTTCCGTAACGGTTTCAACGTTTTCCGCCGCCGTCGAAATTCCGAAACGGTATGCGGAAAAAATACCGCCGAGTATGTATTTTTACGGCGCGGAAAGTATAGTCGAGGTTTTGAACGCGGGCGCGGATTACGTCGTCGTTCCGCTACCCTTAGACGGGCCTGTTTTTGAATTCGGAGATAAGGTCGTTTATCCGAAATACGGGGAGGCGCACACCTTTCGGGACGAGCTGAATAAGGATACGCCTTTGTCGCGGTTGGATAACCCTTTCGCAGAAGGCAGGCAATGGAACGCCGAGGACAACAACGAGGATTACCGCAATATCTGGTTCTCGCAATCCGTCGCGCGGGATCTCGGCGTTAAGATCGGAGATAAAATTATTCCGAGAATTGGCTCGGTTGCGATTCCTTTTTTTAACCTCAGAGTAATCGGCGTGTATAAGGAAAGCTATTCACGGAATACGGTTACGGACAAAATCTTGGAGACGACCCCGTATTTTGTCGTGTCTTACGCAATCGTTCAAAAACTCGTAAGTTTGGCGGGAATAGAAGACGGTCCGTGGAGCGGAGTCGTTTACGACGTTTCGAGGATTTCTAAGGTGGAAAAGAATTTGGTCGACGCCGGAATAGGCTTCGTCGGAAACGGCGAGCTCGTGAGCTTCGTCAACATAATGAATATATCGAAAATCGCCTTTTGGAGCGTTACGGCGTTTTTGCTGTTTCTTGGCGCCGCTACGGCGTACAATCTGATTCGGATGATTTTAAACACGAGAGAAAAGACGCACGGGCTGTACAGACTCTTAGGCATAACGCCGCGCAAGCTGTTCGGCGCGGACTTTTTCGGCTTTTTGACGGTTTCCGCGCCGCGGCGCTAGGCGTCGGGATTTTATGCGCGTACGGGCTTAATCTTTATTCGGGAGCATAGCCTCGCGGTTGCTCGGGATGTATTACGGCAGTTTCAGCATTCCCGTATCAAACGCCGCGCTTTTTGCGGTGTTCGCGGTAAACTCCGCCGCGTATGCGCTCGCGTAGTTTAAGCAAAGAAAAAGGCTTGTAAAAGCGGAGCCCTTTAAAGATCCTTCCGGAGGAGATATAGAGGTATGACGGTCGGAAATTTGATAAAAACCGCACTGTATAATATAAAACGGCGGCGCGCGACGTCCTTCAAAATCTTTATGGGATTTTTCCTTATCGCCGCTATTATGATTGCGGGCGTGTCGTACAATTTCGCGGCGGACATACGTTATGCGAACGCGATACCGAAAATTCCCGAAAGCATGCTGAATTATCTGCGGTTCCGCCACATATTCGAATTTGACGGGGATGATTCCGAATTTATAAATGCCCTAAAAGAGATAAGCGAAATCCGCCGCGAGCAGACGGAACATTATATATGACGGCGACTATTACGGCTATAAGGTGCTTATCGGCGGAATTGAACGCCGCCGCGCCGAAAATATTCCGATAGCGCAAGATTTATACAGACTCGTGGGCGAGGAATACGCCGATTATATCAAGGACGTCATAGGAAGCTTCGACGATTCGTTCGCGATAGTCAGACGCTCCGCGCCGAATATGATTTTGGGTGAGGAATTAAGGGAGTTTAAAAAGCGTTTTCCGAAAGCTGAAACGGTGTACGGCAGGTCGGAGATAAACGAAGACGAGGCGGTCGTTTCGTATGATTTTATGAAAAAATATTCTTTGACCGTCGAGGAAATACTCGGGCAGACCATAACCGTCGAATACGAGGGGGACGGCGCGATAGCCGTTGCGGAAAACGACGGCGGAGACGGCTCCGAGGGCGAGCGCAACGACGTCGTGCTGACGACGAAAACGATCGCGGGAGTTTTTAGCGAGGAATACGGCGAGATATTTTTGCCTAACGACGCGGACGGCGGTGATAGGGACGCGGTTTTTGTGAACGATAAGGCGGACGCGGACGGGCGTCATCAGCCGTATATGTTTCCGGATTATACGAGAAATATAATCGAAATTTATGAGGAAATGAACGAGTTTTTCGGCGGGAAATATCCGCCTGAAATTTATTATGAGAAAATGTACGTTCTTAAAGTTAAGATGCCGGATCACGAAGGAGTTCCCGGCTCTTTCCGTCCCGCGTCAATCGCGCAAAGCGGCGGAAACGCGGACGGGAACGGCAACGCGGCGTTAAACGGCGAAAACTTGGGCGAAAACGCGGACGAAGCGTCGGACGATGAAAACGCGGACGGTAATGAGGGCGGGAAGGATCGGGAAATGATAATGGTTCGGGTAGAATATCACTTTTTCACGATTACGTATCCGGACTGCGGTTCGCCGGTAGCTCAAACTCCGGATGCGCGGTCGGCGGATGTGTTGAAAAACCAGAAAGACCCGATTAATCAAATTATGTTGACCGTAATCGTTCTCTTGAGCGCGGCGATGATGACTAATATAGGAACGATTCTGTTATACGACGTCAAAAGAAAAGGCGTTTATTTCGGCGATTTAAAGGCGCACGGTATGACCGAGGGAAAGATATTCCGCGTCATTTTGCGGAGCTTGCGGCGCTTTTTGCCGCCGCCGCATGCATAGCCGCGTTCGCCGTATACGGGCTTATCGGTCTAATGGGAAACCTGACGCTCGATATGCTGAACGTGCGGCTGACGCTCGGAATAAACGAATATTTGCTCGCCGCGCTTTGCGTAATATTAGGCGGCGGGACGGCGGTTTCCGCGTTGAGTCTTTTAATAGTCGGGAAACGCGTGAAACGCGAAACGGTTAAATTGTTGTGATATTTTTTCGTGATGTTTCGCGACGGGACGGCGGCTTCCGCACTCTGTTTTTTAACAGCCCGGAAAAGCCTGGAACATAGTGGAAATTTAACGTTTTATTGCGCGCGGTATATGTCCGTAGCCGTAATTCAGCTTGTTTTTGCGGGTCTGATTTTTTTGACCGCTTTTGTTAATATGATTTTAGTCCGTTAGACTTGTTTACCGATCCGCCGGCAGTAAACCGTTTTCCGGCAAGCAAATAATGCCGACGGCTCAAGCTACCCGCCCGCTATTCTAAAACCGATCCGGGGGAGAGCGGGCATTTATTCGGCTTACGCCGTATGTTAAGACCGTTAACGCGTCTTGGAGCTCGGCAAGGACCTTACTGTCGTTATCGGCTAAGAGTAAAGAGTATCTCGCTCGAATCGGCGGCAGAGTTTTCTTTTATTTCATCGGCTTGCCGCTTTGCGATCGCGGCTTGCATTCCGTATTGTCTTGCGGCTATATAACTCAAAAATCGGCGGTGTTGAGCCGTAGTATCTTTATAAAATGTGATTTTATCCTTTAAGTTCCCGACCGCGATATTTTGTCTTTGAAGTTCCCGACTGTGATATTAGGAAAAAGGAAGGGAAATTCCGTCGTTGTATAGCCGCTATAAATCGGAATTGCGCGAAGATGACCGTTGATTTTTTTTGCCTTGAAGCGGCTAAAAAAGGATGGCGTTTGGATTGCGAGGTTACGATTTATAATGGCTATTATCATAATTGCGGCGGGATATAACGCGAGCGGGTCCGCTTTGAGCCACTCGCCCGATTGCGCACCGTAAATTTTACTTTTCGGGTAAGCGACCCCGTTATTTTTAGCAATAATTTTTATGCGCAAAAAGCGGCGTTTATCGACAAAAAGGGCGGTGCTTTAAGCGTCCGTTTTCGCATAAGATTTCATTAGATATGTATGCGGGACGGCGCATGCGGATATGTAAAAAAACCGTATGAAAATTACGCAAAAACGGTAAAAAAAAACGTGTTTACGTTGTGAAAAAAACGATAAAAAACGCGCGTGGAAATTACGTAAAAACGGTAAAAAAAAACGTGTTTACACTATGAAAAAACGATAAAAAACGCGCGTGGAAATTACGCAAAAACGGTAAAAAAAACGTGCTTACACTATGAAAAAAACGATAAAAAACCGCGCGGGGAAATTACGTAAAAACGGTAAAAAAAACGTGTTTACACTATGAAAAAAACGATAAAAAACCGCGTGGAAAATTACGTAAAACGATAAAAAACCGCGTGGAAAATTACGTAAAACGATAAAAAACGTGTTTGTACTGTGCGCAAAATGGTAAAAAATCTTATGGAAATTGTGTAAAAAACGGCAAAATCCGTACCTATATTACGCGGAAACGGTTTAAAAATATGCGGATTGGGCGAAATTTTAATTAAAAAGGATTCGGAGAGAAGCTATGTCTTATCGGTGGGTCGGACACGGAACGGCCGGCGGTCTCAGTCTTGACGCCGTGACGGAGGCGCGCGAGAAATTCGGCGAAAATGTCGTAAGCCCCAAAAAACGCAAGGGTTTTTTTTCTAAGCTACTTGAAAATTTCGGCGATCCGCTGATTAAAATTTTGTTGATAGCTTTGGGAATAAACGTCGTCTTCCTTTTTAAAAATTCGGAGTGGTACGAGACGGCTATCATTGCCGCCGCGATTCTAATAGCGACGGTCGTTTCCACAGTAAGCGAGATGGGGGGCGAGGCGGCTTTTAAAAAGCTACAAGCCGAGGCGGCGCGCATAAATTGCAGAGTGATAAGAGAGGGCGCGATAAAGGAAATCCCGGTAAGCGAGGTGGTCGTGGGGGATTTTGTGAAGCTGCAGACGGGCGATAGGGTTCCGGCGGACGGACGGTTGATCGAGGGACGTTTGGAGGTTGACCAATCCGCGCTGAACGGCGAGACCAAGGAAACGGTAAAGAGCGCGGAAAGAGGCGTCGGCGTTTCGGTTGAAGGGAACGGCTTCCGTGAACACGGAGCGCCGCGCGACGGCGGCGCTGCGGCGGGGATTGACGGCGATTTTATGAATAAAAGCCTTCTGTTTTCGGGAACGGTGATTTCATCGGGCGAGGGAATGATGGAGGTTACCGCCGTAGGAGACAACACCTTTTACGGCAGGCTTGCCGTCGAGTTGCAGGAGGATGCCGACGCAAGTCCGATGAAGGAACGTTTGAGCGAGCTTGCCAAGAGTATAAGCCGTTTCGGGTATGTGGGCGCGGTTTTGGTCGCCCTCGTATATCTTTTCAACGCCGTTGTCATTGAAAACGGTTTCGAGCCGATTTTAATAAAGACGTATCTCTCCGATTGGCATACGCTTGCCGCGGCGGTTCTTTATGCCGTAACGCTCGCGGTAACGGTCATAGTGATGGCGGTTCCGGAGGGTTTGCCTATGATGATTACCGTCGTTCTTACTTCGAATATGAAGAAAATGATGAGAGATAACGTGATTGTGCGCAAGCTTGTGGGCATAGAAACCGCGGGCAGTATGAATATCCTCTTTTGCGACAAAACGGGAACATTGACGTGCGGCGCGCTCAAAGTGGACGGCTTTATCGACGGAGAGGGGCGCGAGCGGCGTAACCGCCCGAAATCCGATCGGCTCTCCGAATATCTTAGGTATTCGCTTATATACAACAACTCCGCCGTTATGTCCGGCGGCAGGGCGGTAGGCGGCAATTCGACCGACCGCGCGCTCCTGGAATATGCGCACGGTGACGGCGGCGGAATTCTAAACGGCGATGTGAAACGCAAAAATATAATTCCGTTTTCCTCGGAAATAAAATATATGGCGACGGAAATTACGGACGGTAAGCCGAGCCTTATTACCCGCATGACGCTGATAAAGGGAGCGCCCGAAGTTATACTGCCGCATTGCCGCGAGTATGTGAACGAGTACGGAGAATATAAGTCGTTCACAAAAAGGCGCGTTCTGGAAAACCGAATCGCCGAACTGCAATCGCGGGCGTTCAGGTTTATAGCCGTCGCGGTGACCGAAGGCGAGTTGAGACCGGGTAGCTTCGGCGCGCTGAAATTGGTGGGCGTAATTTCCGTTCGCGACGACATAAGGAGCGAGGCGGCGGAGGGTGTACGGCAGATAAAAAACGCGGGGATTCAAATCGTGATGATAACGGGCGACGCAAAAAAAACTGCGGAGGCGATAGCGAAGGAGGTCGGCATTCTCGGCGTCAAAGACCCCGTGATTCTGAGCGGCGGCGAGCTTGGTGCGCTGTCCGACGCGGAGGTGAAAAAGCTACTCCCGCGCCTGCGCGTGATAGCCCGCGCTCTGCCGAACGATAAGAGCCGCTTGGTGAGGATAGCGCAAAGCGCGGGACTCGTAGCCGGAATGACGGGCGACGGGGTAAACGACGCGCCCGCCCTGAAAAAAGCCGACGTCAGCTTCGCTATGGGCAGCGGCACGGAGATAGCCAAGGAGGCGGGCGATATAGTCATACTCGACGACAACCTCCTTTCTATCGCGAAGGCGGTCCGTTACGGCAGGACAATTTTCAAAAGCATAAGGAAATTTATAATATTTCAGCTGACGCTGAATTTTTGCGCGATGGGCGTGTCCATGCTCGCGCCGCTTTTCGGCATAGCGTCGCCGATTACGGTGATTCAAATCCTCTGGATAAATATGGTGATGGACACTCTCGCCGGTCTCGCTTTCGGGGGCGAGCCGCCGCTCAAAAAGTATATGAACGAGCCGTCGAAACCGCGCGGCGAAAAGATAATCAACAAGTATATGATGCTGGAAATAATTTTCGGCGGAGCGTTCTCCGTCGCCTTATGTATGTGGTTCCTAAACAGCGAATTCGTCTCCGGGCTATTCCATTACGGCAGAGGAGCGCGTTTCTATACCGCCTTTTTCGGGCTGTTTATGTTTACGGGCATATTCAATGCCTTTTGCGCGCGCACGCAGTCCGTGAACCTCTCCGATCACATAGCCGGAAATAAGCCGTTCATAATCATTATGGGCGCCGTAACGGCGGCGCAGATTTTAATACTCTATTTCGGCGGGCAAATATTCCGTACAAACGGTCTGTCCGCAAACGAACTGCTACTTGTCGTAGCGCTCGCGTCCGGCGCGCTTATAGCGAACACCGTAAGAAAAATACTATATAAAATATTAAAAATACGACACGGAGGAATATAAAAAATTTTCCGAAACAAAAAAACTTTTTTATTTTTTAAAATTTATACGGGGAAAATCTTTTGTTTAGAAAAGAGTAAATTTCCGGCATAGTCGTCTCCTTAACTTTTTTTAATCTCCGCAATTTGCCGTTTACGCGCGGTTAAACATAACGGTTTGGACAAATTCACGTGCGCCTACGTATGACAATATCATAAACGCTTGACATATTTGCGGAAATTATTGATTTTTTGCTTGACTTTTTTCATTTTGTGTGATATAGTGAAGGTACTTAAATTACATACGAGTTCAAATAATGTGATTTATCCCAATTTTTAAGACTCGCGGAGTCGTAAAAACAGCGCTTGACGGCGCTTTTTTTATTTCCTGCGGGTCTTTTATTTTACGGGATCTACTTATATATAATGAGGTTATTTTAGCGTTATATTAAGTTGCGTTTCTCAAATTGCGGACTGCCCCGGATTCGTGCCGATGTTTTTATGCCTCTCAATTATATATATACGGCTAAACGAGAGGATAAGACTGAAATCCGCAAAGGGGGTTTTGTGTTTCTCTACAATCTATTAGCATTTATAAAGTTTTTATGCTTTTTCGCAGGGTTTTCAGTTACGCTTCTTGCCGAAGCGGGCGTTCGTTCCGCGTCCGTTTTGTCCTTTTTAACGGAAATCAAAACGAATTTACAGCCGCTTTTCGACGGTTACGTACAAAATTTTACAAAAAAAAATAAACGCTCCAAAAAAATGACAGGACGCATTCTCGATGAAACGCATCCTCTAAGCCGTTTATGCAATCTCCGTAAAGCGTAACGCGCCGGTCGGCGCGCTACGCGCTTTCACGCGTAACGAATTTTTCCGCATTGACGACGGTATAGTCGTCCGCGTAAAATTTCCCGTTGCGTCCGATATGGTAATTGACCAATTCCGCGCACCTCGAAAGACAAACGGAAAACGGAAATATAAAAAACTGAATAAAGCCGAAAGTGGGAAGCGTAAACGTCAGAACGCATACCGCGAGTACGGTATAGAGGCATACCGCCGTTAGAAATTTTTTCTTGAACGCGCATACGCCTCCGCTTATTTTAAAGGATTTCAGCACTCCGCCTCCGTGTATTATGCGCGGCGCCCATTCCGCGAACAACGTAAATTTCAGGGAAAACAGAGCTATACAGAGCGCGATCGCGAAAGTTAAAGAAAAGACGAAAAGCAGGGAATACGTCAGCTTGATAAACAGCGCGATAACGACGAAGATGGCCGCCGAAATCAGCCACGACAGCACGGTCTTCAAGGCGGCGTAGCCGAACGCCTCGGGTATGTGCCGAACGTATTCGTGAAGCAGCTTGCCGCGCATTTTCGAGGACATATAACCGTTTAAAACCCGCGCCGCCGCGAGATCGAACGTCGAATGAAAAAATGCCGACAAAAACGCCAGACAACCTAAAAAGATATAACCGAACATAAGCGTGCCGCCGAACCGCTCCATTACGGCTATTATTCCGACCGCGACCTCGCTTACATCCGCTACGGCGGCGGCGAGACGTATGTCGCCGCTCAAAACTCCGTTTAAAAGCGAGCCGAGCTTATCCGTGTAGCCTTCTACGATTATCGCGTCGTATACCGGTCTTAACGCCGGAATCAATACGCCCGCGCCGATTGCAGACGCGGCAAGAATTATGCAAACCGAATATAACAGCGTTCTGAATACTAAACTTAAATTCGATAACAGCACCGATAAGGAAAATTTATAATACATATTTTAAGCAGTCTCCGTTTTTTCGAATATTTTTTGCCTTGCCGCTCGATCGGTCTTTGTTTTGCCGTATTTTAATCCCGTCGTTAAGCCGGCGTTTATTTTTTTCCGTATTTTATCAAACTATAATTAAAACAGAGTTATTAAAATACGGAGGTCTTTGAGAAGGGCGCGCGGGGGAAAGCCTTTTCTTCCGAGAAAAGGTTTCTCCCGCGTATTCTAATAAAAAACAAAAAAATTTCATCTCCGTTACTTCGTCCAAATATTTAGCCCGTTTAAGTCCTCGCGGTTGAGACCGGCTATGTCATAGTACGCCGTATTTATGAGCGTCGGCAGATACACGCCCGTAACCGCAAAAAAAACGGCGCCCAAAATGCCGTAGACGGCGGCGCCGGCGGAGAGCAGAAAGCACAAGGCGTATGCCGCCTCGAAAGCGGCCGCCGGAATAAGGACGGCGATTATCACCGCCTTGCGGCTTCCTTTCATACGCAGTATGTGCGCAAGCGCGGCAAGCGGCTTCATGCCCGTGTTTATCATAAGCGCCGGCCAGATAATCACGAGTGAAAACAGCGCCGTAACCGTAGAGAAAATCAATATCAGCGTTATTACCGTGAATATAAACGCCATAATCTCCGCGCCCGCAAATACCGCGATCCAAAGATTGACAAACAGCGCGCCCGTCAAAAGCAAGAACTCCGCGCCCAACAACGAGAAAAATATGAAGACAAAATACGGATAAAAATTGTTGTTCACGTTCCGCGCAAACGGCACGTAACGGAAATCGCCCACGTGCATATCACGCTCGATAATCGACGAAATATAGCTTATGACGACTGCGGCAAACGGCGCCGTAACCGTCGATAACGCCGCCTTTGCCGCAGTCAGTCCCGTCATATAACCGAAAATAACGGGAAAAATACTTTCGCTCGCAAGAATGCCGTCAAAAAAATCGAACAGCAACGCGTTGAAATTCGGAACGGGCATTGCAAAGCTCAAAACCGCCGCCGGCGCTACGGATAAAAACAGTAGCTTCCAGAACTTGTTTTTATTTTTTAAATATTTAAAGGTCTGTAAAAAATATTTCATACCGTTTATTATATCACAAAAAATGAAAAAATGAAATTATTTTTTTGATTTTTCTCTTTCTCTTTGAAAAAATTATGCGAGAAAACCTTTTGCGGACAAAAAAGCTTTTCCCCGCATAACTTTTTACACAATAAATACGGAAAACCGTTCTTTTTACCGCCTACGGCAAAAAGGCGGCGTTAATTTTAAGAATAACTCCGTCGATTATTATTAGCATTTTTTCTCCGATTTTTGTTGCAATTTTTTGCGCGCCGTGATATAATGCGTATAACGTTTTCGGCATAGTTTCCCGGCCGCGCGGGATAGTATTGTGGGTTTAGATCGCTTATAAACGCCCGAAGTTTCGGCGTAAAT
>JAISOS010000091.1 GCA_031275485.1 Clostridiales bacterium | reverse complement strand
CGGCACTTTTGGGCTACCGTTTTCCTTGCCTCCTCACTACCTGCAAAATCAGTGCGCTAAACCAAATTTCTTTCTTTTTTTCCTTGATTTTCGCTTGACTTTTCATAGCCGGTCTATTTCACCAAATGCGCGAACGGACGGAATAACGTGACCGCCGTCGAACCGGAACCGATTTTTATTCCCACGCGGAAATACGCGGCGCCTTCCGTCGTCTTAAAGCGCCTGCCGATCGTTGAAAAATTGCAGCCTATATCGCCGCCGACGTCCTCTCTCGCGGTATGAATTTTTTTGAACGCCGCGTCGAAAAATTCCGCGTACAATTCCGTCGCCGAAATCTCTACGGCTCTTATTCGCAACCCGAAAACTACCCCGCCCGCGCCTTTCGATTCTAAAAACGGCTCGTAATACATAATCGCCTCGCAGGGCAAACCGGACGCGGCGACGTCCGAATCAAGCGTATTTCCAACCGCCCGGTTACGCGCTTTCGCCCCGTAAGCGGCGCTCAAATCGACTTCGGTTCCAACCGCCCGGTTGCGCGCCTTCGCCCCGTAAGCGGCGTTTAAATCGACTTCGGTTCCAACCGCCCGATTGCGCGTGTCCGCCCCGTAAGCGGCGTTTAAATCGGACGCGCTTCTAAGCGTCAGACTGCACGTACGCGCTCCGTAAATCTTGAAATTATCGTATGTGAACAAATTATTCTCGTCCACATAATACAGCGGCGAATCGTCCGCGCCCACGGAAAAATCCGAATTCAAAAGCAAATTATACAAGTAACGCCTCCGACTAAAAGAATCTATCGATATTTATATATGCGGAATCCGCGAAAATATGAGAACCCGTATCGGCGAATAAGAAATACAGCCGCTATGAATCGGAAACGCGCTAAAACAAGTTTTGAATTTTTAACCGTAAATTACGAAAAAATTCTTTTCCGTATTCGCGCAATACGGAAAACCGTTTTTTTCGTAGCTTGCGCGGCGAAAAAGCGGCGTTTAGATTGCGCGATTATTTTCCGTAAACGGCTATAATAAATTTCCGTAGTTTTTTGTCCGTCAAGGCATTTTTTAAGCCGCAATTTCCGCTTCGCCGAGAAAAAAACGATACGGACGGATGCAAAAAGAGTCGAAAAGCGCAGTTTCATTTCATCGATACGGATTCCGAATTTAAGAACAATTTAAAGCCGCTCTATTTTTTTAATTTTTCATCGCTCTTTCCGTATCTCAAAGCCTTATCGGGCGAATAGCATAACGTTACGGCGTCGCCCGCGCTCATAGGCAAAGGTCTTTTTTCGGAACGTTCCCTCGACAAACTGAAAAAAATACGCGGCTCCGCCGCCGAGACGAAATACTCGGCTTTGCCACCGTCGCTACAAAACTCCTCGCCGATAAAAAAAGCCTCCGCAAAGCTTTTTTTTCTATCTCGAACGTTTCCGTCCGCAGGCTTTATAGTTCTCAAATCCTGCGGTTTAACCGCCGCGCAAACGCCGCCGCCCGAAATATCGTTCAAAGTTTCGGCTTCCGAATCTCGCCGTTTAACCGTCAAACAAACGCCTTTCTCCGAAGCGCCGCTATAACCCGCTATTTCCAAATCCCGCGGCTTGACCGCTGCGTAAACGTCGCCTTCGTCGAACACATTCATTCCGAAAAGACGGCACAGCGACAGCTCGGGCGGCGCGGCGTATAAATCCTCGAGATATCCGCAACCGCCCGTAAAGCCGCAATTAAGCGTTAAATTCTTGAAATTTAAGAGACGCGTTTCGGCAAGATCGTCCGTCGCGTAAATCACCGTATAATCCTTATCCTTTAAATAGGCTAGAAATCTCAAAATAAAACCGCGTTTTTCGTCGGCGTCAAGCCCTTTCAACGGATTGTCCAAAAGATACAAATCCGCGTCGCGCATAAGACAGCGCGCCGCCGTAACCGACGCTCTTTGTCCCGCGTTCAAGTCGGCGAATTTAAAAAAATACAGATAGCCTATTCCGAACGCTCCGTCGATTTCGCGCAATTTTTCCTCGAACGCGCTCCTCTCTATATTGCGTAAATCGAAAGAAAAACGCAGGTTTTCGTATACGGTTTTGGATTTTTTGAACGCGTCGGAAAATGTCATCGATATATTCCGATCGCGTAGCGGAAGTCCAGCGCACGGCTTTCCGAAAAGGCGCATTTCACCCTCGAACTCCGTCAGCCCCGCGATAGCCTTCAAGAGAGCGGTTTTCCCCGCGCCCGCGCCGCCGAACACCGTTAGTTTCTCCCCCTTACCCAAAGCGAAGCTCACGCCGTTCAAAGCCTCCGCGCCGTACAAATATTTTTTTTTGACATTTTTAAGCTCTATAACGTTCATCGCCGTTTTACCCTATCCGTTTTGTCCGTATATTCTTCATTTAAAAACTGCCGATTTAATCCGTTTTTATCCGGCGCCCACTCCGCGTTTAAGACCTTTTGCGCATACCTTTTTATTCATAAATCATATCCGTTTCGTCTGTATATTTTTTCTTGAAAATATGAGAAATATAAATGTAGTTTTTTCTCTAAGTTAACGATCATTGCGTAATCTTTTGACAATCCCCGGATGTTTAGACTGATTTGTCAAGCACAATAAACTATGATAATTTAGGGTTTGTTTAAAAGCCTAAAATCATGGTATTAAAAACGTCACTTAGTCGAATGTTTTTTCGAAAACTCAAACGGTTTCAGCGGGATGCCGCCCATTTCGACAAGCCTGATAACCCGTTTCTTACTTTCGTGTTTATTGCCGCAATTAGGGCTTGTTTAAAAACCGAATTTATGATATACCGAGTATAGGAAATGATATAAAATATGCATGGAATTACGACAAATACTCCTATAAGGAACGTCTTTTAGGAAATGTTCCTTCCAAAAACTCAAACGATTTAGGCGTGTTGCCGCCCGCTTCAATAAGTCAAATAGCTCCTTT
>JAISOS010000040.1 GCA_031275485.1 Clostridiales bacterium | reverse complement strand
ATTGTTTTAGCGTCGGCGGATATACTCGATTGCGCGGCTGATAGCGCCTGTTCGAGCGCGGCTTTTTGCGCATCCGCGTCGAACACGCCCTGCGCCTTTAACGTATCGACATAGGTCTGTGCCGTCTGCGCGACGGCTTTTTGCACCGCGTCGTTCGCCTGTTCGAGCGCGGCTTTCAGCTGTTCGATATAATTATCATAACCGCCGCCGTCCGGCAAGGCGATATTTGAAATCCTGCCGTTGTTGACGTACGCCAAAACCGCCGCCGCCGCTTGTACGCTCGGATTGTCGGAGTGATACCACCGCGCCGTCACGCGTAATTCGCCCTCGATGGCAAGCTCCCATCCCGTAAGACGGCGGTAGTATTCGAGACCCTCCGCCTGCGAATTGACCGTACACGGCACAAACCCGCTCGCCTGACCGTCCGCACGCGCCGTTTCGACTTCGACGACCAAGCTTTCAACCCCGGGGGACGCGCCGTCCTCCCAACGCACAACGACGTTATTAACGCCGTTACTGCCCTTGTACAGAGCCTCGCCGCGTAAAAATACCGCGCTCCCGTCTTGCTTAAATGTGATTATCATCGCTTTTCGCTCCTTTTAAATATTAAAAACGCCCCGCCCGGACGTTTTTTTGCATTTTTCTATTGACCTCCGCAAAATTAAGTGCTATACTTAAAAAAAGAGGTTTTTTATGAAAGATAAATTACTTGCGTTTTTTAAAAATGAACGCGTTAAACAGTATCTTCCCAAGGTTATTATTATCTTGCTTTGTGTTGCCGCTACCGTGATATTTTTTACAGGGAATATGTTCAAAATTACTGTTTTAACAAATCAATATCCTAATGATACATATTCTATATTTTATGAAACGATTTTTTTAACACTTATTTCACTTGTGTTTCTTTTTTTTATAATCATAACAATTATAATTTTATTAATCGAAAAAAAATAAAGCGCAAAAAAACACTAATATACTTTGTTTTAAAATTATTATATTTTTTAATTTTTATATCTGATGCAATTTTGCGAGTTTTAAAAAATAGACTTCTATTGTATAATGGCAATCTTTCAACTGAATATATTATTTTGCTTGTCATATTAACAACTATTTTAATTCTACTTGACATATTTTCTATATCAAAAAAGCCCAAAACCGCTAAACCAAAACCACGATATAATTTATCCTCCGAAATAGAAAACCCTTCAAAATTGCACAATGAGGGCAAACTTTCAGATGAGGAATTTCAAGCCGCTAAGTACAGATTGCTAAAATAATTACCGCTTAAAATAAATCGCTATATTATAAAAGTTTTTGCGATTGCTTGCGAGATACAAATTTCCGTCCGTGTCGGCTATCGCCCAACCCTCATATTGCGGGTCGAACTGTTTTATTTCAGTCGAGGTATAATTAACCGGAACTATATAAATTTTGTTGTTAAGCGGTATAATTTCTATTTCCCAGCCCGTGTCGATAAGCTCCCCGTATATTTTTTGGTTTTGCACTCCGCTTATTTTTCGCGTTAAATAATATACAGTTCTAAATCTGTGTGATAAAAAGTCATACCGGTCAAGCAAAATCATAACGCAAACTTAGAACTATCAAAAGATTAAAGCTAAAGACGCGCCGCCGCGAACGTTCTGCCGCATCCTCCGATAAATCCGCAAAAGATTTCCTTCGCAAAAATTAAAGAAATTCCCATTCCTATTAACTCTTATCTCCCGTTTTTTTTAAATATTTGCGGTATAGGTCTTTGCGGTTTCTGCGCGTTATTTCAAGCTGGCGCGCGCGCCTAAATTCGGCGATTTCCTTATGATTGCCGTTAAGGAGCGTTTCGGGAACGCTAATTCCTCCGAACACTCGAGGACGGGTATATTGCGGATATTCCAGGAGCCCGTCCGAAAAGGATTCCTCCGTCAGCGATTCCGAGTTGCCGAGTACGCCCGGAATATATCTCGCGACGGCGTTTATCAGCACCAGCGCGGGTAGCTCGCCGCTAGTCAGTATATAATCTCCTATCGAGATCTCCTCGTCCGTGTCGAGGTCTATGACGCGTCTGTCCACGCCCTCATAGCTACCGCAAAGCAACAAAAGCCGCTTCGGTTCCCGTTCGGCTAATTTTTTCACCTTTTCCTGCGTCAATACCGCGCCGCAAGGCGACATATAAATTCTCAAAGCCTCGTGCGACGGATCCGCCGCGCCTATCGCGTCGCGTACCGGTTGCGGCGTCATAACCATTCCCGACCCGCCGCCAAAGGGCGCGTCGTCGCACCGCCTGCGCTTATCCGGCGAAAAATCACGGATGTTTACGACGTTCACCTCAAACCGCTTTTCTTTAATCGCCTTGCCTATTATTCCGCCGCTCAAAATTCCGAACTGCTCCGGAAAAAGCGTTAATACGTCTATTTTCATATAATTTTTCTTCCTATTTAAGGTTTTTTAAAATTTATGCGGAGACGACGGCATCCCTCTCCTCCCGCCGCTCCTTTACAAAAAATTAGCGGTTTTTAGCGATCATGACGGCGGCGCGAAAAAAACGGACGTCGTTATTATAAGCGATCGTTCCGCTCAAATCAAGCGCTATGCCCGCGTTTTTCGGCTTCGCGCCGTCCGTTTCGTCGCCCGCTGCCCAACGCCGGCTTGCCGCCGCGCGCGCTCCTATTAACAAAGCCTTTCGGAAAGGAGTGTTGGAAAAAATCTTTTCATCAAAAAAATTTTCCCCGTATATTTTTTTTAAAAAAAGCTCCTCCCTTTTTCAAAATGAGCGCGCTCAAAAGAATTTTCAATATATCGCCCGGAAGGAATATAAGGAAACAATTTACGAGCAGGGTTTTCGCGTCCGCCGCGTTCCCGATATAAAACTCGGAAATGAAATAAAAATACGTTACGCCGAACAGATAAACCACGGCGAGGTTTGCGAAACTCGCGGTAAGAATCGACTTTAAAGAAAGGCTTTTAAACCTTTCCGTAATCAGTCCGGCCAAATACGCGCCCGCCAAATAGCCCAAAATGTAGCCGAACGACGGCATTACGACATAGCCTATGCCGCCGCCGCCCGAAAAAACGGGCAAACCGATAAGCCCCAGCGCGACGAACGCCCCCACGGAAACCGCGCCGTATTTTTTGCCGAGCATTATTCCCGCAAGGTTGGTAAATAAAAATTGCAGCGTCACGGGCACGCCTGGAAGCGGTATCTTAATGTACGACCCGACGCTTATCAACGCCGCGAACAGCGCGCAAAACGCTATTTCTCGTCCGCCGCCCGTATTTTTTTTCCCCGTCAAGCCGCGCCGATTCGTATCCGCAGTCTTATTTTCATTCATATTCATATCCGCGTCCTCGTTCACATTCGCGCCCTCGTTCATATCCGTGTCCATATTCATAACTCCGTATCCGTATCAGTATTCATAACTTAGATTATAAAAGAAAAAAGCGTAAATGTCAACCTCGTTCACGCTCCCGTCGGATAATTTTTATTTGAAAATTGCGATTTTAATCGACGCCAAATTTACGCCGAATTCAGCTTCCGTTTATAAAGCGCAACGCTTACGCGGACGGTTTTACCGTCCGCGCCGTTCTTTTTTTTTAACGGCGTTCGAAGCCCGGCAACGCCGCGTTTGAAAGCGTAATAAATATAATAATAAAGACGGAGTTTTTTGGGAAAGGGCGCGCGTGGGGAAACCTTTTGCACGCAAAAGGTTTCCCCACGTATAAACATCGCTTCCCCTCCCCCTAAAAAACTCAAATCGGTTCTCCCGCTTTTCTCATAGTTTTACTGAAATTTAATAGCAGTCCCGACAATAGCATAAGCGCGCCCGTCGCGATAAAGATATAATCTATAGAAATTGCATCGCCAAGCGGACCGAACAGCACCATTCCGAGCGGTATCGCCGCGCTCGATATCATCGTGAAAACGCCGAACACGCGCCCGACATATTCCGCGTCGGTTTTAGTTTGGAGCAACGTGACCGTCGCCGTCTGGAACATCGGCGCAGACAGACCCATAACGGCGTTTACGGCGGCATAAATCCACATATCACGGACGATTCCAAGCCAAACAAGCCCCGTTCCGAACACCGCCGCCGCGACGGAAATCGAGAACGTATGATTTTTAAAGCCCTTCCAAATACTTAAAATTACGCCGCCCAATACCATCCCCGCCGACCACGCGCTCTCGGTAACCGTCAGCCGCCACACCTCCGCGCCGAAGTTGCGCGCGACTTGAAGGGGTACAAGCACAGTGGCGGGCGAAAGTATGAGGTTGAAAAGCAGGGCGAAAGCCATAAACTTGAGTAAAAACTTATGTTTTACGACGTACAGAGCTCCCTCTTTCATCTCGCGGAAATATCCGGCGACGTCTTTGCCTGATTTTTTCGGCGTTTTTTTCGGCGTTTTGACAAAGAAAAACACCACGCTTACGCCTATCGCGGCGGTCGCCACGTCTAGCGCCATAACCGCCTCTATTCTCATAAAAGAGAGGATTACGCCCGACAGCATAGGCGCGGCAAAACTGCAGAGCGCTTGTATTCCCGCGTTCGCGGCGTTGAGCTTTTTTAGTCTATCGACGGGCGCGATTTCGGTGAGGAGCGCGCCGACGGACGGCGCCTGCACGCCCTGACCCAAACTCCTCATGACCGCGCAGGCGAACAAGAGCCAAATATCGCGTATCCCGAAAAAAAACAGCGCGGACATAAGAAGCGTGACCGCAGCTATGCACGAATCCGAAATGTTTATCAGATATTTTTTGTTGTACCTGTCCGCCCAAACGCCCGCGAACGGCGATATAAAAACTATGGGAAGGAGCGCGGCGACGGCGAACAGCATCATCACCGAGCCGGACCGCGTTTCCAACGTAAGATTCCACATTATCGCGTAATGCACGAGCATAGAGCCTAACATCGACACTCCCTGCCCGCCCAAAAACAGCGCGGCGTTCCGACGCCCGCGCGCGCCCGCGCCCGCCTTTTCGGAAGACCCGCCGATCTTTTCGGATATTTTTCCCGCTCCTTCGGACGCATTGTCCGATTCCGAAAAAGAGGCGTTTTCCGCTCCCGTCTCTTTGTGTGTTTCCTCAAACGTTCCGCCCGTTTTTTCGGATGCTTTGTCCGAGCGCAAGTCCCGTTCGTTCATCGTTTATCTCTCCCCGTTTTTATTCCCGTTTCGCCTTGTCAAAGCCTTGGCGGATAAGCCTTTTCGGCGAAAAGGCTTATCCGCGTCTGTTCCGAAAGCTCTTAGTATGCCGACGCGCCGTTTTCAGACCAGATCCGACACGTCCGCATTCATCGTTACGCGTTTTTATTCCCGTTTCGCGCCGTTTTATTTTTTTAAACCCGTTTTCATGAGTTAAGACGTCGGATTTGCGAAAGGCTTTTGCGGTTTTAAAGACGTTTTCCGCAATTAACGGCAAGACCGTTAACAAGGGGAACAAAGGTGAAAGACGCGAAAGAACCCGCAAGGGTGCGAAAGACGCGCGTTTCAATTCATAAAAAAAGGTTCTTAAATCCCGATAAAAACGTCTTTCTGTGCAGCGGCGTTATTCCGAGCCGCGCAATCGCCTCGTAATGCGCGGTTACGCCGTAGCCCTTATGCCTCGCGAAGCCGTAACCCGGATATTCCGCGTCGTACCGGCGCATAAGGCGGTCTCTTTCGACCTTGGCGAGTATCGAGGCACAGGCGATATTATAGCTTTTGGCGTCGCCCTTTATTATGGCGACGCCGCCCGCTATATCGAGATTAACGGCGTCTATCAACAATATGTCGGGCTTTACGGGCAACGCGTCGAAGCAGGCGCGCATACCCTTTTTAGTAGCGTTAAGTATATTTATCCCGTCGATTTCGTCCTGCCAAACAAATTGAATATTGTAATAAAGGGCGTTTTTTACAATCGCCTCATAGAGTATTTCGCGTTTTTTTTCGGGAATTTTCTTGCTGTCGTCCGCGCCGCCGACAATAAGCCCGTCGTCCAACGGCATCACCGCAACCGCGCACGCCACAGGTCCCGCAAGAGGTCCGCGCCCCGCCTCGTCCATACCGCCGACTAATAACCCGCACCCGACTTCGTCCCCGCCGACGCGCAATCTTGACCCGCGCTCCGCCCCGTCTATGCCGTCCATTGACAATTCGCGCTCCGACTTGTCTATGCCGCAAAAAATTAATTCGCGCGCCCTTTTCAGATATTCCCTGTCAAACGCCACCAAATCCGCATTATCTCTCATAGTTTTTTTCCTGTCGTTTCTTTTTTTAAGGCGGGGTTGCGATAAGGATATTTCCCCAATTATTCCCCTATTAATAGAGCTTTTCTATTATACGTCGTCGTCTATGTCAAGCGATTTCTGGCGTATTTTTCAACTTTTTTGATTTTTCGGATCTTTACTCCGAATTTTTCACGGCGTTTTATCCACAAATCCGACCGGAGGACTTTTTCGGCGCGCGTATATCGAACTAACCGCAGTACCGTTCGCGGCAAAAATTCCCCTGTTTGAAAGAAAATCTCGCCTTATTCCCTTATTCGCCGCCTCCTTTAAACTAGAACGCGGCGAAACCTGCCCTTTTGAACACGGCAAAAACCTGATTTTTCACAAGAAAGACCCGTTTATTCGCGCCGCATTTTAAACAAAATCGTTAAAATTTGAAATTTTTTGAAAGGAACGCGGGCGGAAACTTTTTGTAAACAAAGGGTTTCCGCCGCGTATCTTTTAAAAATCCTTCTTAAAAAAACCGCTCTCCGTTTCCAGCCCCAAAAAATTCCATTGTCTCAGCGCCTCGTAGACGATGACGGCGACGCTGTTGCTAAGATTGAGCGAGCGGTTATTTTTAACCATAGGTATGCGGACGGCGGCGGCGTAGTTCTCCCGTAGCAATTTCTCGTCTAAGCCCCGTGATTCGGGACCGAATATAATACAATCGCCGTTCTCGTATCTAACCGCGTCGTAGCGCTTCGCCGCCTTTGTGGACGCAAAAAAACAGCGTCCGTGATTTTTCGACTTAAAATCGGCGAAATCCTCGTAAAGAAAGATTTTCGCGTCTTTCCAGTAGTCCAAACCCGCGCGCTTTAAACGTTTGTCGGAAATCTCGAAACCGAGCGGCTTTATAAGATGCACCGCGCCGCCCGTCGCAACGGCGGTACGCACGATATTTCCCGTATTCTGCGGAATTTCCGGTTCGTACAGAACTATATTAATTATATTTGTATCGTACCGCATTTTATTTCGTTTTTATCCTTCAACGTAACGAGCTACGCTTTACGCAATACAAAAGCGCGTTTTCGGCGGTTCTCGACCTTGTCGTTTCGCCGTTTTTCCCGCGTTTTCACAATGTGAAAACATATTTTTTGCGTTTCTAAGCCGCGTTTTCAGTAATTTTCACCTCATTTTTAGCGGTTTTTATCCTGTGTTCTGCGCTTTCGACCTCGTTTTCTCACATTTTAAACCGCTTTTTCAACGGTTTCCCGTCGCATTTTTTCAACGGTTTTCAACCCCGTTTTCCAAAGGCTTTCACTTTACTCTCACAATGCCTATTTACGCAAGCATAAAAATACCGAGGTTTTGGGAAAGTGACGCGGGGGGGACCTTTTGTTCATTCCACGCAAAAATTTTTAAAATAAAAAAATCCGCTTTTTTTATTTTTCAAATAACGTTTTTCCCGTCATTTCCGCAGGCTGCTCTATGCCCATCATCTCCAAAAGCGTAGGCGCGACGTCGGCGAGCGTACCGTCGCCGCGAAGCTTAATATTTTTGTTCACGCCGACGACAATCAGCGGCACGGGATTAAATACCGTGTGCGCCGTATACGGCTCCCCGTTCTCGTCGTACATCTGTTCTGCGTTGCCGTGGTCCGCCGTGATTATCGCTTGCCCGCCGTTTTTCAAAACCGCGTTCACAACCTTCTCCGCGCATTTATCGACCGCCGTAACGGCGGCGACCGCCGCGCTCATCACCCCCGTATGCCCGACCATATCGCAATTGGCGAAATTCAGCACCATAAAATCGTACTTTCCCGAATCGATAAGACCCGCCGCCTTGTCAGCGACCTCGTATGCGCTCATTTCGGGCTTTAAGTCGTAGGTCTCGACCTTGGGCGACGGAATTAAAACGTTGTCCTGCCCCGCGAACGGTTCCTCGACCCCGCCGTTAAAAAAGAAGGTTACGTGCGCATACTTTTCGGTCTCCGCGATACGGAGCTGAGTAAGCCCGTTCCGGCTCACGACCTGCCCCAAAAGGTTTGACATACTCTGCGGCTTAAAGGCGACGGATAAATTTTCAAACTCGTAAAATCTCGCATCGTACTGCGTGAAACAGACGTATTTCACGCCCAAATATCCCCGCGCCCTGACAAATCCCGGAAAATCCTTTTCGGCGAACGCCCGCGTAAGCTCGCGCGCTCTGTCGGGACGGAAATTATAGAATATCACGATGTCGCCGGACTCCACCTTCCCTACGGGCGCGCCGTCTCCGACGATTACGGCGGGCACGACGAATTCGTCCGTAGCGGTTCCCAAAGCGACCGCGTTTTCCGCCGTTTCGGTGAACAATCCGTCACCGTCCGCGATAGCCTTGTAGGCTTTTTCGACGCGCTCCCAGCGGTTGTCCCTATCCATAGCGTAATACCTGCCCATGACCGAGGCGATTTTGCCGTAATTTATCTCTTTAAGAAAATTTTCAAGCTTGACGATATACTCTCTGCCCGAACTCGGCGGCACGTCGCGCCCGTCCAAAAAGCAATGCACGAACGCGTTTTTCACGCCCTCTCTTTTCGCGAATTTCAAAAGCGCGAACAAATGTTCCATATGGCTGTGCACTCCGCCGTCGCTGAGCAGACCCATAAGGTGGAGATTTTTGCCTCCGTTTTTCGCGGCGGTTAAGGCGGCTTTAATCTCGGCGTTTTTAAAAAATTCGCCGTTCTCTATCGCTAGGGAAATCTTTACCAGTTCCTGAAACACGATTCTGCCCGCGCCGATATTCGTATGCCCTACCTCGCTGTTGCCCATCTGCCCCTTCGGCAGTCCCACCGCCTCGCCGCCGCATTTTATATAGGTGTGGGGATATTCTCTTTTTAAAGCGGAAATAAACGGGATACCGCTCTCGCGGACGGCGTTTCCGCGAACGTCTTTCGTATAGCCGAGCCCGTCCAAAATCAACAATGCCGTAATTTTTTTCATAATATATTTCCCCTTTTTTCCGAATTTAAACGCCGTGCCCCGTACGCGGAAACATTCCGCAAAGCGACTATTCCGTCGGTATCGCATCCCGTTTTTTCCATAAAACAACCGGGAGTTTTCTTCGGCGCGGCGCTCCGTTTTTCAAAGTATTTTACCCGCGTTTTTCCGCCGTATAATACCCCCGTCTTTTCGCCGTAAAATATTTCTCACCGTAAAATACCCGCTTTTTCCGCCGTGCATAATACGCTATTTCGCGGCCGAAACTATCTTTGCGAAATCCACGGCTTTCAGACTCGCACCGCCGATAAGCCCGCCGTCTATATTCGGCTTCGCCATAAGCTCGTCCGCGTTTTTCGCGTTCATCGAGCCGCCGTACTGAATTCTGATATCCTCCGCAGCCGCGCTCCCGTACAGCTTTTTTACCGCCTTTCTGATGACCGCGATCGTGTTGTCCGCGTCGTCCGCCGTCGCCGTTCTGCCCGTGCCGATAGCCCAGACGGGTTCGTAGGCTATGACGATATTTTTAAGCTCTCTTTTCGCGATTCCGTCGAACGCGCCCTTAGTCTGTCCGATTACGACCTCGTCGGTTCTGCCGCTCTCCCTTTCCGCGAGCGTTTCGCCCACGCAAATAATCGGCTTCAATTTGCGGCTGAGCGCCGCCTTGACGCGTTTATTTACGGTTTCGTCCGTTTCGCCGAAATACTGCCGTCTTTCGCTGTGCCCGATTATGACGTAAGCCACTTTCAATTCTTTCAGCATATCCGCCGAAATCTCGCCCGTAAACGCGCCCTTCTCCGCCCAATGGACGTTTTCCGCGCCGAGCTTGACGTTCGTCCCCCGCATCAGCTTTTTCGCCGCCGCGATAGAGGTGTAAGGAACGCAAATCACGATCTCGCACGCCGCGTCTTTCACAAGAGGCAGCAATTCGGTCAAAAGCGCCTTCGTTTCCTTGACGGTATTGTTCATTTTCCAGTTGCCCGCAATAATAGGTAATCTGCTCATTAGATAAACTCCTTTTTAAATTTTTTTAAGTTTACGCGGGGGAAACCTTTTGCAAACAAAAAGGTTCCCCCCGCGCCCCTATCCAAAAACTCTAATGTCTTCTTGATATTTTACTTGTCGTTCAGGCAAGCGGCGCCCGGCAATTCCGGTCCTTCCGGAAATTCCGCACCCGCGCCGCCGTCTAGTTCATTGTTCAAAAAATTCTAATTTCCTAAAGACCTATTCGGAAAGGAACCTTTTGCGAACAAAAAGGTTCCTCCCGCGCCCATCTCCAAAAAACTTTAATGTCTTCTTGATTCTTGATATTCTACTTGTCGTTAAGACAAGCCACGCCCGGCAGTTCCAGCCCTTCCAGAAACTCCAGACTCGCGCCGCCGCCCGTCGAGATATGCGTCATCTTGCCCGCATACCCCAGCTGCGTAACCGCCGCCGCGCTGTCTCCGCCGCCTATAATCGTAACCGCGTCGGTCTTGCTCAGCGCCTCCGCGACCGCCTTTGTGCCCGCCGCGAAGTTCTCGAACTCGAAAACGCCCATCGGTCCGTTCCAAATCACGGTTTTCGCGTCCTTTATAGCGTCGGAAAAAAGCTTTACGCTTTTCGGTCCTATGTCCAAGCCCTGCCAGCCGTCGGGGATATTGCCTTCGGCGATTTTTTGGTTAGCGTCGTTCGCGAAAGCGTCGGCGATTTTGTTATCGACGGGAAGCAGAAATTTGACTTTTTTGATTTCCGCCTTTTTGATAAGCTCGGCCGCAAGCTCTATTTTGTCGTTTTCACAAAGCGACGAACCCACGCTCCTGCCCTGCGCTTTCATAAAGGTGTACGCCATCGCGCCGCCGATTATCAGCGCGTCCACCTTTTCCAAAAGGTTGTTTATGACACCTATTTTGTCGGAAACCTTCGCGCCGCCCAAAATCGCGACGAAAGGACGCTTAGGAGTCTCGAGCGCGCCCCCCATGACAGCCAATTCCTTTTCAATCAAAAAACCCGCGACGGCGGTCTTTACAAAGCCGTACTGCGACACCCCCGCCGTAGACGCGTGAGCCCGGTGCGCGGTGCCGAAAGCATCGTTGACATACATGTCTATACCCTCCGAGAGCGCCTTGCAGAAATCCTTGTCGTTCGCCTCCTCCTCTTTGTGGAAACGCAGGTTCTCAAGAAGAACTATGTCGCCGTCCTTCAAAGCCGCCTTCGCGGCTTTCGCCTCCGCGCCTATAACGTCGGCGGCGAACCCGACTTTTTTGCCCAGATATTCGCTCAGCTTTTCGGCGGCGGGCTTCAAAGTATATTTCGGATTGAATTCGCCCTTCGGTCTCCCGAGATGCGAGCAAAGCACGACCCTCGCTCCGTTATTCGAGAGATATCGAATCGTCGGAACTGCTCCCTCTATTCGGGTGGCGTCCGTGATTACGCCGTCTTTTATCGGTACGTTGAAATCGACTCTTACCAAAACGGTCTTTCCCTTTACGTTTACGTCTTTAACGGTTTTTTTGTTCATAAAACACACTCCTGTTCATGTTTAATTATATTGAATTGATTTGTCGGATAATTTGAATTGCGCGAAGACAACCGTCGAATTTTTTGCCGTAAGGTACGAAAAGGTTCTTTTCCGTATTTCGGAATTCGGATAATACGAAAAAACGGTTTTTTTTGCCGTCCGCCTCGAAAAATGCGGCGCGCGGATTGCGTCTTTATTTATATTTAACAACGGCTATAATACGCGACATTCGCTTCACACCCGTTAAGCTTTACGGTACCGTGATATATTTCGGCAAAGTATCGCGTCCGCAACCGTAACATATCGCTTGTAAAAGGAATAAAATTATATAGTTAAGGGCAAATTAAGCGTATCAAAGCACGCCGAATATATAACGCATTAAAGTATATCACAAAGGCGAAAATATGGCAACAAAAACAACGTTAAAAATTAAACGGCGCGGGTTTTTTTGCGATTTTCGCGGCTTTCGCGGTTTTCGCGTCAAAATTGACGAAACGTTTCCCTCGCGGTTAAATACCGTTCAGCCGTGTCCGTTTACGGAATTTTGACGGCTTTTAGGATTTAAAGCAATCGAAAACGTTCCCCGCGCGGCGACGCCGCAAGGTTCGCTTTTCCTACGGTTTTTAGCTTTTAAAGCCGTTCAAAATTCCGTAAACAAAAATTTTTGCCGGGCAGGTATACTTTCCGGCGGCGGCGCTTAACGTCTATCTATGACGCGGATTACGACGGCAAACAACGCTTTTTACGTCAGCCGCGCAATTTGAGTATAAAAAATGACAGGGGTCTTTTGGAAGGGCGCGCGGGGAAAACCTTTTTTCCCAAGAAAAGGTTTTCCCCGCATAAATCCCGTTTTCAAAAAATCTCCGAAAGGAGTATCTTTCATGACGATAGTATTGACGGGCGGGGGAACCGCCGGACATATCACGCCGAATATTTCTCTCCTCCCGGAATTAAGAAAACTATTCGGTAAAATCTACTATATCGGCGGCGGGATCAAAAGCGGAAAGGAGACGGGAGACGAAAGCGAAAGCGTGGGAGACGGCTTTTACGAAAAAAGCGGCGGGCTTGAAAAATCGTTCGCCAAAAAGTACGGCGTTCCGTTTTATCCGACGGCGGCGGTCAAATTCGACAGGGCAAAACCCTTGAAAAATCTCAAAATCCCGGTCGTATTGCCCCGCGCCGTCGCGGAAGCCGCGCGGATTTTAAAGGAATTGCGGCCCGACGTTTTGTATTCGAAGGGCGGCTACGCGGCCTTGCCGTCCGCGCTTGCCGCGGGCGCCTTAAGGATTCCCGTAGTGGCTCACGAATCGGACATGACGCTCGGCGCAGCGAACAAACTCTGCGCGCCCTTCTGCAAACGGATTTTTTTGAGCTTCGAGAATGAAAAATACGCCGCGAACCGCAAATATATCCATACGGGCGCGCCCGTCAGAGAGGAGCTTTTCCGTTACGAAAAGGGAGCGGCCCGCCGCGCTCTCGGAATCCCGGACGGCATGCGCGCGCTGCTTATTACGGGCGGGAGTTCGGGCGCGCAAAGTATAAACGAATGCGTTTACAAATGTCTCGGCGCACTCGCCTCCCTCGCCTATGTTCTGCATCTGACGGGAAAAACCGGCAACCCCGGCATAACCGGCGCGAACTACCGGCAATTCGGCTATGTAGACGAAATCGGACTGTTTTTCGCGGCGGCGGACGCGGTTATTTCGCGGGCGGGCGCGGCGACGGCGGCGGAATTGTTCGCGCTGAACAAAAAAACGCTTTTCATTCCCCTGCCAAAAACCGTCTCGCGGGGCGATCAAATCCTGAACGCCGAATATTACTCAAAAAAATACGGCGCGGCGGTTCTCCCGCAGGAAAATATGAACGAAAAAACCCTTCCCCGATACGCCGCCGAGCTACTCGCCCGTCCCGAACCGAAACCGATCGCCGCCTTTGAAAATCCGAACAAAAAAATCGCCTCGCTCTTATACCGAATCGCGGATAAACGGGAGGTATGATTTTTATTTTTTCTTTTTTTCTTCTTAAAAATTATGCGGGGAAAACCTTTTGTGAACAAAAGGTTTTCCCCGCGCCCCTTGCCGAAAAACTTTGATAATTAAAAATTCGTGAACTTCAGCGTAACCCTACGGTAAAATTGTGCCTCCGCGCCGTAAGTCCGCAATAAAATAACGGTTGGAATTACGGCTGACCCCGCGTCGGATTTACGGTAAAATTACGCGTCAATACAGAGTCAAAAGCTGACCGAGCGCATTGATTCTCGCGTCGGCGCAGACGGAAAAATATTTATGCATTAATTTAAGCCCCTCCCGCGTATATTTTTCCTCCGCATCCGCTTGATTCTTTTTCGTTTCATCGTCGCTTTTATCCTTTAAGCCGTTAATATTCCCGCCGCTTAAATTTTCGCCGCTATCTTCTCCGTTCACGCCGTATACGATACGGTATAACAATCCGTAAGCCCCGCGCGAGATAGGCGCGGCGTTCCGCGATCGGCATCCCGCGCATGTTCCGCCGCCGTTTTCCGCGTCGAAATATTCGCGCGAGACGGGCGCGCCGCAGTTCGGACAAATTTTCAAATTGAGGGCGTAGCCGCATTCGGCGGCGGTTTTCAGCGTATATTCCAAAAGCGCGCGGAGCGGCGGCGTTCCGTAAGCGATTTCCTTCAAGGCGTTTAAGCAGGAAAACAAAAGCCCGGAAACGTCCGAATTTTCCTCCGTAATTTTGTCTAGAATTTCAATCGCGGCGAGCGCGGCGTAAAGCCTCTCGACGTCCTTCCTTACCTCGTAAAAACCGTCTATCGGAGTGCAATTTACGACGGTATAATAGCCGTTTTTTTCGTTCAGAATATATTCGCCGAAGCACAAAAGAGAAGCGGCGAATCTCAGCTTTGACTTTTCGGATTTGACTCCTCTTATCGAAGCGTTGATTTTACCCTTCTCCGCCGTGCACAAGGTGAGCAGCGTCTTGTTGTCCTTATAATCGACAGCCCTTACGCAAAGCGCGTTCAGTTTAATTCCGTCCATTATAATTCTCCGTATTTTTATTCCATGCGAATTTTAGAGCGGCGGCCGTCGCCGCCGTAAATTTCACGAGCGGCCGTTACCGCCGTAATTTCCGCAAGGTTTTTCCGTTTGGGACCGCTCCGGCGCAATATCTTTTTTCCGTTTGCCGCCGACCGTCATCTATCTCAAACCGCCGAACCGCCGAAACGAAAGGCGTCGGCGCCGCCGCTGTTAAGCCTGTCGCCGCGAACGGGCTTAATCCCCGCTCCGCGTTTTCGCGCCTCGCCGTTTTTAACGGTCCGCGTTCGACGGAACCGCCTTTTCCTTATCGCATAGCGGCGCAATGCCGCGATACGGGCGGTAAAAATACGTTTAATTTTTTCTCTGGCGATCGCCGCGAACTGAATCGCGCGGCGGTTGCCCGCTTTTTTTACGCGTCGGCACATACGTTAGACCGCCTTTTTCCTTACCCCGCCGCGGCTCCGCGCCGTCGCGCGGGGTAAGGGCGGTAAAAAACCCGTTTTACTTTTCTTTTAATCTTCTACGCGTCGGCATTCCGGCGTTATTCACCGCCTTATAGAGCCTGTACACGCACGGATTTCCCGTCGCCGCAAAAATGTCCCAAAGCTTTTTTTCGTTTCCCATAAAAAACTGCCCGCCTTTATTAGACGAACCTTCAAAGACCCTTTTACTTTTAGGTCCGTCCTTAAAAGGCGTTCCCAAAAACAATCGCGCCGTTATCGGTTCACTAATAGAATGTGCCGGAAACCGAAAAATATTCGCGTATTCTTTTAAAAACTTGCGCGGGGAAAACCCTTTCGCGTTAAGATTTACTCCGCGCCGAACCTTTTGGAACCTTTTGCGAGCAAACAAAAGCCCCCCGCGCGCGCCTTTACGAAAAACTTTAAAGATTTAACGATTTAATATTTCCGTCAAATTTTACCCTCTTTTCGGCGCGGAGTCCGTAAAGCGATACGGAGCGCGAACGCCCCGCTTTTTATTTCTTATTTTCCGAATAAAGCCGTTTCTTAGACGCCGTCCCGATTACGGCTTTAATTATAACGCTTTTTGAAAAATAAATCTATCAAAATGAAGCTGAAATTTATTTTTCGCCGCGCGGCGTATTAGAAAACAATCGTCCAAGTTTTTTTGAAAAGGCGCGGGGGCGAAACCCTTCGTTCTCAAAAGATTTCGCCCCCGTCACGTTTTCAACGCGCATCCGCCCCCATTCCCAATAAGACGTTATACGGGATAAGACCTTATGTTGATTTGCCCCAGCACATAATCGGTATGCTCGATTATGAAGTTCTTGATTTCCGCGACTTTAACGGCGGAGAGGTCGTTGTCGGCGACGGTAACGTATATACCGCCGTCGCTGCAAGACGCTATCGACGCGGCGTAGCCCTTTCCGAAAAGAAAGGTTTCGATGCCGTTCTCGTTCTCCATAAAGGCGAGTATTTTCATTTTCGCGGTTGTCGCGGCTTCTTTTTCGGTCGCGGAGGACGACGACGAGGCTATTATGGCGTCGTAATAAACAATCTCCTGATTTCTTGTGGTTTGGCGTTCGGCTTTCGCCGCCGCGAAGTACGACGAAACCGCCGTTTCGGCGCCGCCCGTATCCGCGGGCGATTTTTGGGTCAAAACGTAGTTGAGATAGCCGGACGCTATCAGCAATACCACCATTGTGCACAAAATAATGATTTTTTTCTTATTGGCTGCCATAATTATCTTTTTATAACTCCTTTTATTTTTTTATTTATTGTTTTTTGAATTTTGGGTACCGCGCTCACGAAAGGCTCGACGTTTTTATTTCCGCTTTATTTTTATCCCGAGCCGCGAATATCCGACTTGAAATTTTTCTTTTTTCTATTTCCGCGCCGCGTCTCCCCGTTCGATTTTTTAAATATCTAAATTACGGAATTACCCGAGCTTTCCGTTCCCGCGCCGCGAATATCTCCGCCGCGCTAAGGTCCGGCGTTTTTTATTTTTTCATCGTGAATATCTCGATCAACGAGGGATTAACGTTCAGAATTTTCGACGCGGCTTTGACAAGCTCGGTTCGGACGGTTACGCTGCCCGCGCCCTCCGCCACGATCATAACGCCCAAAATCTCGGGCATCACCTCTTTCAGTATAATCGGCTTGGAAACGCCGCCTTCGTTGATTATAATCGGCGTGCCCGTCTCCGTGGCGCTTTCGGTTATTCTGTCCGCGCCGCCGCTCGTGTCGGTAGTTTTGTTTGTCGTGATGCTTTTGGACTCCGCCGTAACGATTTCCATTCCTCCGTCATACATTATCATGACGTTCACTTTTCCCGCGCCCTCTATGTCCGACAGGATAGACGCCAATCTCGTTTCCAAATCCCTCAACGGATCCGCCGCCGTAGCCGCAACCGTTTTTCCGCCGTAGCCCTGATAGACGGCGGCGAAAATCAAAATCGCGGCGGCGAGCAAAACCGAAGCCGCTATAATTTTGAAGTATTTGAGCGACTTAATTTTATTAAAAGCCTCGCGCAATCCGATCGAAACCGCGGACGGATTTGCCGCGGCGGATTCTCCCTCTTTTTTTCCCACAAGCTGATTGACCATACTAAAACCGCCGATCGAATAATATTATGACGTTTACCGCGTTTGCTCTATCAGACGTTACCGAATTATCCTTTACCGTCAAACCGCCTTTAAATTATCAGAACTCTGACGTCATTCCTATTTAACGCGTATTTCTCCGAAATCAATTTCTTGATTCCGTCGCTAATATTTATATGCGCGGAATCTCCGTCAATGACGGATTGTCTTAAAAAAATATTGACATACAAAATTTTTCTTTTATTCGCGGGATCGAAAACTATGTCCGCACTCTCGATTTTTATGCCGGCGCCGCTAAGGAGGCTTTTCATGCGCGCCTCCTCCGCGCCGTAAGCGTCCGCATAGACGGCGTACACGTAATTTTGATCTACGGCGTAAACGTTCCGCGCAAAGCCGAACAGCCTTTCAAAATCCAAACCGTCCTTTAAAAGCCCGGCGGCGGGTGAAATTATCACTACGGTGACGACGACCGAAAGCACACCCTTTACGTATTTATTCATCTGTCCTTCGGGAAGAATTATATCGAGAAGCACGGTTAAAACCGAGACTCCCGCGACGGAAATTATCCAAGCGATCATATACCCGCTCCTTTTTGTTTCAACTTATTTATTTTGGCTTACGCGGGGGAAAAGCCTTTTTTCAAAAACTTCCGGCGAACCGTATTCCTCCCGCCGCGAACAAAAGAGGCGCGTCCGCCGGCCTTCGGAGAAACGCCGCCGCCTTCTTTTTAACTTATGTTGCGGGCAAATCTTTTTGAATAAAAGTTTTGCCCCCGTATTCCCTTTCAAAAAACTTCGGTAATATTACGAGGCGCGTCGAAATAATCAAAATATATTCGCAGTCATAATCACCAGCATAACCGTCAGAAAAAACATAAAGCCCGTGCCCGCCACCGCCGCGACGAGCAACCGCATATTCGACGCCAGCCCCGAGAGCATACGCGAAACGCGCTTGTCGGCGATAGGCTCGGCGATCGCCGCCGTAAGTTTCAGCGCGAGCGCGAATACGGCTATTTTGACGATAGGCGCGAGTACCGTCGAGAGCATGACGATCACGCCCGTAAGCCCCACCGCGTTCTTTATCAGCACAAGACTGCCCAACATCAAATCGAAGCCGTCCGAAAGATAACCGCCGAGTATGGGCACGTATCCCGACACGGCAAATTTGACCGCGTTAACCGTTACCGAATCTATCGCCGCGCCCGTTATGCCTTTGACCGTCACGAACAACGTAAACAGCGCGAAAACGCTCCCGAGCAACCAATTCGCCGCGCTCTTAAAAAAGCTCCCGAAGCTCTCCAATTTCACGGTCTCCGAAATATTGCCGACTACCGAGAATATGATAGTCGCCATAAAGCAAGGCATTATCACGGCGTCGATTATCGATATTATGCCGACGGCTAGCGCCGCCATAAGCGGCTGATACGCCGCCGCTCCCACGCTACCGCCCAGCGCGCTCATAAGCGTCATTAGCACGGGAAAGACTATATTCATAAGCCGCGAAAGATCGTTCAGCAACGTTTCCACGGACTCGACGTATTTCACGACCCGCGTCAATAAAATCACGATTATCAGCGCGTAGCAGACAAAAAACACGGTCTCGCGCGTAGACTTTTTCAGGAAATTCGAGGTTATACCCGACACGAATCCGTTTAACAGACAGATTATGATTACGGCGGCTATCATCGGCACGATCGCGGCCAAATCGCGCAACGCCAAATCCGCCGCGATTTCAAAAAACGGCTCCGGTCCGACGCTCAAATCGCCGCCGATTATTTTTTTTATGTATTCCTTAACGCCGCCGCTTATGACGCCCTCGCCGTCAATAGAATTGACAAAGTCCTCCAATTCGCTAAGATCCAAGCCGTCAAGCTGTTTTCCCACGTTTTTTTCCAATTCCCCGCGTATTTCCTCCGCGCTCTTTTCGGAATCCGAATCGGCGGCATGCACTGCGGAAAACGTAAAGAACGTAAAAACCGCGAGAAAAATAAGGAATAAAATTACGCCGCGTTTTTTATTCATGCAATCACCTAAACTTTTTTTGTTAAAGTTTTCGCGGGGGAAACCTTTTGTGAACAAAAGACTTCCCCCGCGCCCCTTTCCAAAAAACTTCAATGCGCGTTTTAACGGATCTATTCAAACTATAGCGTTATAAATCGGTATCGGGCAAAGATAAGCGTTTAATTTTTTTGCCGTAAGCGGTTGTAAAGATTCTTTTTTTCTATTCGGACAATATGAAAAAACGGTTCCTTTTACCGCTTGCAGTGAAAAAGGCAGCGTTTAGCCCGCGAAATTATATTCCGTTAACGGCTGCATTAATATCTAAATATTAAAGTTTTTCAGAAAGGGACGCGGGGAAAAACCTTTTTTTCATGAAAGCCCCCCTCTCTTCCCGCGACTTAAAAAATCTAAAATCCCCTCCCCTCCCGCGCGCTCATATTGCCAGCCGTGAAATTATATCTATAAACGCGGTCATAACGGGCGCCGCCATTAAAAAAACGGTAATTTTACCGGCTAGCTGTATTTTACTTGCGATTGAGCCGCAATTCATATCGTTGCAAATCTCGGAGGAATACTCGGTGATATAGCCTATGCCTATGATTTTCAAAATTCCCGAAAAGAGGCGTTCGTCTATGTTCGTTTTTTCGACTAACGCGCCGAACGCGCCGATCACGTCCGTCAGCGAGTAGAGCGCGAAAATCAAAATCATAACCCCCGCCGCCATCACGCCGAAAATCGCGAATTCGGGCTTGCCGTGCTTTAAAAAAACGCCGATAACCGCGCCGATAACTCCCACTCCCGCAACCTTAAAAATATCCATGAACCGCCCCCCCGCGCAAACCGTATTGAACAAACAATGCGGGTTCTAACAATTCGCGATGATTTTGCCTTGCCCGTATCCCGTTTTTATCACGAAAATTTAGAACCCCTTAAACAATTTTTACGCCTTACCGCGTTTTTCGAAAACCATAGCTTTTATTTGTTTTTTATACCGCAAAATCACGGCTTTTACACGATTTACGACGCGTTTAATAAAGCCTGAAAATAGATTTTACGCTGTCGAACAATCCGCCGATCATATCTATAACCATCAATATGACTATAATTAACCCGGCGAGCGTCGTAAACGTCGCGATTTCGTCCTTATCGCTTTTTTTCAGCACGATATTTATGACCGCCGTCAATATGCCCACGCCGGCGATTTTCAGAATTACGTCTATGTTCATACCGTCCTCCTTTTACGGACGGACGCGCCGTTTCCGTACCTATTCGGGGTCCGTACTCCGCTTTCAAGGTACGGACGCGCCGCCCGTCCGCGCATAAAATATATATCCCGCCGATTGCGCCTCACGCGACGATTATCATAAGCGCGATCCCCAAAAGTATGCCCAATTTATACGCCAAATTTCCTTTAACTCTGTACGCCTCTTCGGCTTTTCCGCCCGCTTCGAGAAACTTGTTACGGTAGTGTTTTATGTTTGCCTCCTGCGAATCCGAATGACTGCGTCCGAGTATCATAAAGAAATCGGCGACGATGATTCTCTCATCCTTTTTCAGATAGGCGCAATCCAAAATTTTGAGCACGCTCTCCCTGTCCGCGAGTACCTCGCGCCGCAAAAGCTCGGCGAAGGCGTCGGTGTGTTTTGAAAATTCGTCCTTTTTCATAGAAGTAAAATTTTTAAGAATTTTTAAGAGCGGCGTTTTCAGATGGATAATTTCGTCTATAAGCAGATTGCAGAGATTATTTAATTCCTCGAAGTAGCGCGCGCGCGTCTTGTAATAATGTCTTATGCTGACGCCGCCGTAAAGAGAACCTAAAAACAGCAGCGCGCCGGCTATTACCGAAAGCATACGCCACCCGCCTTTTTTGTTTTTTTGTAAAAATATAAAAACGCTCGCGAGAAACTTTTTCTCAGAATAAAAAGCTTTCCTCCACTTCCTCCACGCGCCCTTTCCAAAAGATTCGGCGTTTCGTTACGTAACGGAGCTTGTTTTCAAGCCGTTCGGAAAAGTACTTTTCCGCTTTACCCTATGCGGCGGAAAGGCGTTCGCGGCGGTAAAAACGCGTCCGTTCCGCGCTTATCCGGACAAAAAATTCCGATTAGGCATAGAACCGGTTTCCGCAGTTTCGAACGGAACCTCGGTTTTTTATTTTATATAAAACGCCGGAGGGTTTTTCGGAAAGGGACGTGGAAACTTTATACCGCGGCGGTCGACAGGCGTTTTGCGGAAAGACGGCGGATTTTCGTAAGGAAACAAAGGCGAAAAAACGCAGGCGCGGCTTACGTTGCGGCGAGACCTTTTGTCAAAACATCCGCGAACAAGGACGCGCGCGCCCGCCGCCGCAAACAGTTTGCCGCCGCGCCCGATAAGTTCAAAAAAGGTTTCTTCCGCTCAATCTCAAAAAAGCGCATCCCCCTTTTTTATTACCGCTATTTTACCGCCGGGTTTTTCCAATATCAAAAAATAATCGAAAACGTCTTTTAATTTTTCAAATTCGGTGCCGCGCAACGCGTCCAAGCCGTCGGCGTGCAAAGACGCCATAACGCGCACGCCCGATCGGATTATGTCGCAAACGCTGTCCGCGTCCGCCCTGCCGAAAAGCTCGTCCACGACTATCATTTCGGGGCGCATGGCGCGTATGACGTTCTCGTAAATCAGCCGTTTTTCCGCGCCCGATATAATATCCGTAAAATCTCCCGCGTCCAAAAGACTTCCGCCGTCCGAAACGGCGGCTATCTCGTTGCGCTCGTCGATCAGTAGCACGCAGTACGCCCGCTCGGAATACAGCCGCGTAAGCTCGCGCAAAAGCGTGGTCTTACCCGCGCCGGGCGGCGAAATTACGAGTATATTTCTCGGTCCTTCGTCCACGATACGCGCAGCGCCGCCCGCGCAGCCTTTCACCTCGTGCGGAATACGCACGTTCAGACTGTTTATATTCTTGAACGCCGTCAGCCGCCCGTTCTCGGTTACGCCCTCGCCGCTCACGCCTATCCTGATTCCGCAAAAGGAAATATAGCCTTTTACAAGCTTGTCCGACACGGCGTAGACCGAATGTCCGGACGCCACTCCCAAAGTATATTCTATATCCTCCGCGCTTATGATAAACGGCTCGAAACCTAGCGTTTTTTGCGCGGCGGTTAGGCTCTTATCTTTCGCGGCGGTCATATCCGGTCCGTCGTTTTTCGCCGCGGCTTCGTTTTGAGCGGCGTTATCGCCCCGCGCGGATACGGTTTTTTCAAAGACGCTCCGACTCTTAGACGCTATGCTTAATCCCCCGTCTTTCGCGACGATTCCGCTTCCGAATTTGCCGCAGACGACCAAAGGCTTACCCGTTCTCAGCCGAATTTCATACAGACTTTCCGGCGCGCGTCCGCTCCCCGATACGGCTTCGTATACGCCCGTCCTTAAAAGAGTTTTAAGTATCCTTTCCACGCCGCGGCTTATCTCCGTTTACGGTAAATTTTAAGCGCATTTTTTATGCGTTTTTCAATATAAATTCCAAGCGCGTTTTTATACGACTCTTTCCGAAACCGCGCCGACCGCGTCTTTTGCCGCCGACTTCCGAAATCCGATAAATTTCCGGCGAATTCCGGACGTTTTTCAAATCGTTTTAAAACGCGCTTTCAAGCGTGTTTCACGCGCCGCCAATCTCGTTTTACGGCGCGCTTTCCGACATTTTCAACGCGTTTTCGGCGGTTTGCGAGCGTTTTTTTAATGCGCTTGAAAGCCCGATTGGGGCATATTCTAAACGCGTATTAAAACGTATTCCGCCGGGTTCTCCGCGGCGTCCGCGCGAACGGTATAATGTATTACGGGCGTGCAAAAAAAATGAGTAAAATACGAACGCGTAATTTTACTCATTTTAGGGAATTTTAGATTATCCGGGCGCCTCCAAGAAATCTCCCCTCCGCAGATCGGAAATTTTTAGCGTTCTCCCGCGTAGCCCTTTTTTATCTTTCCGGTTAAGCGGTTCTCAGCCTTAAAATCCGTATCCGCGGCGCGCCCGATAAGCCCGCGACCCTGCGGACGCGTTTTTACGGATCTCAAACTATGCCCTTTTTTATCTTTTCGATTATGCGGTTCTCAAGCCTTGAAATTTGCACCTGCGATACGCCTAATAAGCCCGCGACCTCGCTCTGCGTTTTATCGCGGAAATACCTGAACAATATGATTTTTTTTTCGCGCTCGGGAAGCCGTCCGATGACGTCTTTCAGCATCATTTTGTCAATCATATCGTCCTGATTGTCCTCGCAGACCAGCTTGTCTATCAGGCATTGCCCGTTCTCGCCTTCCGCCTTGTCGTACAGCGAGAGCGGGAATTTAGAGCTGTCGAGAGCGAACACTATGTCCTCCTCGCTCATATCGAATTCGGCGGCAAGCTCGCGGACGGCCGGATCCTTGCCGTGCGCGTTTTTGTACGCGTCGATGAATACGCCGATTCTAATCGCGAGACTTTTCAGAGAGCGCGAGACCTTGACGACGCCGTCGTCGCGTATAAACCGCTTGATTTCGCCGGAAATCATAGGCACGGCGTAGGTGGAAAATCGGACGTTATAGTCCTCGTTAAAATTTTTTATCGCCTTTATAATACCTATCGCGCCTATTTGGATAAGATCGTCGTATTCGACGCGCTTATTTCTGTAACGCCTGACGACGCTTTTTATCAGCGGCATATTCCGCTCGACAAGCAAAGCCTTGCTGTCGGCGTCGCCGTTCTTTGCAAGTTTGAGAAGCCGCATAGTTTCCTCGTGCGAAAGCATATTTCACCGTTCCCCCGCTTGATATGTAATTCCCCTTTCCGCACGTCGTTTCCGGTCGTTTTCACGCTATTCTACAGCCTTGCCGTTTTTCAATGTTTCAATTCCCGTAACGCCGCGATATTCCCGGTCTAAACGCTTAACGGTCCGCGTTTTCAGCGTTATTATCAAGCGTTAAACGGCTTTCGCGGCGCGGCAATTTTCGTAATTTTCACGTTTCACGGTCCGCCGTTTTCGGCGGACCGTTCCGTTTTCGTTATGTATTTTTTCATTTTCACGGTTGTACCCGCGCCCTCCGCGCTTTCCACAATCAATTCGTCGGTAAATGTCTGCATAAACGTGAAGCCCATACCGCTACGCTCCTTGTCCGGCTTGGAGGTAAACATCGGTCGCATAGCCTCCTCGACGTCCCTTATGCCGCGCCCCGCGTCTCCGACGATTATTGACGCATAGCCGTCGAATAATTCCGTCTCGACGAATATAAAATTTTTTTCCGGCTCGTCGTAGGCGTGTACGATAACGTTGGTTACAGCCTCCGAAACGGCGGTTTTTATGTCGTTTATGACCTCCAAGGTCGGATTCAACGGCACGCAAAAAGCCGCGACGGTGCTCCGTATAAAGGATTCGTTGCCAGATTTCGCGAGGACGGTCATTTTCATTTGGTTTAACAGCGCCATATATTAACTCCTTCCGTTTTTTCCGTATACTTTATTTCATAGCTTTTATCGCTTTTAACTCCGCGGCCCGGATTAAAAAGTCTCCGTAGTTTTTTAATCCGCCGCTTTAACGCAAGAAAAATTCCCTATCCCAAAATGTCCGCGATTCTTAAGACGCGTTCTCGCGCAAACGGAAACGGGAGGATTTCGGGAGGTTTTTTACGCTTTTCGAGGCGTTTAAAGGCACGCGGGGAAACAACGGAGCCGAAAGGAGCGAATAAGCGCAAAAAACGCGCCGTTTGCGCTTTATGCGAATACGCTCCGATAAAATCCGCTATCTCAAAACGTTTATGATTCCCAAAAGCCCGCTCATTCGAAAAACCTTTTCCGTCTGTCCCTTTAAGCCCCTCGCGTACAGAGGAATTCCGGCTTTTTTCAGGCGCCCGTACCGCGCCAGTAACATGCCTATGCCAGTACTGTCGATAAAGCTTAATTCGGAAAAATCTAAAATGACCGCCGTCGGATTTTCGGCGATTTTTCCGTCGAGCTCCGCCGCCGCGACGCGTATATTGCTCTCGTCCAATTCGCCTGAAAAATAAAAAATAAGCTTGCCGCCCGAAAATTCTCCGTAAGCCGTCATCTATATACCCCAACTCCGTTTTATACTATGCTTTTTACGCCGCGCGCGTTCGCGTTTTTTACGGAACGCCCAAGCCGCGCGTGGCGCGGATTATCCTCTTCTTATTTTTTTTATTATCTTCCGTATCCCGCGGTTTTTTCGCGTCCTCCGATATGATAGCATTTTTTGCGGTAAAAAAAATAAAGCCCTTTGTCGAAAAAAGGGTTTTAAAGGAAAAAACGGCGCGGCGCTTTTTGTGTTCCGCAAAAAGCTTAGAACTTATTCCCGCAGTTTTAAACGGCTGTATTTTCGCGCTTATTTGCGTCGCCGACCGTTACGAACCGGTCTTGCGCAAGCAAAACGCCGGCGCGCTTTCAAAAAACCGCCCGACGACCGTAAAAATCTCCTGCGAATTCCGCGCTTTCGGCTATTAATGCAATCTTTCAAATATTAATACGATTTCTCAAACGCGGCGCGAGGCTTGAACGGAATTATTAAAACGCCGAAGTTTTTTAGAAAGGGGCGCGGGGAGAAGCCTTTTGTGAACAAAAGGCTTCTCCCCGTAAAAAATCCCCCCGCGCGCGGCGTTACGCAAGTTTCTTGCCGAACGCCACGGATTCGCCGACGCCGGGCTCGGCGGACTGCACGGTAAGCGTGGCGGCGACGTTCAGCCCCGCGTCGGCGGCACGCTTCTCCCAGAGCCGCATCCATTCCCCGTCGCCCCAGTCGTAAGAACCGAAAAGCCCAACCGTTTTGCCTTTCAATAGCGGCTCAAGCGCGTCGTAAAAAGGCGCGAACTCGGCTTCTTCCAGCTCCTCCGCGCCCATTGCCGGACATCCCAGCGCGATTTTATCGTAGGCCGCCGCCTGTTCGGGAGTAATTTCGCCGACCTTGAACACGTCCGCAGACCCTCCCGCAGCTTGAACGCCCTTGGCGACCGATTGAGCGAGCGCCTCGGTATTGCCCGTTCCGGACCAAAATACTATAACCGTTTTCATATATATAACTCCTTGTAAAAAAATTTCTTTTCGCTCCGCTTATGCGTTGCGGTTATTTTAAGTTTTTAAAAATTCGGAGATTAAGCCGTCCCGTTTCAAAAAAATATATACCTGTCTTTCAGCCTAAAAAGACGAAACAAATCAAGCCGCGGGCGTAACCTACCGCGTTTTTATAGTCGTTATGAATCGGAATTGTGAAAAGATTAGCTCCGTCTTTTTTATTGCCCGAATACGAAAAAGAATCTTTCAGTGCTTTGCGGCAAAAATCCGCCCCCAATCTCCGCCGCGTTTCAATTCGCAACGGCCGTATTTCGCATAATCTCATTTCGAAAAAATACCGTTCAAGCCGCATCCGTTAAGAAGTCTGCCGCAGATATTTTCCGAACACCTTTTATAGCGTTCGAATACGCGCTTCTTTTCCTCCGCGCCGGCGTACACCTTCCAAGGTCCGCATACCTCATAAGCCGACGGGTCGGCGATAAAACCCTCGACGTCCTCGCGCGGATAGCCCAGAAATATGCCTATCTCGTGCGGAAAATCCCCGCCTTTGAACTTTTCTTTGAGCGCGCCGACATACGCGTCCGCGCTAACGCGTTCCGGATAGCCGAAAGTCCTCAAAAAGCCGCCGTTTTCACTCTTTAAAAGGTGCTTTTCAAGAACGGATTTTCTGTATACCATCAGTAAAAAGCGGCTTTTATATTTTTTCAGCACCTCGAAGCTCACGTCGGCGCCTTTCTTCGCGAATCCGTCCGCAATTTCCGCGATACGCTTCTCGCCGCGCACGGCGCAATTCACAATACACGCCGGCTTAATTCCGGCAAGCGCTGCGGCGCAATGCCTGCCTACCGTCAATTCCGTTTCGCTCATATTTCATCCTTTGCGGCGTTTCGCCCTTATGTTTTTCCGGCGTTTCGCCTTTTACGCTTAAGCTAAACCCGATTCGCGTATAATGATACCATAAAAAAACGCTTCCGTCAAATAATTAGCGTAAGCTAACGTAATTTTTTTTTAAAATTTTCAGCCGCCCCGCCTTACGGCGATTCTTTTACGGCTTACCATTAGCGAACGAAAAAAGCCGCCTCTTTTTTTAAGAGAGCCTTCCGTTCGGCCGCGTCCGCGTGCGCGCGGCAAAATACAGCCGTTACGAATCGGCGTTGAGCAATCCGAACGCATCCCTTTTGCCGCGGGCGGTAACAAGAATCTTTTTTCGTATTGCCCGAATACTGAAAAGAACCCTCCGACCGCTTACGGTAAAAAATTCAACGCTTATCTTTCGGCTAAACGCCGATTCGTAACGGCTGTAACCGCAATTCGCCGACGTCCCGCCCGCGCTTAACGCGGAAAGCGGCCCTTTGCTCTCCCGCAGAGGCAAATAATCACAGTCCGCCGACGTCCTCCGCCATATCGCCCGCGCCAAGCAAAAGTATGCAGGAACTATCCTTTGCCCTCTCGCGTATCAGACTCCTTAATTCGTTTATTTCGCCGGCGTAAAGCACGGACGGTTTCGTTTTTTTTCCGTCGCTCCCGGTTTCGCGCGGATTATTCTCGCTCTCGCTCCCGTCGGACATTGCACAAGAGCGGCATCCCTCCGCGATCCCGTCCGCGCCGTCTCCGCTTTCCCCGCAAGCGGAATATTCCGCCGCAATCACGTCCGAATTACCCTTGCTATTCCCGCCGCCCGTAATTTCGTAAACGGAATATTCCCTCATAGCCTCGTACAAATCGTACGCGCTCCTGCCGCAATCCGGCGTTTCTCTCGCGGAATATTCCTTGTAAAGTACAAGCGCGTCGGCATCCGCAAAGCACTCCTTAAATTCCTCGAAAAGCTTCGCGGTGCGCGAATATGTATGCGGCTGAAAGCAGACCGAAACCTTACCTCCGAACGTCTCCCGCGCCGATTTTACAACCGCTCCGATCTCGCTGGGATGATGGGCGTAATCGCTTATAATTTCGCAACCTCCGTAACGCCCTATTCGCTCGAAACGTCTTTTTACGCCGCGAAAATTCTCCAAGGTATATAGGACGGAACGTCTGTCCGCGCCGCTCAGAAGCGCGGCGGCGGCGCAAGCCAGCGCGTTGTAGATATTATGCGCGCCGGAGAGCGCGCAGTCGACCTCGCCTACGTATTCGCCGCCTATGAAAAAATCGAACATATAACGCCCCTTGCAGGGAGACGGTCGGACGTTCCGCGCCGAATAGTCGCCCTTTTCTATGCCGAAAGTTACGACGTCCGCGTCCAAGCCCGCGTACAACCCCGCGTATTTTTCGTCGGCGTTTACGACGAGAGTTCCCCCCTTTTTGATACGCTCCGCGAATCGGCGGAAATTCAAAGAAACACAGTTTTCATTCTCGTAGCAGTCGGGATGGTCCATTTCAACGTTCAAAACGACGGCGACGTCCGGCTCGAGCGTCAAAAAGCTGCCCATATATTCGCACGCCTCCGTGACGAACAAATCGCGTCCGCCGCCGAAATAATTCCCGCCTATGTCGACCGCCTCCGCGCCCACATGCGCGCTGAAGCTCATACCCGCGTTCTTAAAAACGGCGGCAAGTAACGCCGTCGTCGTGGATTTTCCGTGTATTCCGCCTACCGCGACGCATTTTCCGTGCGCGGCGGCGACGGACGCCAAATATTCGCTCCGTTTTACGCACGGCACGCCCGCGTTTCTCGCGGCGGCAAGCTCGGAGTCGTCGGACTTTATCGCGGAGGTGTACACGACGGCGGAGGCGGAAGCGGCTATATCTCCGTCGCGTCCCTCGTAAACGTAAGCGCCGCCGCCGCGCAATTTTTTCATAAGAGCGTTAAAGCGTATATCCGATCCGCTGACCGTACATTCCGAAAGCGTATACGCGGCGAGCGCGCTCATGCTTATCCCGCCCACGCCTATAAAATGAATCCGTTTTTTTAGATAATCCTTTTTCATACAGTATAATTTATTCAAAAACGCGGATTTAATTTACAAATAATTTTTACCGCGCGCTTTCTCTTGTTTTCGCGGTTTTTTTTAAGCGTAAACGCCGCGAAAATGCCTCCGCAATGAAAGCTTACGGGGTTTTTATTATATTTTTCAAGTTTTTATTATATTTTTTTCAAAACGTATTGTAATTTTCTTTGAAATGTATTATAATATTACAAAAGCAATTCAATCTTTCAATATACAGCAATAAGGCGGTTCACAAATGAACATCACAGACATTCGCATACGTTTAGTAAAAAAAGGCGATATCAAGCTGAAAGGCGTCGCGTCCGTCATCATCGACGACAGTATTGCCGTACACGACATAAAAATCATCGACGGCAGCGACGGCAGTTTTGTCGCTATGCCGAGCAGAAAAGGACCTTCCGGCGAATATCGCGACATCGTTCACCCTATCAAATCCGAAGTGCGCAAATACCTTTGCGCGCTCATACTCGACGCCTATGACCAAGCGGTCCAAGAGGACGCCGAACTCGCCGAGCGCGAACCCGGCGGACAAGCGGAGCAATTTGAGGAATAAAAAATACGCGGGAAACGTCTTTTGTTTTTTAGATTGCGCGCAAGAAAGCCTTTTCTTATAAAGAAAAGGCTTTCTTGCGCGTTCTTTTTCAAAAGACATCCTCTTTTTTAATATTCTATTCAAAAACCGAAGCGTCGCCTAAATCTTTATAGCGAAACACGCCAAGCGCCGCGGGCCGCGCTTTTTTGCCGAGTCTTTAACGGCGTTATCATAACGCATTCTCTTTCATACCGTGCCTACGGTATCTTCCGCCGCTTTCGGCGCGACGTCGCGCCGTTTTTTCGGCATAACGCGGGGATTATACGCCGTCAAAAAAACGTATGCCGTTACGCGAAAACAGCCTGAAAGCTATTTACCGTCAAGCCGCGGACGAAACCTATCGCACCGCCGAAGTTTTTCGGAAAGGAGCGCGAGAGGGTGCTTCCGTAAGCAATAAAGATCTCACCTGCAGATTTTTTTATCTAAAAAAAATCCTCCGGCTACTCCAGCCTTTCGAACGCCGCTTTATCCGCGCCGCAAACGGGGCATGCGTAATCGTCGGAAATCTTTGCCCAAGCCGTTCCGGCGGCAATTCCCGCGTCGGCGTCGCCCTGCGCCTCGTCGTGCGTATACCCGCATACCGAACAAATATATTTTGCCATAATTTCCCCTCCGAAAATTTTTTTTAATATTCTCGTCATACGTCCGCGTAAAAATATTGTATATTTCAAGCGGCTTACGATATGATCCGGAACAGATAAAATAAAAAATACGCCGTAAATTTTAAGGAGCGCGCGATATGAAAAAAGTAATAGATCGATTCGACGGATACGGCGGCAGTCCCGCAGACTCGATGGATGATATGTTTGCGCCGACCGAGCAGGTTATTTGGCGCGGCAAGCCTCTCAAACCGGCTTTTATCCTAAATTCTTGTCTCCCATTACTGCCGATAGGTCTGATTTGGTTGATTTTTGACGGCTTTTTCATAGATACGATAATTTCCGCCGGCTTTTTTGATACATTCGGCGGCACTCTCTCCGTATTCTTCGTCCTATTTTTCGCGGTTCACCTGTTCCCCGTGCGGCTGTGTATAGGCATGGGTCTGTCGGCGGGCAGACGGTGCGGAAATACGGAATACGCCCTGACGAATACGCGTATCGTCATTTGCACCGGCGTTATAGGCGTCAATTTCAAAAGCGTTTACTACAAAGAAATTTCCAACGTACAGCTTAGGGTGGGCGTTATAGACAAGCTTTTCAAAGTCGGCGACATAACCGTCAAGTCGCGTACGAGCGCGGACTCGCTTTTGGATTTGACGGACGTATACGAGGTCTTTAAGCGCGTACAAAAAATCGTCGCGGATATTCAGACCGATATCGAATACCCGAACGCGCTGCGCCCCGACACAAATCCGGGCTACGGTACGCGCTATAACGGTCGATTAAAAAACGTTTTTACTTCAGACCGTTTTTCACGGCGCGCCGTACCGTAAAATTAACCGATAATTTATCGGCTTTTTCAAGCCGTTTTTCTCATCGATTTACGTTCCGATTCGATACGGATAACGGCTTGTTTTTTAGGCTTTTTAAAGCCGTTTTTTAAGAATATTCCGCCACAATTTATTAAAAAATCACCCGTTTTTTTACTTTTTTAAGACTGTTTTTTAGAGTAAACCTACCGCGGTTTATCCGGTAATATTTTGCCTTTTAAAGCCGTTTTTCACCCTTGCGCCGCAACTGAAAACCGCCCGCCGATCAATCTACGATCAGCCGGCCCTTTAATTCCGAAATATCTCTCAATTTGTGTTTATCTACGTATCTCCTGAGTCCGTCCGCTATTTGCGGCGCGCTCAAAGGGTTTGCAAAATTCGCCGTTCCGACCTGCACAGCCGACGCGCCGCACAAAATAAATTCCGCGGCGTCCGACGCGCTCATAATTCCGCCCATGCCGACTATCGGGATTTTTACGGCGTTATAGACCTTCCAGACCATAGCGAGCGCGATAGGCTTTATCGCGGGACCGGACAGTCCGCCCGTCACGTTTTTTAATATCGGGCGGCGCGTTTCGGCGTCCACCGCCATACCGCTCACCGTATTGATAAGGGACAGCGCGTCCGCGCCCCCCGCCTCCGCCGCTCTCGCGTTTTCGGCTATATCGGCGACGTTGGGAGACAGTTTGACCATCAGCGGCTTTTTGGTGTATTTTTTGACCGCTTTCGTAATCGCGCCGACGTCCTCCGGTTTTACGCCGAACGCTAACCCTCCCCGCTTTACGTTCGGACAGGATATATTCAGCTCGATAATCGAAACCTTAGTTTCCGACAGCCGCTCCGCCATATAGCAATAGTCGGCCTCGGTATCTCCTGCAATATTGGCTATGACGACGGTTCTTTTCGTCTCCAAAAACGGCATCATATTGTTTATAAACACGTCTATTCCGGGATTTTGTAGCCCGACGCCGTTCAAAACTCCGCCGTAGGTTTCGGCTATACGCGGCGGCGGATTGCCCTCGCGCCTTTCGCGCGTCAGTCCCTTCACGGAAATTCCGCCCAGCCTGTCTATATCGTACAGCTTAGAAAATTCGAAGCCGAAGGAAAACGTGCCGCTCGCCGCGATGACGGGATTTTTAAAACTAACGCCGCAAATATTGACCTCCATAGGATTGTACGTCATAATATAACCTCCTCCAATTTAAACACCGGACCGTCCGTACAGACGCGCCTGTTTCCCGCCACGGTCGCGCACGCGCACGCGTAGCACGCACCTATTCCGCAGCCCATCCTCGCCTCGACGGAAATAAAGGTCGGCGTATTCAGTTTCAGAGCCTTCAACGCCCCGAACATAGGCGGCGGACCGCACGCGAGAATCAAGTCGGGTTTTACCGCGCCCGCGTAAACGTCTCTTTTCAAAGCGTCCGTAACAAAACCCTTTTCGCCAGCGCCGTAAGAGCCGTCGTCCGTCGTAACCGTCAGTTTCTCCGACACGGCGGCAAAATCGTCGGTGAGAATCGTCTTGCTCTCCGACGCGAAACCGAGATAAGTATAGAATTTCACGCCCTTCGCGCGGTGCTTTTCAATGACCGAATAGAGCGGCGGACTGCCCAAGCCCCCCCCTATCAGCGCGACGCTTTTCACGCCGTCCGGCACCGTGAAGCCGTTTCCCGCGAACAGCGAGGCGGGCAGATCGCCGCCTTTTAAGCGCGACAAAAACGTCGTGCCCCGCCCCTTGATCTCGAACACGATTTCAATCGTTTTCGCCTCGCCGTCGTGCTTGAAAACGCTTATCGGACGCCGCAAAAGTATGCCGTCGAAGCTACCCGCCGAAATGTTGATGAACTGACCCGGTTTGAACTCCGGCAAACCCGCGCTGAACAGCCTCATCTTTACTACGCCTTTGCGCAATTCGACGTTTTCTCTGACGTTCAAAAAAAGCTCTTTCACTAAAAATCCTCCTTTTTTCATTTTTTATTTTATTTTTTGAATGGGGATTTACGCGGGGGGAGAACCTTTTGTGAACAAAAGATTTTCCCCCGCCCCACTTTCCAAAAAAACCGACGCTTTATTCGGTTTATCTCAACTAAGTACGTTCAAATCAAACGAAGTACCGTATCGTCAAAGCCTCTCTCTTTAAAAAGGAGCGTCCCCGTTAGCGGACGGAGCGTGTTCCAAAGAGTTTCCCGTCTTTTGTGCAAAGCCGCCGCGGCGCGCGGTTTATTAACTTAGCGTATATATACATAATACATATTGCATATTACATCGGGGTCTTTTGGAAAGGGGCGCGGTGGAAAGCCTTTTCTTCCGAGAAAAGGTTTCCCCCGAATGAATCCCCTTTAACAAATCAGCAAGCGTCGAAAGCGTTCTTTATATGCGTAATCTCGCCGCGCAAAATCTCTATCACATCGAAACGCATATCCTTGCCGAACAAGCTTTTGGAAGCGGCATAAAGCTCGGCGGCGCGCGCGATGCTTTTCGTCTTCGAGGGCGTAACGGACTCTATCGGCCGTCCGAATTTCAAACTTTGCCGAGCCTTGACCTCGACGAAAACTATATAATCCCCGTCCCTTGCGATTATGTCGATTTCTCCCCCGCAGCCGGAAAAATTCGTATCCAGAATCTTATAGCCTATGCTTTTAAGATATTCCGCCGCCAATACCTCGCCGCCCACGCCCTCGCGCCTCGTGTTCCCGTTCATTCCGTCCCGCTCCCCGCAATTTTCACCGCGTTTTCCGCGCATTTTTTACGCAATTTTTCACTCCGTTTTTTATGCGTTTTTTCACATTTTTCACACGCTTTTCCACATGTTTTTTTGCGCGTTTTTCACTTGCCTTTCATGCGTTTTACGTGTTTTTTACACAATTTTCCGCGCGTTTTTTACATATTTTATATAATTTCCCGCACAATTTTTAACGTGCTTTTCACGTTAAAATAACCGCCGTTCCCGCACTTTTTATTGCCTTTTTTCTCAAAAAGCTACCGTTTTTATGTTTTTCCGCCACCTTTATTCCGTACGCTTTATCGCTTTTCCCAAAGCAACGGACTGCGGTTTTCGTTTCATTTAACCGCTTTTTTACGTCTTTTAATCACCGCTTTCCGCAGCTTCCAAAAGTCTTTCCGCGGCGGCGATTTTCACGCACAGGACGAAAATTTCCGACGCGGTAACAAGCTCGCTAAGCGGCGGCAGCGTAGGCGCGAACCTGATATTTCTGTCCCGCGGATCCCTGCCGTAAGGATAAGTCGCTCCCGCTGGCGTCAGTATTACGCCCGCGTCCCCCGCCAATTCCACGACTCTTTTAGCCGTAAAGTCAAACGCGTTCACGCTGATAAAATACCCGCCGTCGGGATTTGTCCACTCGGCTATACCCAAGCCCGACAATTCTCTCTCCAAAATCTCCAAAACCGCGTCGAATTTCGGCTTGATAATTGCGGCGTGTTTTTTCATATGCGCGGTCAAATTCTCCTTATCCTTTAAAAACCGCGCGTGCCTCAGTTGGTTGACCTTATCGGGACCTATGGTCTGCATAGACATAATAGCTTTCGCCTCTTTTATATTACGCCCGGACGACGCGAAAAACGCGACGCCGCCGCCCGCGAAGGTTACCTTCGAGGTAGACGCGAAAATAAAGACTCTGTCGGGATTCCCCGCCTTTTCGCATTCGGGCAATATATCGGCAAGCTCCCTCGCGCCGTCCCTCAGGGCGTGAACGGAATACGCGTTATCCCAAAAAATCCGAAAATCCTCCGCGGCGGTTTTCATTGCCGCAAGCCGCCCGACGGTTTCGTCGGAATAAACCGCGCCCGTCGGATTGCTGAAACGCGGCACGCACCAAATGCCCTTGACGCTCCCGTCGTCCCCGCATATTTTCTCGACGGCGTCCATATCGGGTCCGTCCTCCGTCATCTCCGCCGCGACCATCTCTATGCCGAAAGTTTCCGTTACGGCAAAATGACGGTCATATCCCGGCGCGGGACAAACGAATTTCACCTTTTCGAGCTTATTCCACGGCGTAAAGCCCCCGAAGCCGAACTGCATTCCCCTCTGCACGGTATCGTACATCATATTCAGACTGCTCGACCCGCCCGCGATAATCTGTCCCTCTTTGACGTTCAACACGTCGGCGTAAAGCCTTTTTATTTCGGGTATACCGTCTAAGAGCGCGTAATTTCTCGTGTCGAAACCGTTTTCGGTTTTCATATCGGACGCGCCGCTCAAAACGTCGAGCATAGGCGCGGACAAATCCAGCTGTTCGCGGCAGGGCTTGCCCCGCGACATATCGAGCCTGAGATTTTCGGCTTTAAATTCCCCGTATTTTATCCTCTGCTCCTCCAAGCGTTCTTTTAATTTCTCTTTTGACATTTCAGCGTAACGCATATATTCTCCGTTTTGCAAAGCGCGTTGATTTTTATTGTTTTTATATATTTCCGTTTCATTTTTTATCTTAATTTCCGCATTATCTTTCCGCCGTTTTTTTGCGTTGCGGACGCGCGTTTTTCGTCTTATTTCACGCTCGTTTCCACGGCAAAAAACCGCGCTTTCGCCTTATTACGCCGACTTCTATGCCGCGGCGAATATGCGTTTTTCCGCCTTATTATACTCTCGTCTTTACGGTATAGACCCGCGTTTTTTTCCACGCTATACCGTCGCTTTTTCCGCGGGCGGGCTAAACGCTTTTCGCCTTATTAAGCTTCGCTTTTTATGCCGCGCGCGTATATGTTTTTACAGCCTTACCGTCCAGCCGTAATCGTCCTTTATCGCGCCCGTCTGTATACCCGTAAGCGTGTCGTAGAGAAATCCGGAAATTTTTCCCATTTTGCCGCCGTTAATAAGGTAGCTTTTTCCCTTGAACACAATCTCGCCTACCGGCGAGACGACCGCCGCCGTACCCGTGCCGAACGCCTCGTTCAGTCTGCCGCTCTCCTGCGCGGTCAAAAGCTCGTCCACGGAGATTTTACGCTCCTCCGTCTTATAGCCGTTTTTCCTAAGCAGTCCAAGCGCGCTGTCGCGCGTTATGCCCGCGAGTATACTGCCCGAGAGCGCGGGCGTAACGACGACGCCGTCTATCACGAAAAATATATTCATCGAGCCGACTTCTTCGACGTATTTTTTGTCCTTGGCGTCAAGCCAAAGCGCCTGATCGAAGCCCAATTCGCGCGCCTTTTCCTGTCCGATAAGGCTGGCGGCGTAGTTGCCCATACATTTCGCCTCGCCCGTGCCTCCTATGCTTGACCGCGTGTAAAAGTCTTCTATAAATATTTTCGTCGGCTCCAAACCGTTCGCGTAATACGCGCCGACCGGACAGGTTATAATGAAAAATCTGTAATGCGCGCCCGTCTTTACCCCCAAATACACGTCGGAACAAAACATAGCCGGCCGTATGTAAAGCGAAGTGCCGTCAGCGTCGGGAATCCAGTCCTTTTCCGCGCGAACCAATTCATACAGCGAGTCCAAGGTCTTATCGACGTCTATTTTCGGCATACAAAGCCGCTCCGCGCTCTTATTCATTCTCAAAAAATTATCGCGCGGTCTGAAAAGCGTTATACCGCCGTTTTTGGATTTGTACGCCTTCATTCCCTCGAAAATACCCTGCCCGTAATGCAGAATCTGAGAAGCGGGATCGATCGCGAACGGCGCGTACGGCACGATTTTCGGCTCGCCCCACGCTCCGTCCGCATAGTCCGCTATGAGCATGTGGTCGCTCATATATTTGCCGAAGCCCAAATTCCCGAAGTCCGGCTTGACCTTTTTATTTTTCGTCAAATTGATTTCCATTATGATATTATTCTCCTTTTGTTTTTGCGAACCGATTTTATGCGGGGGGGGGACCCTTTTATTCCGGGAAAAGGTTTCGCCCATATAAGCCCGCCTCTCCCTATCGCTCTCTCAAATTGCGCGCGGTTTCACGGAACCGTGTTCTATTTCGACGGCGCCGCCCGCGCGTTCTTTCAACGCGTTCACGAACGCCCCGTATTTTTCGTTCTCGACGGCGGTTTCATAGCGTATATCCTCGCCGTACTCGGCGTTTTCCATAACGGCGGAAAAGCCTTTAAGCACACCGTCGACGATCCTTATCGCCGCGTAACCGAAACGTAGCCTTGCGGAGCGGAAAGGTACGTATTTTTTTATGCCAGCCGCTTCGATGCAATTCAGAACCGCGACCGCGTATGCCGAAATCAGCCCCGGCGCACCCAATTTTATCCCGCCGAAATATCTGGTTACGACGACGGCAATTTTTTCCAAACCTTTCTTTTTCAGAACGGTAAGCATAGGCGTCCCCGCCGTCCCCTGCGGCTCGCCGTCGTCCGAAAAGCGCATCTCGTTTTCGCCGACGATATAGGCGTAACAGTTATGCGCCGCGCCGCGGTGTTCGCGCCGTACCGCGTCTATAAAAAGCTCCGCGTCCTCCGCGTTCTTTATCGGCGCCGCCGCCGCTATAAAAACCGATTTTTTGATTACGGTTTCCGTAACCGTCTTCTTTTCTATGCTGAAATAATTTTTCATTTTCGGTTTTCTTATACGCGCGTTTTTAAGGCGCGTTTCGCGCGCTTTTCCGCAGCCGCGCAACCGCCGTTTTTACGGTTTACCGCAAGCGCGCAACAGCGCGGTTCTCTTCGCTTTGATACGCGTTTTTTCTGAAAAAATTAAGCGCATTTTTTAACGGCGCGTAGCGTCGTTTTTCTATTTTTATATGCGTTTCCGCATTTTTACACGCCGTTTTTTCGCTTACGTATGCGTCAAAAAGCATAAGAAAAGCCGCGAAAGATACGCGAAAACGCGCGCTATCGATTTACGCGCACAGATTTCCGCAATATTTATACCGCATCTATTCCGCCTCGACCTTTTATGCGCGCCTTTTTATCCCCGCGCGGAGTAAAGCCTTCTTCAAAAGCTCCCCGCTCGCGGTTTAGTCGGAATATTAACTCCGTATCTATTCCGCCTTGACCCTTATATGCGTCTTCTTGCCCTTATGCAGAATAAAACCCTCCGCCAAAAGAGCCTCGCTTACGGCGTAATTCGCGTCGTCGATTTTTATATCGTTAACCCTGACGCCGCCGCCTTCTACAAGCCGTCTCGCCTCGCCCTTGGACGGCGCGAGTCCAGCGGCGAATAATATGTCCGTAATTTTGAGCGTACCGCCAGGAACACACTTCTCGGGCATATTGTCGACGTCGTTTGAAAAAGCCGCCAGAGCCTGTTTTTCGGCGTCAAGCGCCGCTTCCTCGCCGTGTATGAGCTTCGTTATCTCATACGCTAGCGTCTTTTTCGCCTCGTTTATGCGCTCGTCCTTAAATTTCGTCAATTCCGCGATACGTTCGAGTTCCATAAAAGTCAAAAGCTTCATGCATTTTTCGACGCTCGCGTCTTCTACGTTGCGCCAATACTGATAGAACTCGTAAGGAGCGGTTTTTTCGGCGTCTAACCAGAGAGCGCCTTTCATCGTCTTGCCCATTTTTTTGCCGTCGGAGGCGGTCAAAAGCTCGAAGGTCATAACGTAAGCGTCCTTCCTCAGTTTTTTTCTTATCAAATCTGCGCCGAAAAGCATATTAGACCATTGATCGTCGCCGCCGCATTGCAGTACGCAATTATACTTCCCGAACAGCTCGAAAAAATCGTAGCTTTGTAGCAACATATACGAAAATTCCAAAAACGTCAGACCCTTTTCCATTCTCGACTTGAAGCATTCGGCGGCTAACATTTTGTTGACGGAAAATTCCGCGCCTATATCTCTTATGAAATCCATAAAATTCAGTTTTAAAAGCCAATCGGCGTTGTTGACGATTACGGCGGCGTTTTCGCCCTCGAAAGAAATGAATTTTTCCATCTGCTTTTTGAAGCGTTCGACATTTTTTTCAAGTTCTTCCCTCGCCAGCATACCGCGCATATCGGTTCTGCCAGACGGATCGCCCACCATAGCCGTCGCGCCGCCTATCAGTATGATCGGTTTATGCCCCGCGCGTTGCATAAAACCCGCCGCCATAAGCGTCAAATAATGCCCCACGTGCAGGCTGTCCGCAGTCGGGTCGTAGCCGATATAAAAGCTCACGGATTCTTCGCCGAGAAGCTTGTATAAATCATCTCCGTACACCGTCTGCTTTATAAATCCGCGCGCCCTCAGCGTGTCCATAACGTTCATTAAATTCCGTTCTCCCTTTACCGTTTTTTTTACTTTTTTTCGCGGGGAAAAACTTTTTGTTTATAAAAGTTCTTCCCCCCGCGCACCTTTCCAAAAAACTTAAATGTGTTTTTATGACCGTCATTCAAGCAAAACGCGCGTTAACAATTTATTTGACAAGCGAATGTAAAAGCAAAAAAATGCGGGCGCAACTTAAAGCTACGGCGAGACTTTTTTGTCGGAACATACGTAATAAAGACGCGTTTCCGCCGCAACGAATACTTTGCCTATCGTCCGATAAGTCCGCAAAAGGTTTCCGCCGCGTAAGCCTTGACGCAAAATAAAGATTCCTCTCGCGTAAGCCTTATATTTCGCCCTTAAATATTTTACCCAAGACTTTTATTCCGCTTTCGATTTGCGCGCCGGAACCGTTGCTGAAATTAAGGCGAACGGTGCTAAATACGTCGCCCGCCGCGAAAAAGTCCGCGCCGTTCACGTATGCGACCTTATTTTTCAACGCTTTCATAAAATAATCCGCCGTGTTGATCCCGCTCCCGAATTCGCCGAATATGAATAATCCGCCGTTCGGGTCCGTACATTTGAAATCGGCGGGCATATATTTTTCTATCGCCGCCCGCATCAGCTTTTTTTTGCCGAGGTAAACGGGCAGAATTTTCTCTAAATGTCCGTCGAGAAAGCCGCCCCTCAGGAACGCGTCCGCTATCGCCTGCGAAAGCGTCGGAGTGTGCACGTCCGTCGCCTGTTTGCAAAGTGTCATTTTGGAGATTATTTCCCCGTCCGCTATGCACGCGCCGCAACGCAAGCCGGGCGAAATTATCTTGCTGAAGCTCGTATTGTAAATCACGGCGCCCGTCGAGTCGAGACTCTTAATAGACGGCACGGCGTCACCGCCAAAACGCAAATGCGAGTACGGATCGTCCTCGAATACGACTACGCCGTGCTTTACAGCGGTATCGAGAATTTTTTTGCGCTTTTCAATCGGATAGGTCTTGCCCGTCGGATTCCCGAACGTAGGCACAAGATATATAAATTTCGGACGGTATTTTTTGATTTTTTCTTCCAAATCGTCCGTGTCTATACCGTCGCGTCCAGACCTTACGCCGTAAGCTTTCGCCTCGTAGGTTTTCAGTATATGCAATACGGCGATATATGTCGGATCCTCGACCAGAACGCAGTCGCCCTTGTTCAGAAAAATTTTGCAGGCGAGATCTATACCCTGCTGACCGCCCGTAATTATCAGCGTGTTTTCGACCCTAGCGTCCGCTATCCCCACTCTCTTTACAAACTCCGCCGCGCTCTCCCGAAGCGGCGCATAGCCCTCCGTAGAGCCGTATTGCAGTATACCGCGAATGCCGTCCTTATCCTTAAAAAGCTCCTCGCATATGCCGCGCAAAATCTCTACGGGAAACGCGTCCCCGCTCGGCATCCCGCCCGCAAAGGAAATCATCGACGGGTCGGAAAGATATTTGAAAATCTCCCTTATCGCGTTCGCCTGCAAACCGTTCATTCTGTCGCTGAAATTGTAATTCATAGGTTTTCCTTTTTTATTAAAGAGCTTTACGCGGCGGGGAAACCTTTTGTTCGCAAAAGGTTTCCCCACCCCCGCACCCTTTCCAAAAAACTTTAAGCGTTTTATTACGGCGCCGTTTAAACCGTCCGTAGCGGCAAGAGTTTGCGGAAAAAAGATTTTCACGCGCCTATTTTCAAAAAAACTTTAACGTATTTTAACGATTCCGCCCAAACCGACCGCCGCGTTTAAATTTTACGCGGAATATGGCAAAAGCCCGCGTACAGCGAACGCCGCAAATATAAATAACCGCCGCCGATCCCTTATTTATCTTAGCCTTTTAAATATTATAGCCTTTTTTCGGAAAATTTGCAATCAAAATAAAGCAAAAAAATAAACGGGCGATAAACGCGAGATCAATGAAGTTGCCGAAAGGTTTTCAGAGTTTAACGGCTAATTTCCCCGCTCGCCGAAAAACCCGAACCGCGCCGCCGTACCCGCTCGTCCGTAATAGACAGACCCGTTTCCAAACCTATCGCCGCGCTTTGCCGAATCTATCAAACGTCGGTTGAGAAATAAGTCCTATAAATCCGATAAATTTTATCAAAACCTTTCGGATAAGAGACGCGGGGGAAGCCTTTTGCAAACAAAAGGCTTCCCCCGCGTAATCCTTAAAAAATCCTCGCAATATTAAAGCACGCCGTGGTCGAACAGGCGGCGGCCGAAGCAGGAGAATTCGCCGTTCGGTTGGATGAGAATGACGGTGCCGCCGCGCTGTGCGACTTTTTTATAGATGCCGGGATAAGCGAGATAGTCGATGCTCATTCCGTAGGTAAGGCGGATAGTCCGCTCGCCGGAACCGCCGTTGTAGTCTACGGAAAAATTATTGAGGTGATCGTGCCCCGTGAATACGCCCTGCGTACTGCCAAGCGCGAGCATAGTCTCGAACAGATTATCCTCGCCTATTCCGCAGTAGACGACGACGCCCGTCTCTCCCGCGAAACCGTAGCGGAACTTAACGTTCGCGGTATCTCGCATGCCGTTGTCCGCGTATTCAAACCACGCGTCCTTTTGCTCCCTTAGCGGAATATGGAAAAACGCGAGAGATTTGAACGGCTCGACCGCGCCGCGTCCGCGGTTGATCCCGTCGAGACGCGCGATTTCGGCGGCGTACCAGTCTATTTGATTTTGATGTATGTTGTCATAATCGCGGAAAAAGCCCTTGACGTAGGCGTGCGAATCGAATATTACAAGCGATTGCGTTATTACCCCCAGCGAATTTTGCACGTTGATTATTTGGTTGCCGTAGCCGTCTACGCTTTCGGGTCCAGCCTCGTAAAGACAGTATTTTAAGTTACCGCCGGAATAAAAATCGGAGATAGCTTTGCGGTCGTAAAGACTGTAAACCTCCGTGTCGTGATTGCCGAACGAAACCGTCCAATACACGCCGAGACTTTCCATCGCCGTAGCAAAAAGCTTAGTAGCTTTAAGGTTGTCCACCGTGCCGGACTGAAACGGTACGGGATAGACCATATCGCCCGTAACGATTACGAGATCGGGTTTCTCGAAATGCACGAGATCCGCCACGGCGTTAATCGCCATAGAGTCCTTTTTCAACGACATAAAGCCGCCGCCGATATGTACGTCCGTCAGCTGTAAAATCTTAAATTCCCCGTCCGTCGTAAATGTCGCGTATCCCGTTTCATCGTCCCTTTCGGGCGTGATTACGACGGCTTTTTCGACGGGCTTCAAGCTCTTGGCAAGCTTCATATTCGCGTCGTTTCCCACCGCGTCTATTATGCCGCAAACAAGCCCGACAACAAGGAGCGAGCCTAATACCGTCGCAGTGATTTTCCACGCTTTTTTTAGACGCCGTCTCGTTTTCAATTTCATAAAATCCCCCTTTTTCACAACGCCAAAGAAGAGGCGCAGTTTAATTTTTTATATCATAATTTTCATACGCCGCTTTTTAAAGAACATAAACGGTATAATATATACGCGTATACGCGCGCAAAGCCCTACCGCAACGCTATATAAACATTTATTTCCGCTCCAAATTCTTCGGAAAGCCTTTCCGAAATCCCGCGCGCGGCTTTTTCCGTTTCCATTATATCACAGGTTCGCGCGTTTGTAAATACGGTTTCCAAAATTAATTCCTTGCAATTTGCGCCGTAGTCGTGAAGGCGCGCGTTTTTTATCTCCGTTACGCCGTATTCCGTCGCCGCGAGCCTTACCCTTTCCGTAAACGCCGCGCCGGGAGAGCCGCCGAGCAGAATCCGCGCGCTTTCTTTCAGCAGTTTCGCGCCCTCAACTATTATGACTATGCTTATGACTATGCCTATCGCGGCGTCCAATCTCAGCGCCGCGTATCTGTAAAGCCCGAAGCCGACAAGCGTCATAAGCGTTATGCCGGAATCCAAAAAACCGTCGGCGGACGCGGAACGCAAAACGTCAGAGCGCAGAGCACGGTTTTTATAACGGAAATAGAACGCAGTCAGCAGTTTGACCGCCGCGCTCGCCGCTATCAGCCAGAAATTCAGCCGGGAAAAAACCAGCAAAAACGGATAGAAAAGCCTCTCCAAAGCCGAATACAAAAACCATACTCCCGCGAGGAAAACCGTTACGGAGGTCAAAAAGCCCGCGAGATATTCAACCCTTCCGTAGCCGAAAGGCAGACGCGCCGTCGGTTTCTTTTTCATAACGCAAAAGCCGAAAATTATTATACCGAAACAAAGCGCGTCCAAAAAATTATGAACCGCGTCGGAAAAAATGCTTATGCTGTTCGCGGACAGCCCGATATAAAGCTTTACGCCGCTTAAAACCAGATTGACCAAAAGTCCCGCCGCCGCAACGCGAAGCATACCATTTATACGCGATTTTTCTTTCATAGTTTTTTACCGCTTTTTTTGTTTTTTATCCGAATCCGGCTTGTACTTGTCCTAATAAAATACCGGGCGAAAAATCTACGGTTTCCGCATTGCGAGGCAACGACGGAACGCGCCGCAAAAAGACTCTCTCGCAGTTTCGTTCGTCCACGAATAAAAAACACGCCGGCGTCTATGAATGCGGATTCCGAATTTTACACTTTTATTATAAATGATTTATACGCAAAAAACAAGAGGTTTTATCGTCAGTTTTATGCCTCTCTTCAATTCCAAGAATACAATTATTCTCTTTTGATAACTCTTTTTCTCTTTTATATTCACTTATAGGAATTGAAATTGACGCTATTATATGAATAATAGCTCTTTTCTGCCCTTTTATACTGTTCACAAATATTTAATCTCATTTATACAAGGAGGACAAACGGAGGACAAGGGGGGGACATAAACGAGGCTTGCGAAACGCGTTTCCGCGCTTCGCTCGCGGAAATCTACGCCGAAAGTTCAGGCGCGTTTTCATAAACGGCACAAGCAGGCAACGTTATCCCGCATAGCAAAGAAGCTACGCAAAAAAATTATATCACTCAGAACAAAAAAACGCAACGAAAACGGGAGG